>NZ_CP004078.1:4170909-4490000 GCF_000612505.1 Paenibacillus sabinae T27
TGCGATGACGCGTATTTCGGGCTCTTCTTCGAGGATTCCCTCAAGGAATCACTGTTCGGCAAGCTGGCGAACGTGCACCCGCGCGTGCTTGCGGTCAAGATCGACGGCGCGACGAAGGAAGAATACGTATGGGGCTTCCGCGTAGGCTTCATCACCTATGCTTCCGAGAACAAGGACGTGCTGGCCGCTCTGGAGCAGAAGACGCTCGGCATTATCCGGGCCACTATTTCCAGCGGTCCGCATCCATCGCAGACCTTCGTGCTTGACGCTCTCAAGGCGCCGGCATTCGAGGAGCAGAAGGAAGAGAAATTCCGGATCATGAAGGGCCGGGCCAACAAGGTCAAGGCGCTGCTCGACAGCGGAAAATACGGAGACGATGTGTGGACGTATTATCCGTTCAATTCCGGCTATTTCATGTGCCTGAAGCTTCGTACCGTCAATGCGGAGGAGCTTCGCCAGCATCTGATCCACAATTACGGCCTTGGCACGATTGCTCTCGGCGACACTGATCTGCGAATCGCTTTTTCCTGTATCGCCGAAGAAAATCTGGAAGATTTGTTCGACCTGGTGTACGCCGGCATTCGCGATCTCGAACAAGCCTGACCGATTGCCCAAAGTCCAGCCTCCGGCATATCAAGAGCTGCCTCAGCAGCGGTTTCCAACCGCTGTAAGGCAGCTCTTTTTTAACTCTTTTTTACTAGGGAATGATCGTTATCCAGAAGCCCTGTTTCTAAATTTTGAGGTCTTGGCGGCATTGGCCCATACCCCTTTCAACCACGGCACATAGTATACGGTGTACTCAAGTACAACACAACTTCACCGAAAGGGGAATGAACATGAGCGAAGAAGTAAGAGGCGGATACGGATACTCACCTTTCACCAGCACTGGAGCCATCCTGGTTCTCTTCATCCTGCTGGTTATCATCAGCCGTTCTCTGTTTGTTTAATCGGCCATTGATTCATCCTCGGAAGAGAGCCTCTTAGGCTCCCTTCCCTCTCATCATGTTCGAGCCGCTTTGTTTTGGCCCATCCGCACCATAAGCTGAACTGATAAGGGCGTAAATAAAGAGATCCGGTCAGGCCGTTCCACGGCCCAAAGGATCTCTTCTTTTTTTATGATTGTATTATTGTTCAACCAACGCCGTTCATCAGCCGCGCTTCCCCGAGAAAATCGAGAATAAGTCCGTTAACCTCCCCGGGCTTCTCCAGCGGCAGCCCATGTCCTGCATCCCGGATGACATGCGCCCTTACATCGGGCATAACCGCACGGGCACGGCTTACAGCCCGCTCCGCATCATACTGAACCTCCTGATCGCCGATCAGAAGCAGGGCGGGCGCCGTGATCCGCTTCAGTTCGTCATCCGTCAGCAGGGAGGGTAACAGCTTGACTTTCGGAAGCGCGTTCTGCAAGGCGACGACAACTTGACGCCTCAGCATCGGATTGATGGTGTTCCCTTCGCCCGTCATATCATCCAACAGCGCATGGATCCGCCGTTCCGACGGGAGGAAGCCAGCAAGCATGCAGCGGACAAAGAAACGGCTGCTCTGCGGAAGCACACCCGCGCCGGGACTCAGAATAACCAGCTTGTCAACAAGGGACGGCCGCAGAGAGGCCACAATCATGGCGACAAAGCCGCCATAGGAATGGCCGCCAATATGCGCGTGCCCTATACCGAACGCCTGAAGCAGCTCTTCGAACCATTCTGCGCAGTCTTTCTTGCTGCGGATCAGGCGCTCGGGCTCGCTTTTATTGATATCGCCCGGGAGGTCCACTGCGTATACGCGGTAGGCGGAAGACAACTCCCGGATATTCTCCACCCATCCGCTCGAGCTGAAGCAGAAGCCGTGGAACAGGACGAGCGCCGGTGCACCCGCCGGTCCTGCCGCAAGATAATGCGTCCGGCCATAGGAAGTCACGGCATGCCGCGACTCCACCGGTGTTCCCATCAAGCCCACGGTCCGGTCATACGCCTCGGCCAGCCGCTGCGGGCTGCCGCCCTTTCTGTAAATCGAGACCATCATGATTCCTCCTTATTTTCCGCAAGCCTTGCAAAAAAAAGCGATATGCTCCTCCATTCGCCTCCGGATATCGTCCGTGGCCTTTCCGTCCAGACGCAGCAGCAGAAATTCGGCGATCATACTGAACACCGGATATTGATACTCGGCCGCCAGCATCGCCGGGGAACTCGGAGGGATTTTGCCGGATTCGATATACTTGGCAAACACCGCCTCCATAAACCAAAGCGAACTTCCGACCAGCTCATTCAGATAAATTTCACGCGCCGCCTTGTTGCGGACCTGTTCAAGATACAGAATGCGCCAGATCTCCTCCATTTTCGGACTCAGCACATGATCCAGGAAATTCAGATAAACCTGCCTTAAAAAGTCCTTCAGCGGCATCGCCTTGGCGATATGCTCAAGCTGTTCCACCGGGGGCTTGATCTTCCCAAGGCTGACGCGAAAGTTGGCAAAGATCGTCTCCTGAAGCTCTTCCTTGCTGCGGAAATGATTATAGAACGAGCTTTCCTTGATCCCGGCCTCGCGGGTCAGGTCACGGATGGAAACCCCGCTGAAGCCTTTTAACGAGAAGGCGCCGATGGCAATGTCGATCAGCCGGTTCTTGGTAGCATTGACAATTTCCTTATTCGATATATCCACATAAACGCTCATGGAAACCGTCCTTCCGATTAGACTAACTAACGACCGTTAGTTCAAATATAAGGTAATTTGTTTTTTCCGTCAATAGGCTTTGGAATGCGTCCGATTAAAATATCCAGCTCTATCGTAATCTCCGCCGAATCCTGCTGGATAAAAGCTTCAATCTCCTTGTTGCCCGAGGACCAGGCAAGCGGAGTCATGCGAACCAGATCGGCAAGCTCCCCGGTACTCAGCTCTTTGGAGTAATGGAGCCTTGCCGTATCCAGCACATGAAAATGCTTTTGGAACAGCGCCGCTACCCCGTCGTTTTGGTACATCCCTTTTTCGCTGTCCTTGAATATCGTTTGTCTTAATTCCCTTAGATAACCGGAGCGGGGCAGGACTTTGATGACGAGACCATCCCGGGCCAGAATCCGCTTGAATTCTTTGTAATTTGCCGGGGACAAAATATTAAGAATCACCTGGACCGCCCCGTCAGCGAGAGGGGATTGCGCCAGATCGCCCACGATCCATATGGATTCGGCATACCGCTTGGAGGCCAGGATGATGCCTTCCCTGGATAGATCGAGGCCGATTCCGGTCATCCCCGGACAGCCGCAGCCCTCCAAAATTCGCCCTAGATGCGACCCTTCTCCGCAGCCCAAATCGGCGACCGTACAGGGGATTGCAGCGCTTTGCGTATGCTCCTTGATCATGCGTGCCAACCTTTCATGCAGCGGAGCGTACAGGCCCGATTCCGTGATCATGCGGCGTCTAGACTCGAACAATTCTTTCGTGTAATGCCCCTTTGCGGGACGGACCGACAGGTTGAGATAGCCCGGTTTGGCAAAATCAAACGTATGCTTTTCGATGCAGACCAAACTTTTATCATCGATCACCGCCACCCGGCATCCGCAAATCGGGCACTGAAAGGCCGGCTCCATTTCTTTTATGCGCGCAGCACTTCTGGTTCTTCCATTCATACCTTGTCTCCCCTTCAAAATAAAAATCACAAGCAGCCGCCTGTGATCTGAGAGTAAAGGGAAACAGCCCCATCCTGCCTGAGCCGGATGAAGCTTTAAGATAGCCATTGCCAAACAACCTTCCGCTTGCCGTCCGGAAGAAAGAGAAAATATAAAAAAAAAGAAAGGCGGCATGATCCGCCCTTCTTTCGTATGGGGTATTCTCCCTGGCAAAAGAAGATCATTAAAAATGGACAGACTGATCCCGTTTACTCTGTATCACAAACAGAGCCTTTGAACGTATTTGATTACAGGTTCAAAGTAGGGAAACGCAGTCTGATGTAATGCACCATGATTAAAAATCCTCCTTGGGAGATGGAAAGTGCAAGAATTGAATTACTGCTTCAGTATAAAGTTCATGCGCGCATTTGGCAACCCGGTAAGAACAGGCACGGACTTGCGCTTTCGTTACCCGGCCTGTCCGCTCAGCGCGGAGATGACTCCGGCCGATACGATCTCCGATATTTGCTCCTGCGACTCCTGCGTCAGCCCGGCGATATGGGGCGTGATCGTGCAGCTCGGAAGCGCCAGCAGCGGATGGTCCTTCAGGGGAGGCTCCTGACTGAGCACATCCAGTACGGCCCCGGCCAGCTTGTTTGCGGACAGCACCGCAGCCAGAGCTTCCTCGTCGACTACGCCTCCCCTCGATGTATTGATGAGAACGGCGGATGACTTCATCTGACTGAGGGCCGAAGCGCCGATCAGTCCCCGGGTCGAAGGAAGCAGCGGAACGTGCAGGCTGATAAAGTCGCTTTCGGCCAGCACCCGGTTGA
This sequence comes from Paenibacillus sabinae T27, assembly GCF_000612505.1. Classification (NCBI taxonomy): domain Bacteria; kingdom Bacillati; phylum Bacillota; class Bacilli; order Caryophanales; family Paenibacillaceae; genus Paenibacillus; species Paenibacillus sabinae. Next base: position 4,175,342 of record NZ_CP004078.1, read on the forward strand.
AGCCGGCGGGAATGATCCCCGCCTCATCGGCGGCATCTTCGTTCTGCTCAAATCTGGGGTCGAAGCCCAGAACCTTCATCCCAAGTGCGCTGGCCTTGGCTCCCGTCCGTCTGCCGATTTCACCTACGCCGATGAGCCCCAGCGTCTTCCCTGCAATTTCATGCAGCGTGAACTGCTGCCGCAGCCAGCCCCCGGAACGTACGCTGTCCGCCGCCTCCCCTAGACGCCGGGCGGTATGAAAGATGGCCGCGATAACGTATTCGGCCACTGAGGAAGCGTTGGCGCTTCCTGCCGTAACCACCGGGATATCCCTTCGGGCCGCAGCATCCAGATCGATATTGTCCAGCCCTGCGCCGAGTCTTCCGATCACCTTCAGGCGGGGAGCCGCCTCGATCAGGGCCGCGTCTACCTGCGTCTGGTTGCGGACAATCAGGGCATCCGCAGTTTTGACGGCTTCGCTCAGCTCTGGACGATTCCACAGACCGGGATCATAGTGGACATGATGGCCTGCCTGCTTAAGCTGCTCCAGCCCATTCGGAGCGTTCCACTCCGTAATCACAATATTCATGCTTCACTTCCCCTTTGCGTTCCTTCTTCCCCCTGCGAGAGCTGCGGAGGAAACGGAACCCCAGCCACCGCCGCCAGGTCCTCCAATTCGCTTACAACATTATCCGGCAGGGATATGCCGGACAGCCGGTTCCTCCCCGCGGAACGGAATCGCCGCTCTCCCGGAAGCAGAATCTCTTCCGCGCCAGGGGACAAAGGTACCTGCTTGATTTCGTCCGCAAACCGCGAGACGGAGTCGAAATAAGTTTCCATGTCTAGCCAGCGGGCCGGCGAGAACAGCAGGATTACATGTCCCACATCCGCGTTCTTGTCGCCCTCCTTATACAGGTTCCCGATATGCGGGCCGAAGGAGGCCCCGGTCAGGATGCCGCACAGCATCTCCACAGCGAGCGCCAGCGCATATCCTTTGGCTCCCCCCAGCGGAAGAACCGCCCCCTTGAGCGCTTCTCCGGCATCGGTGGTCGGCCTGCCCTCGCTGTCGATCGCCCAGCCTTCGGGGATCGGCTGCTCCTGCTTCTGCGCCTGCATAATCTTTCCCCGCGCGACAATGCTGGAAGACAGGTCGGCGACGATCGGCGGCCGGTCTCCTGAGCCTGACGGGAACCCGAACCCGACCGGGTTCGTCCCGAGAAAGGCCGCCCGGCCTCCCCAAGGGGCAATGCCCGGCGGCGAGTTGGTCATGACGATCGACGCCATATTCTCCTTGGCGGCCTCCTGGCATAGATAAGCCGCCGTCCCGAAATGATTGCTGCCGCGGACGAATACCGCTGCAATCCCCAGCTCCCGGGCAACGGGAATGCCCGCCCTTAATGCCCGGATGGCGACAACCTGGCCCAGCCCGTTCCCGCCGTCCACCGTCAGCACCGCGCCGTGGCGCTCGGCGGCAATGTCCGGCGAAGCGCTGATTCTCCCTTCCCGAATGCGCCGGGAATAGACCGGCAGCCTGCTGATTCCGTGGCTGCCGTGCCCTTCCAGATCGGCACGGATCAGAGAATCGGCCGTAATGATGGCGTCTTCCTCCGGTACATTCAAGGATATCAGAACCGATTGCACAAATTCGTAGAGCTGCCCGCTGTCATAGCGCTTTGCCGACATTTCCGCGTTACGCCTCCCTATTCATTTCTCATTATAGTTAATTACGCGCTTGGATAAAGCTTCGTCATCACAAATTCCCGGTGCCCGAGCGCCTCCGCCGCCGTCAGCCGCCCGTTGACCGTCCGCTCCAGGTTCTCAAGCAAGCGTCCCCGCGCATCCGGCAGCGTAATGGCGCGTTCGAGCAGCGGACTGACATCGACATCGATATGCTCCGCCATCAGCTTGACCGTCTTCGGGTTGGCCGAAATCTTGATCACCGGCTCGATGGGATTGCCGATTACGTTTCCTTGTCCCGTCGGGAAGAAATGGACAACCGCTCCGGCAGCAGCCATGAGCGTTACGCATTCCGCAGCGGCGGAAGAGCTGTCCATGAAATACAGACCCGGGCCGTTCTGCGGCGCCTCGGCAGGCTTCAGTACGCCGATAACCTGCTTGGTTCCGGTTTTTTCGATATTGCCCAGCGCCTTCTCTTCAATCGTGGACAGCCCGCCGGCGATATTGCCCTGAGTCGGCTGGGAGCCGAGCAGGTCCACGCCTTGAGAAGCGAATCCGGAGACATAACGATCATAGGTGCGCTGGAATTGTCCGCGGAGCTCTTCCGTCGCCATCCGGTCCGCGATCAGATGCTCTCCGCCCGTCAGCTCGGAAGTCTCCCCGAAAAACACGGTCGCTCCCTGATCGATCAAATAGTCCACTGTTTCTCCCACCGTCGGGCAGGAAGCCAGTCCCGTTGTCGTATCCGATTCTCCGCACTTGATGCTAACAGTAAGCTCCGAGAGGGATATGGGCTCCCGCTGAAGCTCTGTGGCCCACTGCACGAATTCCTTGGCTTTCCAAGCCGCCCGCCGGATGACTTCCAGATCGCCCAAGCCTTCGATGGAGAATCCGGCTACCGGTTTGCCCGTGGCGGCAATGCCGTCTGTGATGATCTTCGTCCAGTTCGGCTCAATGCCGATTACGATGACCGCCGCTACGTTCGGATTGCTGCCCGTTCCGATCATGGTCCGGAAGTGCAGCGCCAGATCCTCTCCGAACTGCAGCCGCCCGTAAGCATGGGGCAGAGCCAGCGTTCCGGAGACGACCTTTGCCACCGCCTCGCAGGCCGCGTTTGAAATGTCGTCAACCGGTAAAATAATGACATGATTGCGAATGCCCACCTTGCCGTTTTCTCTACGATATCCGAATAATTGTCCCATCGTTACCACCTCGCCGATTTAATATTGTGCGTATGAACGTATTCCCCTTCGGTCAGCCCCTCCGGCGCAACGCCGATGGGGATGCCGTATTCAATGACTTTGCCGCCTTTTTCAAGAACGCCGATGGATATTTTGTGCCCCAGCGGAACATTCTGAAGGCTTGTCACCGTTATTTCCGAATCGTCATCCATAAAGACTCCGACGACCTGCTGCCCGGCGGTAATGTCCGTCGTTGCGACGCCCACCTGATCTCCCTGCTTATGAATTAAAAAATGATGCATATTCTTCCCTCCGAATCTGAATTTGCGATTTGCTTAGGCATTCCCGTCGTTACTTGCGGATCAGTTCCGTGATGGCCCATTTCGTATTGCGATTACTTGCGGATTCCTGTCTCGGTGGCGAGACCTGTGTAATACTCGGCTTCCTTATTTACAAAATCCGTAAACTCCTGTCCTGTAAGCACATTCGGATCGACCTGCAGCTGCTTGAGCTTCGCGACAAAATCGGGGTCCTGTGCCAGCTTGGCGACTCCATCCGCCCACTTCTTGACAATCTCCTGCGGCGTTCCTTTCGGGAAGCTCATGCCCGTCCACCAGGAGACGGACAAATCCTTCACTCCCTGCTCCGCTGTTGTAGGCACATCCGGGTAATACGGACTGCGCTCGGGAGACAGGACGGCCAGCACCTTCAATTTTCCAGCCTTAACCAAAGTAGAGGTCTCATTGACCGTGTGCACGGCCAGAACCGCATTGCCTCCAGCGACAAGGGGCAGAGATTCGGACGCGCCTTTGGTGGCAATCATCCGGGTTTTTGAGAAGTCGGCTCCAATCGCTTTCAGCCATTCTGCAACGGCAAAGGTGGAGAAACCCGCAGGCCCTACGCTGGTCCAAGTCAGCTTCTCGGGATTCGCTTTCGCCCATTCCGAGAATTCGCGGAAATCCTTCCACGGCGCGTCGGCGGCCACTACGAAGACAGGCGCATCCGTAACGACCCGGGCCGCAAACTCATGGTCGCTCAAGAGAACCGGCGCCGAGGCCGATCCGGCCTGAAGCATGGTCGTGCTCGCCACATTATCCGCAAGCACCGTGTAGCCGTCATTGGCCGCTTGCTTGAGCGCGTATTGCGCGCCGGTGGCTCCGCCCGCTCCGGGCTTGTTGACGATTTCGATCGGCTGCCCCCATTCCTTGCTCAGCCCTTCGGCGACCGTCCGGGCAACGAGATCTACGCCGCCGCCGGCCGAGAACGGCACGACATATTCAATGGGCCGGTTCGGATAGTCGGTGCCTGCCGAGGAAGCCGGTCCCGCTGCCGCAGCGGAGGCAGCGGCCGTTGCACCGCCTGTCTGGGCGGCCCCGCCTGCGCCGGATTCCGCCGTTGAATTGGCTCCGCAGCCGGAGGCCAGAAAGAGCAGCGCCAGCGTCAGCGGCAGCAGCCGGAAAGTCTTTTTGTTCAATGTCTTCAATTCATTCACTCTCCTAAAATGTGTATTGTAGTCGGCTTTACGCTTCGGCATTGACGATGCTGAGCGAATCGCCGCGTTCCTCGCGGATTCTTTTTTTGGTGCGGCGGACCATGTACAGGGAGAAGACCAGCATGACCGCTGCAGCTATAATGAAAGCTACGGAAAGCCCTCTTTGGACAAAGATGCCAAGGCTTCCGCCGGAAATTGCCATCGACTGCGAAAACGACTGTTCCATCAAGGGGCCCAGAATAAAGCAGAGAATAAGCGGCATGATCGGCCAGTCATGCTTTTGCAGATAATAACCGGCGATGCCGAAGATGACCGCAACCTGAACATCGAACAGATTGTTGCGCACCGTGTAGGCGCCAACCATGCTGAGCAGAAGAATTACCGGCGCAAGAATCGAGAATGGGACCCGGGTCAGCTTGGCCCAAATACCCACCAGCGGCAGGTTCAGAACTAGCAGCATCACGTTGCCGATGAACATGCTGGCGATGACGGTCCACACAAAGCTTCCTTTCTGCTCGAACAGCATCGGCCCCGGCGTCAGCCCGTAGATCATCAGGCCAGCGAGCAGCACGGCCAGCGGCGGCGACGATGGGATACCAAGCGCGAACAGCGGAATAAAACCGGCGGAGCTTGTCGCGTTGTTGGCAGCTTCCGGAGCGGCCACGCCCTCAATCGCTCCTTTCCCGAACAGATGGCGGCGGCGCGAGATTCTTTTGACGAAATCATAGGACAGAAAGGAAGTTACGGCGGCCGAGCAGCCCGGAAGCAAGCCCATGAAGAAACCGATAATTCCACCGGCGGCGATGGAAGAAGCGCTCTGCTTCAGATCCTCCCGGCCCGGATAGACGCTTCCGATATTTCCGGACGAAATGGCGGTCTTCTTCTCGGACAAGCCTCTCATGACTTCTGCGATCGAAAAGAGACCGATCAGAATGCTCACCATATCCAGTCCTCCTTCGAGCGGACTCCAGCCCAGGGTGAAACGGTACAAGCCGGAGTTGGCCCCGAGCCCCATGAGCGACAGAGCAATGCCGATCAGACCCATGATCGCCGATTTGACGAAGCGTCCGCCGGTCATCCCCATCATGATAACCAGCGTCAGGAGCAGGACGGAGAACATTTCCGGCGGTCCGAAGCGCAGCGCCTGATTGGCCAGCACCGGCGCGAACAGGACGAGACCGATCACACCGAGCACACCGGCGATAAAGGAGGCGATGGCGGCGATTCCAAGCGCCGGTCCTCCCCTGCCCTGCCGGGCGAGCGGGTAGCCGTCCAGACAGGTCGGGACGGAGGAGGCTTCGCCCGGAATATTAAGCAGAATGGCGGTTGTCGATCCGCCGTACATCGCCCCGTAGTAAATGCCCGCGAGCATAATAATTGCCTGTGTCGGTTCCAGAACCGACGTTACGGGCAGCAGGATGGCGATCGACGAAGTTGGACCAAGCCCCGGCAGCACGCCGACGAAGGTTCCCACAAGCACGCCGATGGCCGCCATCAGCAGGTTCATCGGTGTTAACGCATGTCCAAAGCCGTCAAGCAGCATGGATAAATTACTCATTTAATCGCCTCCTTGATGAAGCCACAGCGTTCCTGCCGAAAATGGAGTGTGCAGCCATTCGATAAAAATCAGATACAGCCCGGCCGTCAGCAGCAGAGCGTAAATCGCGCAGCGCCACCACTTGGCGATTCCCAGTACACGAAACAGAAGCAGAGCGATAACAAAAGTTCCCGCCAGGTAACCCGCCCGGGGAAGAATAACAGTGTAGATCAGCAGCAGGAGAGGGATCAGGCTGTTCCCGGGCAAAAACGGAAACCGACCGCTTGTCCTATTCGCTGATTGGGTGCCCGTGAAGGACTCTCTATTAACGATGGACTCGTTTACACTGTGCTTTTCACCGGTTGTATCGGCACTGGCTGTTTCGGCTTCCGACGTTTCCGGAGCTGGTAATCCGGCCGAGGACGACCGTGCGGACGGCCCGGGAAACAAAACCAGCCAGATTCCCGCCAGAGCCAGTCCCGCTCCTATAAAGGCGGGGAAGGTATGGTCTCCGCCCAGCAGACTAACATGATAAGGGTACAGGCGGTAGGCTTCGCGAAGAGAGAGACAGCCGGCCAGAACGGCCAGCGCTCCGGCAGAGCGGTCAGCGGCGCTTTTCATTCTCATTCCTCCTGACTATGACCGTATTAAACGCAAAAAACCCGCCAAGGCTTGATAAAGCCGAAAGGCAGGTCTCCGTTCGTACGGTCGACACTAATATATGTTGTATACAACATACAAGAAAAAGGTACTACGTTCTTTATTCGACACAGAAATATATATACCCTATTTGTTTAGTCGGCTTTATTTCTGCTATGCCACGTATCATATCACCGCCCTATTTTTCCTGTCAATGCTATTTTCTCAACTATTTTTGCCGAAAATATCTTTTGACAAAGAGTCGATCCTATGATTTAAATAAATGTTGTATACATGATTTATGCAAGTATCAACCCGATAAGGAATGATTTCCATGCCTAACCTGATCCGAATTGACAATACCAATTTATTGGAGAAAACGTACGGCATTCTGAAAGAACTGATTATCAAGAGAGAATTCCCGCCCGAACACAAGCTTTCCATTCCAGAATTATCCACTCAGCTCGGGGTAAGCCGGACGCCGATCCGCGACGCGCTGGGCCGGTTGGAGAAGGACGGATTGATCAAGACGGTGCCGAAGGTCGGCACTTTTGTCGTAGGCGTTTCAGCGGAGAACGTGCTCGACATCATGGAAACACGCCTGATGATTGAACTTTGGGTCGTGGAGAAGCTGGCGGCGGGAAAAGCCGAGGCCAGTCCAAACATCATCGCCAACATGGAGAAGATTCATGAAACGTCGGTCTATATCGTAAACTCGTCGAAGCTGGAGAATTACCACGAAGGAGACTACAACCTTCATTTTCACATGGAATTTCTGAAACTGGGCGGCAACAAGAATATCATGAATATCTATCAAAACAGTATGAACTACCGCTATCTGGCGATGAAATCGTACCTGATTACGAAAGAAATGGTTCTTCATTCCCTGCAGCAGCACGATCGGATTATCCAATCTCTCAAGGAAGGCTCGCATGACGATCTGAGACAAGTGGTGACCGAGCATCTGGAGGATGCGAAAATCCGCCTGTACAAAAATATCAATCTTAACGGCGGGCTGATCTAAGCCGGGCATACCGTGGGTCTTTTCACGATCAAGTCTTCAAGGAAAAATACGGTGCTGCGGAGTTGTGCCTACATCTGCTGAACCATGAGGTTGGCAAAAAAAGGGCTGTCCCTAAGTCATCTAGGATGACTTTTGGGACAGCCTTGTATTGCGTCCGGGAATGAGAATCCTTTGTTGGCCAACTGGCGGATATGAGCGGGAAAAACTCCCTCTAATTCATAAGAAATCGGGTTGTTGAACGGCTTATCTGGAAAAACTCCATCTAATTTACGGGTTCCGCCCATTCTTTCGATGAAACGCCCCAATTAGCTGGAGGTTTGGACCTCTGTCAAGAAAGTGGACACCCTTTAGCTTGCTTTTCTCTTATTGAACCGAGCAGCAAAGCGAATCGGTGACAGGTACCCTAGTGCACCATGGATTCGTTTGCGGTTATAAAAAAACTCAATGTATCGGTAGATCTCATCGTAGGCCTGCTGTTTCGTTCTAAATCGCTTGCAGTAAATGAGCTCCTTTTTCAGGATGCTATGGAAAGATTCCATGCAAGCATTATCGTAGCAGTTTCCTTTGCGGCTCATGCTGGTGATCATACGGTAAGTCTTGAGCTGTTTTCGGTAATCTTCGGACGCGTACTGGCTTCCTCGATCCGAATGGTGGATCAGTCCTTTTTTAGGTCTCTTGGCAAGGTGGGCATCCTTTAGGGCGCCCAGGACGAGATCGGTGTTCATCCGGTCGCTCAGACGCCAGCCTACGATCTCACGGGTGCATAAGTCCAGCACACTGGCTAGATACAGGCGGCCTTCCCGGCATGGAATATACGTAATGTCGGCTACCCATACTTTATTGGGTTTCTCCACGTGAAACTGCTGGTTCAGGAGGTTTGGAGCGATCGGCAAATCATGATTGGAGTCGGTGGTTTGAACCTTGAAGGTACGGCTGACACAGGCACGGAATCCGAGTTCTTGCATGTATAGGCCGACGGTACGTTCGGTGACGGTTTCGCCTTCCTGGCGCAAAAGATGTGCAATCTTGGGCGCACCATAACGCTGCTGTGAATCGTTGAAATGATACGTGATCCGCTTTAACAGCCGCACCTTGCGCCGCACTCGCTCGCTGGGTTTTCGGCTGCGCCAGGTGTAGTAGCCGCTCCGGGAGACACCTAGTGCTTTGCACATCTTCTCCAAAGGGAACTCGGAGCGATGATCTTCCACAAACTGAAATCTCAGTTCTTTGGTTTGCTGAAGATGTGCACTGCTTTTTTTACGATGGCCAGTTCCTCCTCCGCATCGGCAGCACGTTGCTGGCTTTCGTGAAGTTCACGTTCTTTTTCTTTCAGCAGCTGCTCCAGTTCGCGGACTCGATCCAGGCTGGCGATAGGCTCGTTCTTAAACTCGCGGTATTTCGCCTTCCAGGCATACAGGGTCTTCACAGGAATATTCAGCTCCAGAGCGATGTCCTCTACCGACTTCGTTTGCTCCTGCAGGTACTTTACCGTTTGTTTCTTGAACTCTTCGTTATACTGTTTCCGTGGTTCACTCATGTGAACACCTCCTTAGATAACTCTATTATCTTTTTCTCTTAACGAGGTGTCCACTTTTTATACTAGCTCTAGTTTTCCTTATAATTCGGATATCAGCCTGTTATTCAGTGAGTTTAATGGAGGAATTCCGCTTAGCTGTCTCTTTAGGCAGCCAGTAAGGGGGATGGCTCCCGACTGGGACGTCAAAAGGGGCGATCCATAAGCCATTTGCGATGACTATTGCACAGCCCCTCTTTCGTAGAGTTGTGAAGCGCAAGCGCTTGTTACTAATCGCTGGTAAGGCATCAGAAAAACCTCTTGCTACCATGGCATGAGACCCACGGCTTCAGGCGATGCTAGAGATCGTCGTCTTCGGCCCTCCGCATATTCTTCCCCAGGCGGGCGCGGAGAATCAGAACGAGCGCCGCGCCAGCGGCCAGCGCCCCGAGCGCCCTGGGGAGCGTGCCGCTTCCGGCAGCCAGCGGAAGCCACAGCGCAAGCGCGAAGGCCAAATGCGCGCGGAACACAAAGGAGATGGTGCTGCGGCTCCGGCTGTTCTCCGGCAGCGGATAGACCGTCAGCCAGAAGGATTCGCCGTGCAGCTTCGCCAGGGCGGAGAGCTGGACGCCGATGATGAACAGGAAGAACAGATAAATCCCCGCGCTCACAAGGCTGCCGCGGTTCCACCACTCCAGCGCCAGCGCCAATAGTCCAAGGCGCAGCACAATCCCCAGGATATCGCCGCGGGCAAAGCTTTTGGTCAGCAGATAGCGGTAGGCGCTGTCCCGCCGCCACGGAAGCCCCGCCCCCCAGCGGGAGAGCCACCGCCGGGGATAGACACGCTGCTGGCGTCCGGGAACTTCGACGAACCATCCGAGCAGCATTAACGCCCGGCCGCTTTGCGCCTTCTCCAGGGCGATCAGCCGCTCCCAGGGAACGGCGTGCCGGGCGGGCACGGCCAACGCTGACAGGTAAGCCGCCGCCAGCAGCAGCGAGAAACCCAGCCCTTTATGGAAAGGCTGCCACAGCCAGGCGGCGATGATCAGGCCGCCCACCGCCCAGCGCAGCAGCCGGTACCCGGCGGACGCGGCGGGGGAGAGCATCTTGAGCTCCCGCCAGCAGCCGTAGGCGGAGAGAAGCTTGACGCCAAGCAGCAGCGCGGCGGTGACGAGCAAAGCCTTCGGCGATTCCTCCGTCCGTATGTATAAAGGCCACAAAATGAGGAGCGCGAGAAGCAGCCGGAGGCTTTTCCACACCGTTCCCCTGGTCCATGCCGGGGCGAAATACTCGTGCATCCGGTGCTCCTGCGGCAGCAGAAAGACGGCGTCCGCGGGCTGCAAATAGGTGCGGAAGCCGCTATGAACCGCTGCCGGCAGCAGCACCGCCATCATGATCCAGCGGATCGGCAGACCGGATGGAATATCCCTGAGCACCGAGGTGTACCAGGCCGAAAACGCGATCAGGATGAACATCAGCACAACCGCCACGCCGCTCTGGATAATATAGCCCGCATAGGAAAGAAGCTTGCCGGCCGCCCGGCTGCGCCGCTGCCCCTGCAGCTCTCTGAGATCCATGCTACTTCCCTCCCTGGACCAGCTCGTAGAACAGCTGCTCCAGCGGCAGGCCCGGCTTGCCTGCGGCAGCCCCTATTTCGGCCAAGCCGCCCTCGGCGATAACCTTGCCCTGATGCAGCACGATGAAGCGGTCGCAGTAGTTCTCGATCGTGGAAAGGATGTGGGAGCTGAGCAGAATGGAAGACCCCGACTGCTTGATCTCCAGCATGAAGTCCAGCAGCGAGCGGATGCCGAGCGGATCGAGGCCAAGAAAGGGCTCGTCGATGACATAGAGCGCCGGACTTGCAACAAAAGCGCACATAATCATCACCTTCTGCTTCATCCCTTTGGACAGATGGCCGGAGAGGCTATCCATCTTATCCTCCATCCGGAACAGCTCCGCCAGGCGGCGGCTGCGCGCCTCGTAATCGGCGCGGCTGACGCCGTAAGCCCTGGCCGTAAATTCCACATGCTCGCGCACGGTCATTTCTTCATACAAGAGCGGCGACTCGGGCACAAACGAAAGCGCGCTGTGATACCCTTCCGAATCGCCCTCCCGCGTTCGGCCCTGAACGGCGATTCGGCCTTTATGCGGCGTCATCAGTCCGAGAATATGCTTCATGGTGGTGCTCTTGCCCGCTCCGTTCAGGCCGATCAGCCCGACCATCTCCCCCGGCTGCACATTCAGGGAAATATCGTGCAGCACAGGCTTGTTCAGGCTGTACCCTCCGGTCAGGCCCGCAATCTCCAGCACGGGAGCCGCACTCATTGCCCGTCACCTCCGGACCGTTTGTCCTTCAGCCACTTAGGCGCTCCCTTGTTCTTGCTCTTGCGGTCCCGCTCCGTGTGGCGGGCCTTGCCCGCCGGAGCGGACGCCTTGGCTCCGCTCCGCCCGGAGCCCGCCGCTGCGCGGCTTGCCGCGGGGCGCGCCCCGCTGGCGCGCGGCTCCCCGTGACGCCCGACGCTGGCGTCACGGCCCTGCCCGCGCCCGGCCGCGCCGCCCGCTTCCGGCGCGGCGTGCGGGCGGATGCCGGCGGTCCGCACCGCCGGCTGGCCGCTGCGCGGCTTGTCGCGGCGCGGGCCTGCGCCGCCGCGCATTTCTTCCGGCGGCAGAATTTGGCCGCCGTACAGCGCGCGTTCGCTTAGCGGGATGCCGAGCTCGCGCGCGAACTTGCGCATAATGAACGTCTGCTGCGGCGTGACGATCGACAGCGACAGGCCGCTGCGGCCCATCCGTCCCGTCCGTCCCGACCGGTGCACGTAGTGCTCTGCGTCGAACGCGGGATCGAAGCTGACGACAAGCGGCAGATTCTCGATGTCCAGCCCGCGCGCCGCCACGTCGCTCGCCACGAGCACGCGGAATTTCCCTTCCCGGAAGCGGCCCAGCACCGTGCTGCGCGTCACTTTGTCAGCGTCGCCGTAGAGCGCCGCCGCCGTCAGTCCGAGGTGATTCAGCTTCGCCTCCACCTCCGCAATCGTCTCGGGCGTGTTGGCGAAGACGATCGCCCGGTCCGGGTTGTAATAGCGCAGCACCCGCCGCAGCGTATCGACCTTGTCCCGCTCCTCCACGGCGATATACAGATGCTCCAGCCCGCGCGCCGCCTTGGTCTCGGGATCAATGCCGACCTCGGCCGGATCGTTCATGGCCTTCGAAGCCAAGGCCCGCGTCTCCGGTCCGATGGTCGCCGACAGCATGACGAGCTGGCGGCTGCGCAGCGCGCTCGCGATGATCTTCTCCAGCTCGCCCGCGCCCCCGAGCTGGAACATTTGGTCCGCCTCGTCAATGACGATGGTGGCGACCTCGTGCATCTTCAGCTTGCGTACCGCGATCAGCTCGCGCACGCGTCCCGGAGTGCCGACCACGAGCTGCGGATGCTCGCGCAGCTTCTCGATCTGGCGTCCGACCGCCGCTCCGCCGATCAGTCCGAGCGTGCGGATGCCGCGCCCCTCGCCGTAGCGCTCCGCTTCGCGCACAATCTGCATCGCAAGCTCCTGGGTCGGGGCCAGCACCAGCTTCTGAACCGCCCTGCGCTGCGGATCGATTCCTTGCAGGAGGGGCAGCAGGTAGGCCAGCGTTTTGCCTGTCCCGGTCTGGGAAGCGGCGATCACGTCCCTTCCTTCCAGCAGCAGCGGAATGGTCTCCGCCTGAACCGGAGAGGGGGAGGTTATGCCGAATTCCGACAATCGGGCTTCAAGGTCTTCCTGGATGCCGATAGCCGCAAAAGAAGCTTTAGTCATAGGGAAATTCATCCTTTTCGCTTTATTGTATTCCTTCATTATATGCCAAAAAGGCCTGTCCACCAAATGGAAGGCCCCTCTGTGCTTCTCACTATATTATTTCCGATTGAGCATTTTGTATGTCAGCTTGTCCGCCAGCCGGGGGAACAGCCCGTACAAGCGAATACCGGCAGCCGCCAGCCGCGGCAAATCCAGCTCTTCCTTGTCCTTCTCGATAAGCTTCACGATTCGTTCGGCGACATACTGGGGAGTCATCATGAAGCCGCCCACATTCTTGATGTAATCTCCCGAGGGATCGGCCAGTTTGAAAAATTCAGTCTCAATCGGTCCCGGATTGACCGCCGACACGGTGATGCCGCTGTAGCGCAGCTCCTGCCGCAAGGCGTTGGTGAAGCCGAGAACGGCATGCTTCGAGGCGGTATAGGCCGCCGACCTTGCGGTGCCGATCTTGCCGGCCATCGAGGCCACATTGACGATCTGCCCCCTTCCCCGCTCCAGCATATGCGGCACAGCCGCCTTGGTGCAGCGGACAACGCCCATATAATTGACATTCATCATTTCGCCGAATTCCTCGACCGGCATTTCAATGAAGTCCGCGAATCGGCCGAAGCCCGCATTATTGAGCAGAATATCGATTCTGCCGTATTTTGCTATAATCTTGGCGATCGTCTCTTCCACTTCGCCGGAATTGCTCACATCGCAGCGGTACAGTCCGTACTCGCCCGTTATTCTTTCCGCCGCAGCCCTTAGCTTGTCCTCCGACCTGGCAAGCAGCACCGGAATGGCTCCGCGCTGTCCGAGCAGATGCGCCGTAAGGGCGCCGATGCCGCTGGAAGCGCCGGTGATGACCGCGATTTTACCCTTAAGCTCCATCGCCCGATCCTCAGCTCCTATCTTGCCTGATGGCAAATTCTCTCTTACAATTCTAAGAGATCATCACCTGAATATCCAGCTCGCCGATTCCGTCCATAACAAGCGGAATGCTCAGCGCTTTACGGGGCAGGAAGGCTGTCAGATTTTCCGATTTCATAACCTGGGGAGGCGTGATGTCCACCACAACACCCTGGTTGGACAAAATCGTGCTCGCGTTGCCGCTGATCATGTTGCCGAGCTCCGAAATGGCGCTTTGTCCCATCTCGTCCATCTCCGCAATGGGATAGCCGCCCATCATGGCCGACACCATCCGCAGCGCCACATGCTCCGCAATCCCAAAGACGATATCACCGCTCATCTGTCCCGTCATCCCGACTTTGATCCATATATGGTTATCGATCAACTCAATATCTTTGATTCCAAGATTTCCGGTCGACGGCGACACTTGAATCACTTGTTCAATGACGACGCGCGCAGATTCTAAAAACGGATTAATCACTTCTGCCTTCATAATAGTGCTGTGTCCCCCTTTGCCGGACTTAAGTCATATTCCGAAAGTCCCAATGATCTTGGTATAGTATATCTCATATATCGGCACAATTCACCAAAAATTAAGGCTTTGCGCAAGGAAATAAATGCTGGGTGAGCGGTGTCATTGCCCTACCCGGCAGAATCTCCTATAATTTAATTAAATGCCAACACTCGGCGTAAACTATATACATAACCGATGAGTCAACAAATGGTTGGCAGGGGAGGTATTCCATGAACATCAGCCAACTGGAGACGCTTATCATGATCTCCAAAACAATGAGCTTCCGCAAGGCGGGAGAGCTGCTCAATCTGACCCAGCCGGCAGTTTCCGCACAGATCAAGAGCCTTGAGGAAGAGTTCAAAACCCAGCTGGTGGACCGGAACCAGCCCGTTACGCTGACGGACAAGGGACAGGTATTTCTAACGCATGCAGAGCAGATCGTCAATATCGTCGATGATTTGAAGCTGAGGCTTGCCGACCTGGATGAAACGCCGCAGGGCCATATCATACTAGGTACAACGACCTCCATCGCGATCCAGATTCTGCCGCGCATTCTATCGTATTTTCAGGACCAATTTCCTCATATCAAAACATCCATCCAATCCATGTCCTCCACGCAGATCTATCAGCATGTCGAGAACGGCCAGGTCGATGTCGGCATCGGTTACCTGATCGGAGACAGTCCCGGCATGACCACCTCGGTTCTCTATTATGACACTTTCGAACTCGTCGTGTCTCCGAGGCATCCGCTGGCTTCGAATCCCGGCAGCGCCCGCGTCGAAGTGCTTGGCCAAACGCCGCTAATTCTGCTCTCGCCCGATACGGTTGGAAGGATGTTCGCGGAAGAGGTCTTTGCCAAGCACGGCATTCAGACCCATGTCATTATGGAGCTGACCAGCAGCGAAGAAGTAAAACGGATGGTGGAGCTGGATCTGGGAGCGGGTATCATTTCCAAGCAGTCGGTGGCGGAAGAGGTCCGCGCGGGAACCCTCAAGATCATTCCGATCATGGAGCTGGAGGTCACCCACCCCGTCGGGGTCATCACCAAATCGGGCAAATACGTCAACTCGGCGATGCGGCAGTTCCTCAGCGATCTGAAAGGGATGCCGGAGACGCAGTTCATCGGTTCGGAGTAGAACGTCATTTTTTATCACACAAACTGGCCAAGGAGATGTTCTTTCAATGAAATTCGACCTGCATACCCATCATTTCCGCTGCGGCCACGCTGACGGAAACATCCGGAACTACGTAGAGGCCGGCATCAAGGCCGGGCTGGAAGTTATAGGGATTTCGGATCACACCCCCTATTTCGGAGATCCGAGCGACCGTGCTTTTCCCCATATTGCCATGGCCAAATCGGAATTCGCCAATTATGTTGAAGAAGTCCTTGCTCTGAAAAAAGAATATGAAGGCGTGATCGACGTCCTGCTCGGCATCGAGTCCGACTATTTCCCGGAGCATGCGGAGACGTACCGAAAAATTCTGGACGCTTACCCTTTCGACTATGTAATCGGCTCCGTGCACAGCACGGGAGGCGTCAGCATTTTTAACAAAGGACGCTGGAAGGGCCTCGGAGACAAGGAGAAGATCGCGATCAAGACCGAGTATTACCGCCTGATCGCCGAATCCGCGCGCAGCGGCATGTTCCAGATCCTCGGCCATATCGACGCCATGAAAGGCAACTACCCCGACTTCTCGAATATTCCCGCCCCCGGGCCGCTTGACGAATGCCTGAAGGTTATTGCCGAGAGCGGCGTGGCGATCGAGATCAACACATCCGGGAAGACCAAGCTGAGCGGCGGGTGGTATCCTTCAGACGACATCCTGGAACGGGTGCTGCGCTATGGTGTGCCTGTAACGTTCGGCTCGGATGCGCACAAACCGTCAAGGGTGGGCGACGAGCATGAGGCGGTAGCGGCCCGGCTGAAGGAAATCGGCTTCACCTCCTGGGTCTATTACAAGCAGAAGCAGAAAATAGAGGTCCCGTTGTAATGGGACAGATTATCCGCAAGGACCGGCTTTAACAAGAAAACAGCGGCAGTTCGGGAAACTTTTACAGGTCCCGCGGCCGCTGTTTTTATTTTAACCCTGCGCCTTGTCCGCAAATTGCAATCCTTTGTCCATCATTGCCTGCCTCAGCTGCTCCATCGCTTTCGGACCCATTCCATGCAGCTTCAGAAGCTCCGCTTCACTGGTCTCCGCAAGCTGCTCCAAAGTCGAATAGCCCGCCCCTTGAAGCGCTCGTCTTGCCGGTTGGCTCAGTTTATCCGGGAAATCGCTCGGCCGACCGGCGATATCGTTCTCCTTCATCAGATCCCTCCTTCTCTGTACATCCATTATACCTATGATAAACGCGGGGGACATCGCTCGGTCCGATCATTGACAGCAGGTTCCGCCCAAGGCATGGACTCAAAGACTGTTTCGGACAAAACGCATTGACATCCCGGCAAAATCGACATAATATTGGTAACACCAATATTGGTAATACCAATTATTCTTAACAGTCTTCTGGATAAAAAATTTGGCTTTCATTCGACTAGGAGGGAGCGAACGCGCTATGCATTCGGAATCGGTCTGCCCCGGTTCTTGCCAGGAGAGGGGGCGCGCCTTGTGATTTCGCCCAAGCTCCGCAATACCGCTCTGCTTGTCGCCGGTTGTTATTTCATGGAGAACCTGGACAGCACCATTGTCACCACGGCGGTGCCTGCCATGAGCCGGGCGCTCCAAGTGTCTTCGGTGCAAATGGGACTTATTGTTACCGCATACATGGTCACGTTAGCCGTATTCATCCCGATCAGCGGCTGGCTGGCCGAGAAGTTCGGAACCCGGCTGATCTTTCTGTCGGCCATTGCCATTTTTACACTTGCTTCGCTTGCCTGCGCCCTGTCGCCAAATCTCGGGACGCTGGTCGCCGCACGGGTGCTGCAGGGATTCGGGGGTGCGATGATGGTCCCGGTCGGCCGGGTGGTCGTTATCAAGCATACGGAGAAGCGGGATCTGCTGAAAATCATGTCTTATCTCGTCTGGCCCGGGCTGATCTCGCCCGCCATCGCCCCGCTTGCCGGTGGACTCATCATCACTTACGCCTCATGGGAATATCTGTTTCTGATCAACCTTCCGCTCGGCATCGCCGGATTTATCGCCGCCTGGAAGCTGATCGGAGACGAGACCGAATCGGCGCCTTCCAGACTGGACGTAACCGGAGTGGCGCTTACGGGCATCGGGGTAGGCGGTTTGACTTACGCGGCCCATGTGCTTGCGGACACCGGAGTTCCTTGGAGCAAGGGCTTGCTTCTGACAGCGGTCTTTCTGGCCGTCTCTATTTTCGCCGTCAGACATCTGCTGACGGTATCAAACCCTATTGTCGAGCTGCGGATTTTAAGCATCCCGACCTTTCGCTCCTCCCAGCTCGGCAGTTCACTATACTGGATGATGGTCGGTTCGGCGCCGTTCATGCTGACGCTGCTGTTTCAGAACGTCTTCGGCTGGAGCCCGACGCTTGCGGGCGGCATTGTGCTGTTTATTTTTATCGGCAACATCGGCATTAAGCCCGCCACCACCTTCCTGATCAACCGGTTCGGCTTCCGCCGCGTTCTGATTGTTTCCACGGCAATTGGCGCTCTAACCATGATTCTGAACGGACTGATTACGCCGGCTGTTCCGATCGTTCTGATCGCCCTGCTCACGCTGATCAGCGGCATTGTCCGCTCCACGGCGCTTACTGCGTATACCACGATTGCATACAGCGATATTTCGCCGGAGAACACGCGTCACGCCAATGCGCTGGCCTCGACCATGCAGAACCTTGCCGCCGCCTTCGGCATCGCCTCGGCAACGGTGGCGCTGCGCGCCGGAGAGCCGATTGCGCGATGGGCAACCGGATCTTCCGGCGGCTCGGGAGCTTATACGGTCTCCTTTTTTATTCTGGGCATCATAGCTTTATTGGCAACGCTGGAGGCGGTGCGGCTGGACCCGGCGGCCGGCAGCGCCCTTCGACGGAAGCAGCCCGGCAAAAGCCTCAATAACGCCAATTGAAACGGCTCAGCTCCCGGCACCAAAAAAAATGGACCCGATTTCTCGGGTCCCAACAAAATATATATTTTCAAAAGGGGGTCATGTATACAGTTTACCCCGGCACTGTTAGAGTTTGATAACGGTATTATTTCATTTGTGTAACAAGTTCTGACCGGCTGTGGCCGCTATCCTTCCGTCCGTCGGAGGGTGAACACCGTCAGCTCCGGACGGCACATAAAACGGAACGGCATGTACGTCTCGCCGAAGCCCCGATTGACGTACAGCTTCCTGTTCGGCTCCCCTACCGTGTAGAGGCCGCTGATATATTTGGTCGACCCGTCCGGCAGAAAAGGGGCTCCCACAAACGGGATACGAATCTGCCCGCCGTGGCTGTGCCCGGACAGCTGCAGCTGAATGGAATAGTCCTGCACAAAATCCGCATAATCCGGCTCATGCATGAGCAGCACCGTGAACATGCCCGGCGGAATGCCACCCATTGCCTTCTTCGGATCGGGGCCGGGGCTGTTGATCAGATAATCCTCCATTCCCGTGACGGCAATGGCCGCCTCTCCCTTTCGGATAAGGACGTGGTCATTTCGCAGCACCTTGAAACCGGCGGCCTCCAGCAGACCGACCAGCTGCTCGGCATGTTTATAATCATGATTGCCGAGCACCGCGAATTTGCCCATCGGTGCAGTCAGACTGGCCAACAGAGGAACGGACTCCGTCAAATCCTCCGGGTAGCTGTCGACGATATCGCCGCTGAAGCAGATCAGGTCCGGCTCCGCCTCCCGGATATGGCGCACCAGCCGTTTGACATCGTCGACATCCTTGTTGAAGCCCAGGTGCACATCGCTGAAATGGACAAGCTTCATACCCGAGAACGCGGACGGAAGCTGTTTCCAGGACAGCGTCATGCGGGTAATATCGAGCCAGCGCGTCTCTCCCTGCCAGCTGTATCCGCCCGTCAGCAGACCCGCGCCGATTAATGTTGCCGCTCCGCGGGCCAGAAACTGCCGGCGCGTTATTTTTTTGCCGCCCGTTCCGGTTGAAGAAGAATCGGCCAAGTTGCCGGATCCGCCGATTGGGGCGGGAGCTGAAGACTTGTTATGCGCCGGTTTGTTCATTGGCCTTTCCTCCTTTCGCATCTTGTCTCTCTATCCGCCGGATTAGGCTACCAGACTTCCCATTTATCTTCCGCCGGTCTATAAGAGCGGTTTAATTGCCGGGTTTTTACCGGGTTTTTACCGGGTTTCGCCGCCTTTCTCCGCTCTGTCGCCCGCGCCGGATTTCACTTCCCTTTTAACCTCTTCCTTCACTTCATCCCGGGCCCCGGATTCGATGTCCACTTCAATCTCCGCCTCAATTTCTTCCTCCGGCTCGTTCCCGAGTATTTTGCGGAAGAGTCCGAGCATCGCCAGCGCGTAGTACACGGTAATGAAACTGAAACCGATCTCCATAATGACCACAAGCCTTGAAGTGTTGTCGATCGGGGCGATGTCTCCGTATCCCACAGTCGTAAAGGTCGCAACGCTGAAATACAGGAACGAGATCAATTGCGTAATCAGATCATTCCCGATCCCTTCTCCCCGAAAGGAGGATTGGCCAAACAGCTTGTAAATCGAAGTGTACACGATGGTGAAAAACAGGATGCAGGTCATTGTCGCAATACTGATCCGGGCAAGTGTGGAGCGGATTTTGACTTCCCTGCGGTTCGATTCCTTTATTTCCTGGAAAATAAAAATCAGAAAAAAAATGACCGATACCAAACAGAACAGTACAATCAGGCTTCTCAGCCCGCCTACCCCCGTTACCAGAACATTCATGCTGATCAAGTTCAGCAAATCCTCCACGGAGAACAGCACATAGATGAGGAGCGGCACAGCCAACACGCCCTTGCTCACCCATTTGGTCTTTGCCCGATAGAAACAAAAAGCCATAAGAAGCACAACAGCCGTGTTGAGGGTCCACATCCATCCATTCATAAGTTGTTCGCTCCTGTTGAACTCTCCCCCACTTAGCTTACGCCTGAAGTAGGGGCTTCTGTTGGCATCGATACAGGGTTGCACACGCTGCGAGCTTCATGATTGAAGACCCAATGCCTGTTGCACCCGAATGAGGGAAGCCAACGTCCAATACGTTCGTTTTGCCAATGAAGGGTCTTTGGCCTCCAAGGACAACCACGTCTTTTCAGATGTGGATTTTTGTATATTACGTAACACGTATCGTGCACCGATGTTATACGAGGCATTAAGGTCCGCATGATACGTTTTTCCTGTTGCGAATACAGCAACATCACGCTTTGTGTTGCGTTGTACAAATCC
This sequence comes from Paenibacillus sabinae T27, assembly GCF_000612505.1. Taxonomy (NCBI): domain Bacteria; kingdom Bacillati; phylum Bacillota; class Bacilli; order Caryophanales; family Paenibacillaceae; genus Paenibacillus; species Paenibacillus sabinae. Next base: position 4,195,921 of record NZ_CP004078.1, read on the forward strand.
ACTTCCGTCAAAAGCAAGCGCACTGGTATTCGCCGGGCTAACCATGGACACCCGCATCCCCAAGAAATGCGCCATTTCGGTCACTTTCGTTTGGATGCGCCGTTTCGCCCAAAACTGGAGCTTGGTACGAAACCGCTTGGCTCCCCACGTTCCTTTAGGCAGACGCATCTTGCCTAAATACTCCATGACAATGACATCTGCGCGGTGCTTTTGGGCAAAGGCGAGGATTTGATGTGCGGTATCGTGGACGATATGCGTCTGTAAGCCGTTCATCCGCCGCCAGAAATTCGGTTTTGCCCCTATACCGGATTGACACTGAGCTTGTTTCAGTTTGCCTGTGATTTGGCGCATCCGGTCTTTTTCTTTGGCTTGGTTAATAAAGGTCCTCGCCAAGACAGTGCCGCTTGCGTCCATCACGGAACAGACTGCGGAATTCGTTAACCCCAAATCAACGGCACAGACCCGCTGTTTGGAAAATTCCGTCTGGGTCAGCTTCACATCCCCTTCATAAGCGATATGAAGGGCATATCGTTTTCCTTTCCGTACCAATGTGGGGCTGCATTCTTTCATGCTCCACACATTACGTTTAAATAAGTCTTGCCCCTTAAAGGTAATGGGGAGCCAGATCCAATCGCCTTGATGAAAGATCTTGATGTTGGCTGCCCGATCGGAGGTTCGAATGAACATGTTGCCTTTGTACAAGCAAGGGAACGCCCGATGCTGAGCCTCAAGTGTCGGCGGTTTCTTCGAAAAGCGTTTCCCTTCTTGCTGGGCGCGTTGCCGCTCGGCTTGCCAAAGCTCAAACCGGGAATGATGACTTTTCAGAATACCAAACGCTTCGGCAATGGCACTTCTGCGGAAGTACGAAGGAAACTTATAAAAGCGTTGATCAAACTCGGCGTAGAGCGGATTCGGATTATGCCTGGTACGATGAGTCAGCCGTTCTACCGCCGTCACCACCGCTTGGGTGGATAACGATACCAAGGACATAAACTGCTCTTGAATGACCGTAATCAAGAACGAGAGCGCCTCTTGATACACATGGAGAGTCGCATCTAGCATGCGGTGGTGAGATGTAATCGGATGTTTGAGTGTTTTGACCACCTTCATGAGACGCGCCTCCATCGTAATTTGATGGATCTAGCATAACACAAGAACATATGTTTGTTAAGCGGACGTGTCTAACCCCCGCCTTCGCTGTTGACCTTGAGGTGGGGGACTACGGTACTAAATCTGTTCAAGGTAGGTCCTTCGAGCAGCCGGGAAAATGGCTTGTTTGCCGCTCAAGGTCTGCGGCTTGCTGCCTTTCGGCTTTCGGAACATATCACAACCGGCGCTGTTTTGTCCTGCGGGATATTCGTCGGAACTCTCTCTGCAGCCGGCGCGGCTTGAGGCCCTTATGGCCGCTTCAGTTCCCCTTCAGCGATGGTCACGCTTACCGGCGTCTCCACCGTGCTGCTGTACGCCGCTGCCAGCCCGCGGGAGACCGCCTCGTTCCGGGGCACCCGGCGCACCGGCAGCGTCACTTCAAAAGATGCGGTGAACGGGTAAGGATCGAGCAGCAGCTTCGTTCCCCGCCACTCAGCCGTGATGACCCGTCCGCCGGTAAAATCGAATTCCCCGGTGCGGGAGAAGCCCTCCTTGAACCAGGGATGGATATCCTTCGTCGGCGTTCCGGGATCGTGCAGCCCGATAAACAGCGACAGATCGTCGCAGAACTGCAGCAGCCGGCTGTCGTAGTACAGCTCCGCTTCGCCGATAGCCGCTCCATTCATCTCCAGCTCCCGGTGAATCCGGGAACGGCGCTTCTCCTCTTCCTGGAGATAGACGGTCAGCTCAGGGGCGTTCTCGCCGGACACTTCGATCAGGCGTTCATAATGCAGGCTGCACAGCAGCGCTCCGTACGATGTAACCGTCTCGATCTCGTCCAGTCCCCGCCGGTAAAAGGTCAGCTTCGGCACGACGGGAAAATCGATAAAGCTGTAAGGCGCCTTGGCTGCATCGTTCCAGAAAGGCGTCTCGTCCAGATCAACCCAGCCGCGGTCATGGTTGGCTATCGCGTACAGCACTTCATCCGAATAGCGCTTCCGGGGCACCTCTTCCATGCGGAACCGCGACGCAAATTCCCCGGCCAGCTGCCCGTGGTCATGCTGCTTGATCATGACAAAGCTCTCATCCTGCTCCCGACAAATCACCGCTATACCTCCCAGCAGATCCCATTTCCACACATTAATACGGAGATTATAACATATTTGCCTGGGCGATTTGGAATCGGGGGCAGCGGAGGATTCAGCGGTAGCGGGGGATTCGGCGGTAGCGGAGGAATCCGCTGCAAGAAGAGCCGGCTGGGTATCGGGTCACCCTTAGCTTGGGACCTTGTTGGGGTTTGCCCGGGCATCTGTAATCGCATCGACGGTATATATACCTTCGTAGTCGCCTGCCGGCCTGCCTAACCTTTGTACGCCCTTTGCCCTGGTCACGACTGCAGATGGCCTTCGCATTTGCTCCTCCTGCTCACACCGGCTCCGCGCCTGCCATGAAATAATCCAGACCCTGAAGCAAATCTTTAGGCAGCTCATCCAGCTGCAATATAGCCTTCATTTCCCGGATCACCTGTTCCCGGTTATGGCCGAACCGTTCCACGGCCCGGGCCAGCATCTCCCAACCCGCCAGATCGCTGCGGAACTCTTCCCCGCTCATCGGAACGCCATGCGATTCCACGTACCAGTCCGCGTTATACCCATATGCCGTAGACAGCAGCTTCAAAAAGGCAGCGCTGGTATACTTTCGCGGACCGCCGTAGACGGAAGGTCCAAGCGCATCGCCCAGAAACAGCACCCGGTCCTCCCGGACATGCAAAATACAGCTGTCGGCGGAATGGTCTCCTCCCACATGCACCAATTCGCAGACCACGCCGCCGAGATCAAACTCGATCCGGTCCTGAAACAGAATATCCGGCTGGGTGATGCGGATATCACGATGGTCGCCGAACTCCTTGCGGATATCGGCGGCGCTCTCTTCGCTGATGATTCCATCCGAAATCAAGTTCAGGAGGCAGCCGTCCGACCAGTCCAGCCCCCGAAGCGAAGACAGCGCCCGGGCGGTTTCCTTATGGGCCGCTGCCGGAAGCCCCCAGGCCTGCATGCCGAAGGTATGATCCCAGTGCCAGTGGGTCAGCGCCATTATTTCCGGCAGGCGGACCCCGCGCCGCTTTAGCTCACTGCGGAACAGCTTCGCATGCTCCGGCGAATTGCCGGCGTCCATGAGCAGCGTTCGCCGCTCTCCTGCAATGGCCGCAAGGATGGGACGGTCCGTTTCATGCTCAGCATGCATAATGATGACATGCGGGCTTAACTGTTGATAATGGTGCGTCATGTTCAGCTCCCCTTTTTCGCCGTCAAGTGTATCCTTTGACAAATACAGAATTGGTGTACAGTGATCACTTTAAATTAGGCGCGCTAAATCAGGCTTTGGATGGATGGACCGGAAATTCTCCCGCTTATTTTTCAAATAAAGGGCTTGATTAGGATCCAGACTGGAAAATCTCCATCTTAATCCGGCAATTTGGTCGATTATGCAGAAAACGCGGACAATAAGGCGGAGGTTTTCCCCTCCAATGTCTTAATTATCGTTTTTTCCGAAAATAAGATGGAGGCTTTCCCGTTCATGCCAGTACCTGAACAAAATGGAGTGCTGTATCATCCAAATTCCAGTTATTAAGCGCATATTATCTCCATGTTGGAACAAATCGGTCTTTAATTCAAGGCAAAAGAACAGGCCGCCGCCGGATCGTAATCCGGGGGCGGCCCACTGTGGAGGGTCCGGCATCTGCTATTTGACTGCTTGCTATTGGAAACTTGCTATAGATGCTAGACGCCCAGCCACCGCTTGAACATATGCTTGGTTGTCTGCTTGTTGATTTCGGCGATGGAGGTCGTCAGCGGAATGCCTTTCGGGCAGGCGCGAACGCAGTTCTGCGAGTTGCCGCAGCCCTCAATGCCCCCATCCGTCATCAGCGCCTCCAGCCGTTCGTCGGCGTTCATCTCGCCCGTCGGGTGGGCGTTGAACAGGCGGACCTGGGAGATGGCCGCCGGGCCGATAAAATCGGTCTTGCTGTTAACGTTCGGGCAAGCCTCCAGGCAGACGCCGCAGGTCATGCATTTGGACAGCTCGTAAGCCCATTGGCGCTTTTTCTCGGCCATGCGCGGTCCCGGACCGAGATCGTACGTTCCGTCGATCGGAATCCAGGCTTTAACCTTTTTCAGCGCATTGAACATCCGGGTCCGGTCGATAACGAGGTCACGCACGACGGGGAAGGTGCTCATTGGTTCGACGCGTATTGGCTGCTCCAGATTATCGATAAGGGCGGCGCAGGCCTGGCGCGGCTTGCCATTGATGACCATGGAGCAGGCGCCGCACACCTCCTCCAGACAGTTCGATTCCCAGCAGACGGGAACCGTGGTGTCGCCCTTGGCGTTGACCGGATTGCGCTGAATTTCCATCAGGGCGCTGATGACGTTCATCCCCGGACGGTAGGGAAGATCGAATTCCTCCGTGTAGGGTGCGCTCTGCGGATCGTCCTGGCGGGTGATGATAAATTTCACGTTTTTGGAAGCTGCCGCTGGTTCCGCCATAGTTACCCCTCCTAAAAGTTAAATTATTTGTCCTTGGAGTAGTCGCGGACCCGCGGAGGAATCAGCGATACATCCACGTCTTCGTACGAGATGGACGGGCCGTCCGGCGTCCAGGACGCCTTCGTCGTCTTTAGGAACTCCTCGTCGTTGCGCTTAGGAAACTCCGGCTTGTAATGCGCGCCCCGGCTTTCGTTGCGGAGCAGCGCGCCGAGCGTCATCGCCTCTGCCAGCTCCAGCATGTTCCACAGCTGCCGGGTAAACGCCACGCCCTGATTGTTCCAGCGCGAGGTATCGCTCATGTTGATGCCCCGGTAGCGCTCCTTCAGTTCCTTGATTTTGCCTATGGTCGCCTCAAGCTTCACGTTATGACGGACCACCGTCATGTTGGCGGTCATCCACTCGCCAAGCTCTTTATGGAGGACATACGCGTTCTCCGTTCCGCTCATGCCGAGCAGCGATTCGTATTTGTCCTGCTGCACGCGCCGGTAGCTGTCGAATACGGAAGCGGGGACGTCCTGCACCGATTTTTTCAGCCCCTTGATATATTCTACGGCCTTTGGCCCCGACACCATGCCGCCGAAGATGGCCGACACGAGCGAGTTCGCGCCGAGCCGGTTCGCGCCGTGGTATTGGTACTCGCATTCGCCCGCCGCAAACAGGCCGGGAATATTCGTCATCTGATTGTAATCGACCCACATGCCGCCCATGGAATAATGGACTGCCGGGAAGATTTTCATGGGGATTTTACGCGGATCGTCGCCCATGAATTTCTCATAAATCTCGATGATGCCCCCGAGCTTGACGTCCAGCTCCTTCGGATCTTTATGCGAAAGGTCCAGATAGACCATGTTCTCGCCGTTAATGCCAAGCCCCTGATCGACACAGACGTTGAAAATCTCTCGGGTGGCAATATCGCGCGGCACCAGGTTGCCGTAGGCCGGATATTTTTCCTCAAGGAAGTACCACGGTTTGCCGTCCTTGTAGGTCCAGATGCGTCCGCCTTCGCCGCGCGCCGATTCACTCATCAGCCGCAGCTTGTCGTCGCCCGGAATAGCCGTCGGATGGATCTGGATGAACTCCCCGTTCGCGTAATGTACGCCCTGCTGGTACACGGCGCTTGCGGCCGTGCCCGTGTTGATAACCGAGTTGGTCGTCTTGCCGAAAATAATGCCGGGACCGCCGCTCGCCAGAATGACCGCATCCGCCGGGAACGTCTCGATCGACATCGAGCGCAAATCCTGAGCCGCGATGCCGCGGCAGACGCCTTCGTCGTCGATCACGGCGGAGAGGAATTCCCAATTCTCATGCTTCGTCACGAAGCCTTCGACCTCCCAGCGCCGCACCTGCTCATCGAGCGCGTACAGAAGCTGCTGCCCGGTCGTCGCGCCCGCAAAAGCCGTCCGATGATGCTTCGTTCCGCCGAACCGGCGGAAGTCGAGCAACCCTTCCGGCGTGCGGTTGAACATGACGCCCATCCGGTCCATGAGGTGGATGATGCCCGGAGCCGCCTCGCACATCGCCTTGACCGGAGGCTGATTGGCGAGAAAATCCCCGCCGTATACGGTATCGTCAAAATGCACCCAAGGCGAGTCGCCCTCGCCCTTCGTGTTGACGGCGCCGTTGATGCCGCCTTGCGCGCAGACTGAGTGCGATCTTTTGACGGGAACAAGTGAGAACAGATGCACATGAACGCCGGCTTCCGCCGCCTTGATGGTAGCCATCAGGCCGGCCAGACCGCCGCCTACGATAATGATATCGGCTGTTGCCATGACAGGTTCACTCCCTTATTGGATGACAGTATTTGCAGTTTGGACAATAGCCTCAGCTGTTTTGAAATCGCTGTCACGGAACGTGACCAGCGACAGCAGGAACATGAACGTCACCAGAACGAACAAGCCCATGCACAAATAGGACGATACCCGCTGCGAACGGGGACCCACTGTGATGCCCCAGCTGACGAGGAAGGACCACAGCCCGTTGGCGAAATGAAAGCAGGCCGCGACAATGCCGACGATATAAAAAGCAAGCCACCAAGGCTGGGTAACGATATCATGCATCACGCCGCCAAGCTCTTCATGCGTAACGTTGCCAAGCGCCACCTGCACCCGGGTTTCGTACAAATGCCAGATGACAAAAATAAAGGTGACGATGCCGGTGATCCGCTGAAGCGTATAGCGCCAGTTGCGTTCCAGATTGTAGCGGTTCAGGTTCGGCTTGGACTGGTAGGCGATATACAGCCCGTAGACGCCATGGTACAGCAGGGGAAGCCAGATGAACAATAATTCCAGGAAGAAGACAAGCGGCAGGCTGTTCAGCCACAGCACACTGTCTTTAAAACCCTCAGAGCCCCCCTCCACCGCCGAGAAATTCGTCAGCATGTGCTCGATGAAGAAGAATGCCAGCGGGATAACACCGAGCAAGGAATGAATTTTTCTGGAATAAAAGCCTCTCATAATGCGGGGTCCCCTTTCCGAATAAAACAGCGTTTTCATTAATGAGCATACACCTGCTGGACCGCAGTTGAAACAGGGAATCAAAGGGTCTCCTCTGCCGAAGAACCTGTCCATTTCCCCCTCTTCCGCGCCTGGCAAGGCCTTGCTTCATTTTTCACAAATTGTGAATATCTTGTGTCACTTTGTATGTTACTCTTTTTTATCTTATAAGGGAATTGCAATCTAATTATTATTCGTTATAAATTATACGCATAAGACTGCCTGTAAAATGACTGGAATTTCAAATGGCGGCAGCGGTCGAGTACCCTTGGACGCTCGCAGAAAATCCGGAGCAGCCGGAAGGAGTGACGTTATGTTTGATGACCTTGATATTTTTGCGGCGGTTGTAGAACAATCAAGCCTGAACCGGGCATCCCGTCAGCTAAATTTGTCACAGCCCGCCCTGTCACGCAAAATCTCCAAGCTGGAGGAACGGCTGGGCGTCACGCTGTTCAACCGCCATGGCAAAAGGCTTGAGCTGACCGAGGTCGGACGACTCACTTACACCTATGCCCTGGAGCAGCGGCAGCAGCGCGCCAAATTCCTGGAGGCGATCGCAAGGTTCAAACAGGGCGAGCCGCTGTCTGTTGCGCTTGGCGCCAGCCTGACTACGCTGCAGACTACGCTGCCGCCGCTCGTCAATGCATACATGGAAAAATACCCGGCTGCCGAGCTGAAGCTCATTACGGGCAAGACGCATGAGATCGTCACTTCCGTCCGCGAAGGACGGTCCGAGGTCGGCATCATCGCTTCCGCCACCGACGAGCCCGGCTTGCGCTGCATCCCGCTGTTCGAGGATCAGCTGCGGCTCGTCGTCGCCGGACATCATCCGATCGCCGGGCTGTCCCGGCTGGAGATGGAGCATTTGAACGGGCTGCCGATGATCCTGTTCTCCAAGGGAACGTGGTACCGGCGCATGACGGACGACCTGTTCCAGCGCAGCGGCGTTCAGCCCGATATCCGCATGGAGATTGACTCTTTTGAGGCCATTATCCGGCTGCTCCCGACGATCAAGGCGGCGGCGCTGCTCCCCAATTCCTATCTTCGGCCGGAGCTGCTGTCGGGAGGGGGGCTGGCTTCCCTGCACATCAAAGAGCTGGAGCTGACTCAGCGGACCACCTGTCTGATCTACCGTGACACCGGTGATTTGAGCGCCGCGGCTCGCAGTCTGGTTCAGGTGACGGAAGAGGTGTTCCGGGCGGGGCGACCCGCTGCTCTTTAAATTGGCGCTTGACTTGATCTTAGAACGTGAGGTAATGTAATATCCATCCAATTCAACATCCCCATCAGGCAATGACCAAAGACATGATTTCCTTCACGGGCCGTCCAGAGAGAGAAGCTCAGGCTGAAAGCTTCTTCGGCAACCGGATGCGTAAATTACCCCTTTGCAGCCGTGGCGCTGAACCCATGAAACCGATAGCTTAAGTTTCACGGCAGTATGCGGCACCGCGTTATCCCCGTTACCGGATACCAATGAGGACTTGCAGCGGCAGTGTCCGGCAGCAGCCGGGTCATTACGCGCCGCAGGTCGAATCAGGGTGGAACCACGAGCTTAAACGCACTCGTCCCTTTGTGGATGAGATGCGTTTTTTGTGTTTTACAAAAATAATCAGGAAATGGAGGCTGGACAGATGGAAATCAAAGTAACTTTACCAGATGGCGCAATTAGGAGGTACCCGCAAAGCACGACAATTGAACAAGTGGCGGAGTCCATCAGTACGGGACTGAAAAAACAGGCCGTAGCAGGATTGCTCAACGGGAAGCCGGCGGATCTGAGTGAACCGATCGATCAGGACAGCCTCCTGCGGCTGGTTATGGCGGACAGCACAGAAGGACTGGAAATCTACAGACACACCGCGGCGCATATTATGGCCCAGGCCATTAAACGCATATACGGCCCCCAAGCGGTCAAGCTCGGTATCGGGCCGGTGATCGAAGACGGATTCTATTACGACATTGATATAGAGAAGCCGCTGACTGACGGTGATCTTGCGGCAATCGAGCAAGAGATGGAGAACGTGATCAAGGAGGATCTCCCCATCGTCCGCCGGGTTGTCAGCCGAGGCGAAGCCGTTCGCATCTTCGAGGAGAAGGAAGAGCCGCTCAAGCTGGAGCTGATCGCGGATCTGCCCCAGGATGCTGTTATCAGCATCTACGAGCAGGGCGAATTCTCCGATCTGTGCCGCGGGCCCCATCTTCCATCGACAGGCCGTATCAAGGCATTCAAGCTGCTAAGCGTGGCGGGGGCTTACTGGCGGGGAGACTCCGGCAATAAGATGCTTCAGCGCATTTACGGAACCGCGTTTCCGAAAAAGCCGCAGCTGGATGAACATCTGCTTTTTCTGGAAGAAGCCAAAAAACGCGACCACCGCAAGCTCGGCAAGGAGCTCGAACTGTTCATGTTCTCCGAGGAAGCGCCGGGAATGCCTTTTTATCTGCCGAACGGGATGACGATTCGTAACGAGCTGGAGAATTTTGCGCGGGAACTTCAGAGACAGCGGGGCTATAACGAAGTGCGTACGCCGCTGATGATGAATAACCGGCTGTGGGAGCAGTCCGGGCATTGGGATCACTACAAGGACAATATGTACTTCACCAATGTGGACGAAATAAAATATGCCCTTAAACCGATGAACTGCCCGGGCCATATGCTTGTCTACAAGAATAATCTGCATTCCTACCGGGAGCTGCCCATCCGGTTGGCGGAATTCGGACAGGTACACCGCCACGAGCTATCCGGAGCGCTGGGCGGGATGATGCGGGTCCGCACCTTCTGCCAGGATGACGCGCACCTGTTCGTGCTGCCGGAGCAGATCGAGGAAGAGATTGGCCGCGTCATAGAAATGATCGACCATATTTACCAGGTCTTCGGCTTCCAGTACACTGTCGAGCTGTCGACGCGGCCGGAAGATTCCATGGGCTCCGAAGAGCTGTGGAACGAAGCGGAACAGGCTTTGCGACAGTGTCTGGAGGCCAGCGGCATTCCATACCGCCTGAATGAAGGAGACGGAGCGTTCTACGGTCCGAAGATCGATTTTCATATCCTCGACGCTCTGAAACGAAGCTGGCAGTGCGGGACCATACAGTTGGATTTCCAGATGCCCGAGAAATTCGATCTCTCCTATATCGGTGAAGATAGCCAGAAACATCGTCCGGTCGTCATCCACCGCGCCGTGTACGGTTCGCTTGACCGGTTCATCGGAATTATCACCGAGCATTATGCAGGTGCTTTCCCGCTCTGGCTTGCGCCGGTTCAGGCGAAGATTCTGCCCGTTTCGGAGAAGTTTAACGGATACGCCTTCGAGGTGAAAAAATCGCTGGAAGACGCCGGTATCCGCGCCGGCATGGACCTTAGAGACGAGAAGCTGGGCTACAAAATCCGCGAAGCCCAGCTGCAAAAAACGCCGTATATGCTCATTCTCGGTGAGAACGAGCAGTCCTCCGGCAATGTGTCCGTGAGAAAACGGGGCGAAGGCGATCTCGGTTCCCGAAGCCTGACGGAGCTGATCGGGCAGATGACCGAAGAAATCCGCGCCAAACGATAAAGCGCGTACCGACGGCTCCGCCCCGGCGCTAATATGAAAGAAGAAACGGCTTCGCCGTCCTCTCAGGAGGAGGGCATCCGTTTCTCGTAAAAATATAAGTCCATCTATAAGCGTAAACTTATAGATGGACTTATATTTCGAAATAAGACTCTCTTTTGGCCCGCCACGGCCTTGGAGAGTCTTTCTCATTGCTTTAACTGCTGCTACGCGGGTATGGGACTACCGGAAAAGGTAAGGAGCGAGCTTCCCCCTTAGTCATCCAGCAATGCCCACCAGCCGTGCTTTTGTCAGCCGCTAAATGGACTATCAGGCCTCGGCTTCCTCGCGGTTCACCGCTTCCTCTTCAAATTGGTCGATGCTCTCGTTGGAGCCGATGACCACCATGATGTCGCCCGCATACAGGTAATCATGCGCCGTCGGAGCGACGATAACCCCGCCTTCGCGGTTCAATGCGATAATGCTGCAGCCGTATTTCGCCCGGGTGTTGATCTCGGCGAGGCTCTTGCCGTCCATGCAGGACGGAACGGTCAGCTCGACGATTTTGTAATCCTTGGACAGCTCGATGTAATCGAGCAGATGCGGCGTCACCAGCTGATGCGCCACGCGTATCCCCATATCCCGCTCCGGAAAAATAACCCGGTCCACCCCCAGCTTCTCCAAAGCGCGGCCGTGCAGGATCGAAATCGCCTTGGCCACGACCATTTTGACGCCCAATTCCTTCAAAAGAATAGCGGTAAGGATACTCCGCTCCATATTGTCCCCAATCGCGACGATGCCGCAGTCCAGGTTCCGTACGCCAAGCGACCGCATGACGCCTTCATCCGTGGCATCCGCCATAACGGCATGGGTAAGCTTGTCTGTCATTTCCTCCACCCGTTCCTCGTTATGGTCGATGCCGAGCACCTCATATCCCTTCTCCATCAGCTCAAGCGCAAGACTCGCGCCGAAGCGGCCCAGGCCGATCACGACAAACTGCTGTGCTTTCATTTCCGTATCCCCTTATCCGATAATCATTTTGCCTTCCGGGTAGCGATATAATTCCTTACCCTTCTTCGGCCCGAGTGCATAAGCCAGCGTCAATACGCCCAGCCTGCCAGCGAACATGGTAAGACAGATGAGGATTTTGCCCGCCGCGGACAATTCCGGTGTCAGTCCGAGACTGAGCCCCACCGTGGCAAAAGCGGATGTCGTCTCAAACAGCACTTTCAAAAAAGACGTATCTTCCGTGGTGGAGAGCACCATGGAGACGGCGACGATCAGCAGCAGAGCCAGCAGCGTAATGGTCAGCGCCTTGAACACCCGTTCTTGAGCCAGGCGGCAGCGGAACAGCACGATATCTTCCCGTCCGCGCAGCATCGCGATAACCGCTCCAATCATGATGGTAAAGGTCGTCGTCTTGATGCCGCCCCCGGTGGAGCCCGGAGAAGCCCCGATAAACATCAGGATCACGATAAAAAACTGCGAGGCCTGCCTAAGGCCCGTCATATCCAGCGTGTTGGCGCCTGCCGTGCGCGGGGTTACGGATTGAAAGAGGGAAGACCATATTTTGCCGCCCCAGCCCAGGGAACCCAGGGTCCTCGGATTCGTAAACTCGAAGACAAAAAGAACAACGGCACCGATCACGATCAGTGCGGCCGTCATCGACAGCACAACCTTGCTGTGTAGCGAAAGCTTGCGTTTGCGCCGGTAATCCATAATATCGGACATTACGATAAAACCGATGCCGCCGGAGACGATCAGAAACATCACCACGATATTGACAACCGGATCGCCCGCGTAGCCGGTCAGGCTGCGGTACCCGCCGAACAGATCGAATCCGGCATTGTTAAACATCGAAACAGCATGGAATATCCCGAAAAAAACAGCCCGTCCCAGCGGCATATCAAAGGCCCAGCGGATCGTAAGTAAGAGCGCGCCGCAGGCTTCAATGACCAGCGAATAGATCAGGACGCTGCGAATCAGCCGAACGATGCCTTCCATGGAGCTCTGGTTCATCGCTTCCTGAAGCACGAGCCGCTCCCGCAGCGAAATACGGCGCCGGAACACCAGGGCGAACAAGGTCGCCATTGACATGAATCCAAGGCCGCCGACCTGGATCAGCAGCATGATGACGATCTGGCCAAAGGTCGTGAAGAACGTGCCGGTGTCTTTTACAACGAGTCCCGTCACGCAGGTGGCCGACGTAGACGTAAACAGCGCGTCCAAAAAACCGATTGGCTCCCCGGCGGCATGCGATACCGGCAGCATCAGCAGCAATGCCCCGATCAAAATAATAACGGCAAACCCGATCACCAGAATTTGGGGCGGCGACAGCTTCAGCCAGCGAAATTCCGAAACCTTTGATAGTTGTAAGGCCATATCCATCCCCCCGTCCATAAAATCCGATTTCTCTTCATATGCTATCTTAGGCGATATTACCAAATTCGGATGGCGATTTCACTTGTTTTTTCCGTGTTTATCGCCCCTTCACCCTCCAAATAATGGATTTCCGCATCCATGCTGTGCTATTTTAAGATAGTCAGACCATTTTTAGTCAGATGGTTCTATAGAAATCTTTTATCCAAGGAGGCGTTTCATGAATCCCGTAGGCCAACCTTTACAACAGCGGCCCATCTCCCGAACACTCATGATCTCAGGCCTGATCGGTCTGATTTTGTTTGTCTTGTTCCAGATTGTTCCATCCCTTACCCAGGAAGACTTCGCCGGCGAATCGGCGATCAGCAAATCGGAGGCCCGTGAGCAGGCGGCTCTTTTTGCGGCCAAACAGCTCGGATACATACCGGAACCCGGCGACCATTGGATCGTCACTTATAAGTCGGATTCCTCTTTTTACGGCTACATGTCAAGGGAAAGCCTCTTGGACGATTACAGTAAAAGAAAGCTGGACCGTCTCTATCCCTTCGATACCTTTCATGCTTCCCTCGATTCCCAGGATGATAAATGGGCGAACCTGGCCGTCGATCTGAATATGTATACCGGCGCGCCTGCCGGCTTCACCCGAGTTCCCGCCGGAACCGGAGAGAAGGGAAACGGGACCGAAGCCGCATTGACCGGCAAAGATGAGACCGCAGATATCATCAGCGAGTCTTCATTGAGCCCGCAGCAGAAGGAACGGCTGGCGGAGCCTTGGTTGAAAAAATGGGGAGCCGACCCTTCGCGGCTGGAGCGGAATTCTTCTTCTACAGGCAGCTACGGCCTGATCTATACCGATCATTCGGTAAAAGTTGGCGAAGCTTCGCTGCGCTATGCCTTCAAGTTCACCGCTGGCGAAGTGTCCGTCTTCAGGCCCGGATTCTCCGCTCCGGAGTGGCATACGGCCTACGTGGAATCGCAGACTTCTGCGGCGACCCGGTACACGCTGTTCGGCTACGGGCTGCCTACCTTCGCCCTCGGCGTCCTGGCGCTGATCTACAGCATACTCCGCCGGCAGCATACTTCATTTGCGCGCGGCGCCTTTTTGAGCGCAGCCCACTTTGCCATTATGATGATCAGCACGTACAATATGCTCCCCGAAACGGCGGGAACCGGCGCGGAGGACCGGATTACGTCCGTTGTCATGTTCGTCATTTATACGCTGTACAGTCTGCTGATGTCGGCGCTGCTTTACTTCTCTCTGGTCGGCGGAAACGGCCTTTGGAGGAAAGAGGAAGGGCTGAACCCCTGGCCGCGGGCGAAGGAGCCGGGCTACGGCAAATACGTCATGGACAGCGTCTACGCTGGGTATATTTGGGCATTCGTGCTGCTCGGCGTGCAGACGATAATGTTCATTATTTTGCAGTACACGCTGCATAACTGGTCGACGACGGACCCTTCCCAATCGCCCTACAATATGCGCTATGCCTGGCTGCTGCCAATTGTCGCTTGGTTGGCCGGACTTTCCGAAGAGGCGGTTTACCGGCTGTTCGGCATCCGGATGCTCAAAAAAATCGTGCGCAGCACTCTGCTAGCCAGCCTGATTACGACCGTCATCTGGGCGTTCGGGCACACACTCTATCCGATTTATCCGATCAGTTCCCGGCCGATTGAGCTGACGGTGATCGGGCTGTTGTTCAGTTATATTTTCCTGCGTTTCGGCTTCATTGCCGTCATGTTCAGCCATGTCGTCTTCGACAGCATTCTGATGGGCGCCACCCTGATCTTCATGCGGGAGCCTGTGAATGTAGCCGCGGGATTCATTACGATCGCGATGCCGTTTGTCGTCGGCTACATCGTCTATCGCTTCAACCCGCCGGGGCGGGAGCGCAAGCCGCAGTTCCTTGATCTCGGGCCAGGACCCGGGCCGGGTTCCGGACCGGGCCCAGAGCCTGGGACGATCGTGTAGCCGCAGGACGGTTGCTTGGGAAAAGGGAGTCTGCGCGTGGACGACCGTGAATGCTTACGTCTTGCCGGCGCAGTAAGCGCCGGGCAAGACGTAAGGGAGCCATGAACACCCAAGGCGACAGGAGATCATTATTCCTTTATTCAGGAGTCCCATGTGGAACAAATCGCGGAGCGAATCCTGAATTACGTTCCCGAGGTGAAAAGGGTTAATCTATGACAAATTCAAGTACGTCTTCATCCCTGCAGCCTGAGACGGATGAGCAGGCAGTTCCGGCGCTCAAGCTGCTGGAACTGCCCCTCTCCTATATCCGGTTTCTGATGGGGATGTTCATTTCCAGATTGGGAGATTCCCTGTTTACTTTCGCCATTCCCTGGATCTCCTACAAATTAACCCAATCCGGTATCGTGATGGGGCCCATGTACGCGGTGAGCGTTCTGCCGATCGTCTTGTTCGGGCCGGTTGTGGGCAGTATGGTCGACCGCTGGGAACGAAAAAAGCTGATGATCATTACCGATAGCTCCAGAGCGCTGCTCGTCGCGCTGATCCCCCTGTTGCACTTTGCTGGAGTTCTGCAGCTGTGGCATCTTTACGTGATTTCCTTCATACTCACCATACTCTCGCTTATGTTCGATGTTTCCATTGTTGCCATTATTCCTTCACTGGCGCCCAAACAATTGACGCGGGCTAACGCCTCCTGTCAGTTGACCAATCAAATCGCGGAGCTGGCGGGACCGCTGCTTGCCGGCGTGATTATCGTAGCCATCGGAGGATTCAACACGCTTTGGCTCAATGCCGCATCATTCTCGGGAACGCTTGTCGTTTTGATGCTTATGCCAAGCTTCGGCAAGCCCAAGTCGATGTCCAGCCTGTCGCAGATTTTCAAAGACATCGGCGAAGGGTTCAAATGGCTCATCCGTTCCAAAATCAATCTCTCCTTCTCCTTCCAGGCGATGATTGGAAATTTCGGCTACAGCGCGACTTTCGGCGTGTTGATGTTCTACCTGCTGAACACTCTCCATCTGAATACCCAGCAGAGCAGCATCAACTATACCCTGTTAGGATTTGGAGGCATCATCGGAAGCATTCTGGCCGTTCCGCTGGAGAAGCGGTTCCGCAGGGGCACATTGATCCCCGTGCTGCTGGGGGTCGGAACGGTCGGTTTCCTTTTTGCTTCAGTCAGTCATTTCTGGCTTGCTCCCGGGATCGCCTTTTTTGCGGTCACGGTCTGCAACGTCGCCTGGAATACGATTGTCACCTCCGTACGCCAAGAGACCATTCCATCCGATATGATCGGACGCGTGCTTGGCTTCTCCAGAGTGCTGACCCGTTTGGCCATGCCCTTGGGAGCGATGTCCGGAGCCACCCTGTCGGGATGGACCGATCCAAGAGCGGTATTCGCTGTAGCGGCAGGCGCCAAAATCCTGGAGGTAGTCATCGCGCTGGTGACGCCGATCCGAAAACTTTGAGCACATCTGGATCAGCTCAAATCGGATGCTCTGCATACAAGCGTTGAAAATATTCGGGCCCAGTCCGAAAAACAGCCCGGGAGCGCATTAGCGACTCCCGGGCTGTTGCTGTAAAATATGGACTTTATAAATGGCTCGGCAAGCTTACCTTGTTATACCGTTTCTTCATCTCTTAGCGCGTCCAGAATCTGCCGCGCGAGCTTGTCGCCGATGGACAATGGACGGAAATCTTCGACCGTCGCTTCTTTGATTTTTTGAGCGAGCCGAAATGCTTGAGCAGCAGCTTCCGCCGCTTCTCCCCGATTCCCGGGATCGCGTCAAGCCGCGAAGTGACCATCGACTTGCCGCGCTGCTCGCGGTGGAATGTAATCGCAAAGCGGTGCACCTCATCCTGAATACGCTGGAGCAGATAAAACTCCTCGCTGTCCCGGGCCAAATGAACCGGCTCCGGCGGATCGCCGACCAATAGCTGCGCGGTCTTGTGCTTGGCGTCTTTAACGAGTCCGCAGACTGGAATGAACAGGCCTAGCTCGTTCTCCAGAATATCGACGGCGGCGGATATCTGGCCTCTGCCGCCGTCAACGACAATCAGATCGGGCTGCGGCAAACTCTCCTTCAGTACCCGCTCGTAGCGGCGGCGGATGACCTCGCGCATCGTTTCGTAGTCATCCGGCCCCTGAACGGTGCGCACCTTGTATTTGCGGTACTCCTTCTTCGCGGGCTTGCCGTCGATGAACACGACCATCGCCGATACGGGATTCGCTCCCTGGATGTTCGAGTTGTCGAACGCCTCGATCCGGCTGAGGCTCTCAAGCCCAAGGCTCTGCCCGAGCCCTTGCGCCGCTCCGGAGGTGCGCTCCTCGTCCCGCTCGATCAGGCGGAACTTCTCTTCGAGCGCCACGCGCCCGTTCTCGCAGGCCATGCGGACCATCTTCTTCTTCAGGCCGCGCCGCGGCACCAGCACCTTGACGCCCAGCCATTCCTGGAGCGCGGCGGCCCCGCCGGCGGCATCCACCACGCCTGCCGCAGCGGCTTCCACGGCAGCGGCAGCGCGTTGTGCCGTCTCCGCGGCCGTCTCCGGCGCGTCCTCATCGGCGGCGGCAGCGTCTTCGGCAGAGAAGGCGTTCTCCGCCGGCTCGCCGCCACCGGCAGCGGGGCCGGCGGAAGTTTCGCCGGCCGTCTCCGCTGCCGGGGCGTTTGCAGGCGCCGCTGTTCCGGCGCCAGCCGCTCTTTCGGCCGCGCCGCTTTCCTCAGCGGCCGGACCATCCGGCGGAAGCACGGACGCCGCGTCCTGCATCAGCAGCGCTTCAGGCAGCAGAATCTCCTGCGGCAGCGCCGGATTTTCGCTGTAATACTGCGTCACATACGACATGAAGTCGCTGAAGGCTTCACCGTAGAACGGGAAGCTGGACGAGTGGCGCTGGATCATTTTTCCCTGTCTCATATAGAGAATCTGCACGCACATCCAGCCTTTATCCACCGCATAGCCGAATACGTCCCGGTCCTTCGTGTCTGCTGTGTTGATGTTCTGCTTCTCCATCAGGGCTTCGATATAGTTGATTTGATCCCTCAGCTCCTTGGCCCGTTCAAAATACAGCTCCTCCGCGGCCTCCTGCATTTTTTGCTGAAGATCCTTCTTGACCGCTTCATGACCACCGCCAAGGAACGTTGAAATACTCTGGGTGATCTCGTCATACGCCGACTTCGGCACCTCCTTCTCGCACGGCGCCAGGCATTGGCCCATATGATAATAAAGGCATACCTCCTTCGGCATCGCTCCGCATTTGCGCAGCGGATACATCCGGTCGAGCAGCTTCTTCGTCTGTTGGGCCGCGTAGGCGTTCGGATACGGTCCAAAATACTTCGCTTTATCTTTAAGCACCCGGCGCGTCACTTCGAGGCGCGGATGCCGTTCATTCGTAATTTTGATGTAGGGGAAGGTCTTGTCGTCCTTGAGCTGCACGTTGTAGCGCGGCATATGTTTTTTGATCAGGTTGCACTCCAGAATGAGCGCTTCCATGTTGCTGGCCGTGACAATATATTCGAAATCGCGGATATCCACGACCAGCCGCTGGGTTTTGCCGTTATGGCTGCCCGTAAAATAAGAGCGGACCCGGTTCTTCAGCACCTTCGCCTTCCCAACATAGATGATGGTGCCTTCTTCGTTCTTCATCAGGTAACATCCGGGCAGGTCCGGCAGCAGCGCCAGCTTGCCCCTGATATTGTCCATGTAATCCACGTGGTTTTCCCCTCCTAAATCCTCCCCAATGGGGAGGACCCCAAGGGCTCCGCCCTCTGGACACCCGGAAATGGGCGAATGAGCAGCGCTGAGCCTGGGGTGGTGACCTGGTTTGAATCAAGCGGTCCCTTCTCGGTCCCCGCCCTGACGGGCGGCGGCCTCGGGACCTTTCATGCGGCGCGTCCACCGGCGCTTACCCATCATATGTGCGGACGCCCGCTCTCCCTGCGGGATTCGCTTTACTGCGTAATACGGCGTATTACTCTCCATTCGTGCAGCGACCCGCTCTCCCTTCGGGATTCGCTTTACTTCGTGCTTTGACGGGGTAATGCCTATACTTGTCGGCACCCGCTCTCCCTTCGGGATTCGCTTATCATACGCACAAAGCGCCTCCGGTTTAAACCGAAGGCGCTGGGCAGGGCCAATGACCCGGGAGCTAACGGAAATTAATTATTGATGCTTCGCTACGATATTTTTCAGCGACTCTTTGGAGTTCAGACCGACTACTTTATCGACAGGCTGGCCGTCTTTAAAGAAGATCAGCGTCGGGATGCTCATCACGCCGAAACGGGAAGCCGTTTCCGGATTTTCATCGACGTTCAATTTCGCGATTTTCACGCCGTCTCCAAGCTCAGTGGACAATTCGTCCAGAATCGGAGCAAGCATTTTGCAAGGACCGCACCAAGGAGCCCAGAAGTCTACTACAACAGTACCCTGACCTTGAATCTCGGTGTTAAAAGATTGGTCAGACACATTAACGATTGCCATGATATATTCCTCCTAAAATGTATTGTGGCGACAGGCTTCCGTACAGACGCATCAGCGATGCCGACTGCGAAAGGATGTCAAAGGGTTTTGCGAAGCGGAGTCCGCTTCGTAATATTTAATCGTCTGTGAAGCGGTGCGGCGTTCGGTATAGCCCGCTTCGTATGCTCTGCGTTAATAAATGTTTTCATGTAGTATGATAACCAGATTACAATTTATCGACACGTTCTCAGTATAACATATTTTACCCGAATATGTGAAATGTCACATTACTCGTTTATTTCGAAAGATTCTTTACAACCTGCTGAGAAGTTGGATATACTTAAAGAAAGCGCATTATCTGTCAATGACAATCTTCATACTCCTGCATTCCCAGCGAACGGCCATTTTGGCGAGGAGGTCAAACTATGGATACCAATGTGCGGACGCCTGATCCCCGGGAGCATGTAAACGAAGAGCCCCGGAATGACCTGGGCGATTTAGTGACCGGTTTTTTGGGAATGACCACATTTATGTTCGTTGTCTTTTTCGGCATGGTTATCATCAAGTTCCTGATGTCGGAGTGAACAAACGGCAGGTCCGATCACCGGACCTGCCGTTATTATTTGTTGCGCATCCCGTAGGGACAGCGGCTGCACGCTCTCTTGATGCGCAATCCGCCCTTCACGCGCTAACGTAGAGCGCATCCCGCAGGGACAGCGGACCACGCTCGCTTGATGCGCAATCCGCCGCCCCCTCGCATGAAAGGTCCTTCGGCCTCCGCCCGTCAGGGCGGAGGCCGAATAGGGACCGCTCCATGCTCCACAGCAACTCCGTACCAGAAGCGTCGCTCCTTCGTAAATTTTCGGGTGCCCTTGGGGTCCTCCCCATTGGGGAGGATTTAGGAGGGGAATCCCTTGGATTTAGGAGGGGCATCCCTTAGGAGGAGCGCCCTCCCCGCTGATTCTCCCCAACCAGCTGCACCACATCCACATAAGGCGAAATGCGGTTCATCAGGCGCTGCCCCTTGTAAACCTCCTCGCCGTCTTTGCTGGTGAAGCTGAGATGCTTCTCCAGTCCATCCAGCGGATAGTTCGACGTATAGAATGTCGGCTTGCGGTTCATCCGGTAGTTCAGAATCGGCCCCAGCACATGATCCCGCGCCCAGGGGTTCAGATTCTCCGCTCCGATATCGTCAAAGATCAGCAGATCGCAGTTCTTCATCGTATCGACGGTTTCTTTGAGCTTTTGCCCGTCCGTCATGATCGACTTCAGCTCCTCAACGAAATCGGGCATGTACACAATAACGCCGCTGAATCCGGCGATCGCCAGCTCATGCAGCAGGTAGCACATCAGAAACGTCTTGCCGGTGCCGAAGGAACCGTACAGGTACAATCCGCGTTCGGACAGCCCCGTCTCTTTGGTGTTCTCGATGTACTGGAACAGTTGGCCCACCGCCGGAGCCCGTCGCGGGTCCTTGCCCATAATTTCAATCTCGTCATAGCCTTCGTTCAGCACACGCTCGTCGACATAGAAGCTGCGAATCCGTCTGCGGATGCGATCCTGGTTATCTTTGGCAACTTGCAGCTCGCATGCGGTCTTGCGCTCATACAAATCGGGCAACCCGCCGACGCTCTCTACCGTGAGCTTGCTGTAATGCCCCTGAAAATCGTTAGGGCACCGCTCCAGACCGGGACAATTCGCACAGTTGCGCGCTTCCTCCACATATTGATACAGGCGGCTTAAATGAAGCCTGAGCCTGGATTCCTCCAATTCGGGATGTTCGCTGCGAAGCCGAAGCACGAGCGGATGGTTCAGCAGTTCATGCTCCAAATCCCTCGAACGCAGGCGCAGCGCTGGATTATTCATCGAACGAAGCACTTCGCCCATCGACTCCACCTTAACCCCTCACTTTCCTTACGGCGACTTCGCCGCTCCTTTTTTCTTACTGGCCTTGATATCGGCAGCCATCTGCATCATTGCCGCAAATTCCTCTTCACTCACGGCTCCTGACTGACCATCATCCACCGCAATCTGGATTTCGGGCTTCCCGGACCGGCCTGCGCCCTTCCCATAAGAACGCGAACGCGCTCCCGGCGCGCCGGAGGCCGCTTTTCCTTTGACCTTGGATTGATCGCGTATGTAGCGTACCGCCTTCTCGTAGCTGTTAACCTGCTTGACCAGCATATTGGAGGCAATGGCCTCAACAAAATTGCGGTTGATCCGCTGTTCTCCTCCCGAGGCGACCATGGCCATCAGGTAGTGAATGAGAATGTTGATGACTTCGCCCGGCAGCTTGTAATTGAGATCGATTTTCTCGAAAATATCCAACAGCTGACCCGGCACCGACCCCGGAAAAAAAGTCTGAAGCAGCCGGGTATACGGCTCGTTGCGCAGCATCATATTATATTGGTGAATATCGCATTTGGAGAGGAACTGCGGAGGAACCTCCACATAATATTCCATTTCGACCGGCTGCTCATCGGGCACGATCGGTTCTTCGGCCTGCTCGGCCGCCCGGATGGACACGACCTTTGCGGCGGCAACTTCACGCTGCTCCTGCCGCTTCATATTTTGCCGAAAATGCTGGCTCGCCCGGTGCTGAAGCTCATCCAGCAGCACATCGCCGTCCGGACCAAAAATACCGTCCTCGTCAAGCAGCCGGCATAGATCCTGCGCGCTGAGCTTATATTTGTGGGCCACATAGTTGATGACCCCCATCTGCTCATAATCGAAACGCAGCTTCTCGACATGCGCCCGGTTCACCGACTCCCGCGGAAACCGCAAAATGATGTCGCTGTAGCCGATCTCAAGCTTCCCTTCCCCATTCTTAACGGGCTGTCGGACGGCGGCTACCTCGGTCAGCGCCTGCTCCAGCTCGTAGTCGATGACATGCGTGTTCAGCTCGAAAATATCGTAGAACGGCCGCGAGATATTCTCCTTGCCAACGGCTCCCCTGCTCCATTCCTCCGGCTCCCTGCCCCAAAACTGCTCTCTTAAGGACAAGACGGCGAATTTGCCGACCTTGTCGCGCAGCAGCAGCGTCAAATGCTGAGTGGCAAAAAAATCCGACGGCGACAGCGGAGTCATCAGCTCGTACTCGTACATATAATCTTCGGATTCCGGTATGAAGACCCGACTCGTCTGAAGCAGACCGACCGCTTCCAGCTTGGATGCCTGTTCGATCATCGTTCTGCGGCCCTTCTCGTTCGGTTCGACACCAAGCGTCAGAAACAGGCGCCGCTGCGGCTCCGCAGGCGAATACCCGATTGCTTCTGCCGGAACATGAGAATACAGCAAACGATACAAACTTATAGCTAAAGCGCCGACCATAGGCTGGTAAATGGAGCTCAACATACGTTCGTCGACGGGACTGAGACCGAATTCGCGGGAAACGCAGTACCGATGATGTTCGGTGAAATGATGTAAATGACTGATATGCATCTTCGGATACCTCCAATTCACGAATTCTTAGGACATTTCTATTCAAAGTAGAGTTCTATTCTATCATAAATCGACTGTCAATAAATGTGGAAAAAAGCCCAAATCGGGCGCTTTCTCCCGCTCGCTCGCATCCGGTCCGCCTTATCCTGATCTATGCTGATTTTTTAGAAAATATGATGAAACAAATTAAAACGGCCGCATCCTCAAGTGATTCTTACCCGGGAAGCGGCCGTCTGGTTGCGCCTTATGTCTAATATAGGGTTATTCGTAAATCAATCTTCATATAACAAGGATGCGCCGGATTCAATCACGGTCTGCATAAATGTTGAAACCTCGACATGCTTGGGATGCGTAAGGTAAGCCTGATAATCCTCCATGGACCCGTACCGTGTAATCAGCATCAGGTCAAAGGGCGATTGTCCGGTCCGTACATCCTCCCTGACCTCAATCCCGGCAAGACTTTCAATTTGTCCCCTCATGCCGAGTAGCGTCTCCCGGACCCGATCCCTTATTTCCGGGCTGTTATCCTTGAGTTTGATCAGCAAATTATTTATAAGCATCTCAACAACTCCTTTTCTTATACGTAATAGAAACTGTGTACCTTCCCGGTTACACGGCCGGAAGTGTCCCGCCGTCGATCACATACTCGCTGCCGGTGATGGAGGCAGCACGATCGGATGCCAGAAAAGCCACCAGCTCCGCCACTTCCTCCGGAAGGCCGGGACGGCCAAGCGGTATGCCACCGAGCGAATCCATCAGGGCGCTCAGCGCCGATTCCCGGCTTCCCGTTTCGACTGATAGCCGGTCCAACAGCGCATCGGCGGCCTTGGTCTGAATGAAGCCCGGAGCAACCGTGTTGATTCGCACGCCCAAAGGTGCGAACTGCTTGGACAACCCTTTGCTGTATGTGGTAAGCGCTGCTTTGGCCGCCGCATAAGCGAGAGTCGCTTCGTACAGGGGAAGCCTGCGCTGAATGGAGGAAATATGGATGATCACCCCGCTTCTACGCTCCACCATACCGGGCAGCAGGCCGCGGTCCAGCCTTATGGACGCGAACAAATTGGCGTTAATCGTCTCCTGCCAGTCCTGGTCGCTTAAGACGAGCGCTCCTCCGGAAGGGGCAGATGAGCCACCGACATTGTTTACCAGAATGTCCACTCCACCCAGGCGGTTCAAAGCCTCCTGTACCACCTTTTCGACTCCTTCCGGTGTGCTGACATCCGCCTCAACAAAAAGGCCTTGAAAGGTTCCCGGTTCAGGGGCCGAGCGGGCTGTAATCATTACTGTGGCGCCGGAATCAGCCAGCCTCCCTGCGATCGCCGCGCCCATTCCCTTGGTCCCGCCTGTCACCAGCACCCGCTTCCCGGCAAATTCCTTCTCTGTGCCTTTATAAAAAGCTATAACCTCATCTCCTTTGTTTCATGTGCTTCCGATCGGACAGCTACATCTTACAATGGACTTTTCAATTAATCTATTTTATTATTTTCATCAAATCAATGAATATTTTTAATGAAAGAATGGAGGCTCCATGGAACTGACTCAGCTCGAATATTTTCTGACGGCTGCCCGGCATCAGCATTTAACCAGAGCGGCAGAGGAACTGCGGGTAACCCAGTCGGCCTTAAGCCACGCCATATCCAAGCTGGAGAGCGAACTGGGCGTTCCCCTGTTCGATCGAACAGGGCGCAATATCCGGGTCAATGCGTTTGGTCTCATGTTCGCCAAGCGGGTGGAGCGAGGACTCCTGGAACTGAAGTCAGGCATCCATGAAATCGAAGCCAATACCAACCCCGACACCGGAATCGTGAACCTCTCTTATCTCAATATTCTAGGCGCCGAGCAGGTACCCCGACTTATTAAAGATTATCAGCGGCTGAAACCGGGCGTAAGATTCGAATTGACGCAGGGCAACTACGATGATATCAACGCCCATCTGGAAGCCGGTCACTCGGATTTAATGATTACATCCAAGGAGGCGGCTGACGATAAGCATGAATGGGCGTCCATCAGCACCGTTCCGCTGTACCTTGCCGTACCCAAAGAACATCCCTTTGCGGCTCGAGCCTCTATCAGCCTTCGGAAGATTACGGGGGAGGCTTTTATCGGCATGAACAAGAACTGCGGGCTGAAAAAGACTCTGACGACCCGGTTCATGAATACCGGCTTTGAGCTGAACGTCATATATGACGCCGAGGATTTAATGACAGTCGCAGGATTTATCTCCGCAGGGCTCGGGTTGTCCGTACTGCCCAGAATGACGGGGCTTCAATTGGAAGGCATCTCCTGGCTGCCGATCGAAGAACGGGACTGGACATGGGAGATCGGCCTTAAATGGCGGACGGACCGGTATCTGTCTCCTGCCGCTCGCGGGTTTCTGGATTTTGTTCTCAGCTACTATCCGGAACAGGAACAGGCTGTCCCCCTGACGTAGCCGGGGAACAGCCTGCTTGATATGCCTTATCTTCGTCTAGAACACTTGTCTTCGTTTAGAACATTTTATAGCCGCCGAGCCGCAGACGCCGGATAGTCCAGCCGCTGAGCACCGCTCCAGCCAGCCCCGCAATGCCGGTCAGGTAATCCACGGGGTGAAACGAGGACAGATGCTCCCAGAGCGTCACGGAAGAACGGTCCCAGATCGAATACACCACCACCGGCAAAATGACGAGCACGAACAAATAAGCCGGAAACCAGGTGGTCTTCATTAACATATTGAGGATAAAGCCGATGCCGAACATCATCACAAAGAACAGAACGGTGAGCACAAACACAGGAATAAGTCCCATCGTTACCCTTCCCCTCTCTCGATTAAGAAGCGCGAATAAAGCATCAACCCGTAGTCAGTTTACTAGAAAAAAAGGGGCGAAGCAACGAAATTCATAGGGCTCGCCTTGCCCCCGTTTGCTCTTCACCGTACGCTTGCGCTACAATGCTTAGAAGGACAACCATTTGAGGAGTGATCGCATGAGTGAAGCCGCTTTGACGCTGGAAGGATGGTATGCGCTCCATGACTTCCGCTCTCTGGATTGGACCGCCTGGACGGCGGCCGATGACGAGGAACGCGCTGTGGCTCTGGATGAACTGAATGCTTTTATAGAGGAATGGTCCGGTGTAGAAGAAGCGAAGCTGGGCAGTTCCGCCTGGTATTCGATCGTCGGACAGAAGGCCGATTTTGTGATGGTGCATCTGCGCGAAAGCCTGGAAGAGCTGAACAAGCTTGAGGTCGCTTTCAACAAGACGGCATTTGCCGCTTTTACAACCAAAGCTTACTCCTATGTCAGTATTGTGGAGCTAAGCAATTATAATCCGAGCGGAGAGAGCGGAGAAGACCCAATGCAGAATCCGCATATCGCCGCCCGCCTGAAGCCGGCCCTCCCGAAATCTAAGCATATCTGCTTCTACCCGATGAACAAAAAGCGCGAGCTGGCCGACAACTGGTACATGCTTGATATGGCCAAGCGCAAGGAGCTGATGTATTCGCACGGGCTGATCGGCCGCGGATACGCAGGCAAGGTGAAACAGATCATTACCGGCTCTGTCGGTCTGGACGATTGGGAATGGGGCGTAACGCTGTTCGCCGACGACGCGCTGCAGTTCAAGAAGCTGGTCTATGAGATGCGGTTTGACGAAGTCAGCGCCCGATACGGCGAATTCGGATCGTTCTATGTCGGCAACCTGCTGACTTTTGAATCCTTTGACGAGATGTTAAAAGTATAGCAAGTAAGAAGAAACGGCTTCGCCGTCCTCTGAAAGAGGGGGCACCCGTTTCTCGTAAAAGTATCAGGTCAAGGTTAAGCGCGAAGCTTATCCTTGACCTGATACTTCGAAAAAGGGTGTGCCTTTCGCGTCAACACGCGAAGGGCACACCCTTTCTTTCACTGTTCTTCCGAAGACGCTTCATCGTCTCCGTCTTCCTGCAAGCTCTTCAAATAATCGGCGGTCTGCCGGTCCCGTGTCCGACTCTTCTCCTTCAGCCGCTCAATCGCGGGCATGATGAGCAGGTCGATTTCTTTCTGGACTGTATAGGCCAGATCATGCCTTTCCTGGTCCTCCAGATAGGAGCCAACCTCAATCAGGCTGTTGTAACGGTCAAGCTCGTCCCGGGTCAAAAGCCCCCGCACCTGTACGCTGCAATGACGCATCCTACAGGAATCTGCCTTTCTTCAGCACCAGCGGAATGCCACCGATGATAAAGAGATAGCGCAGATCGACGACTTTTTTGAGCTGGGCCGCAAAAAAGCCCTTGTACTTCTTGTCGCCAACCACGGCGATTCCCTCGCCCTTGCCGAGCGAAGCCACCGTTCCTTTATTGCTGAACGCGAATTTCTTCGGCTGCTGGCTCCGGATCGCGGCTACCAGGTTGTTAGCGCAGCACTCGCCCTGCTGCATGGCGATCTGCGCCGTCGGAGGGTAAGGACGGCCTTCCGGCGAGATCATGAGCGAACCGTCACCGATGATGAAGATGTTGTCGTGTCCCGGAGCGCGCAGGAATTCGTCCACTTTCACGCGGCCGCGCATCGCCTCGAAGCCCGCCGCTTCGATCAGACGGTTCCCGCGGATGCCGCCCGTCCAGACGATCGTCGACGCCTTGATTTCTTCGCCCGTCGCAAGCAGGACGCTGCCCTGCGTGCATTCCTTGATCGCTACGCCGATCTTGAAGGTCACGCCTCGCTTCGTCAGCACCTTCATGGCATGCTCCACCAGCTCCGGCGCAAAGCCCGGCAGCGCGGTTGGAGCCGCCTCAACGTTGTAGATGTTGACCAGACTCGGATCGACGTCGTACTCCTTGCAGAGTTCGGGAATCCGGTCCGCAAGCTCGGCTACAAATTCGATGCCGCTGAAGCCCGCGCCGCCGACAACGAAATTGATATGCTCCTGCGGGTTGTTCTCGTTCTTGTATTTGGCGAATTGGTACTCAATATGCTGGCGGATAAGACGGACCGAGTTGATGCTGCGGATCGTCAGGGCATACTTGTCCAGTCCCGGAATGCCGAAGGTCTCCGGCTCGCCGCCAAGCGCGATAACGAGATAGTCGTAGGACAGCGTGCCGTCCTCCAAAATGACTTTTTTCTGCTGGGTGCGGATTTCCTGCACCGACGACTTCACCAGATCGATCTTGAATTCATCGATAAGCTTGGAAATGGCAACGCGAGAATCCTCGATCGAATCCGTTCCCGCGGCAGGCATATGAAGATGGGTCGTAAAGTAATGGTACTCGTGGCGATTAACAAGAGTGACATCCGCCTCGTTGTAGTTTAAGGCCTTTTGCAGACGCTGTGCGGTTAATATACCTCCGTATCCCGCACCTAGAATTACGATTTTGGGAATACTATTCATTTTCCGGCTCCTTCCAACAGGCGAATCTGATTTAACTGTTCATTTTAAGATTATTGTGAAATTATACACATAAGGTTGGAATAAATTCCAATAAAACTTAAAGCAATTCGAAAATAATCATATATATTGTAAACCTTACTTAGCCATTAATCAAATGGAATTCATTCACAGCAATTGGCGAATGCTCCAGTTAATTCTGTGAACCTGACCTTTGCAGGCTGGTCTCACAATGTTTATAATGGGGTAGTATGGCAATTTGAATATATCAACTTGGAGGTGTAAAATCCTGTGACTTCCCAGCAATCCGATTCTCCCATTAACGACCTGCTGATCATCGGTGGAGGCCCTGCAGGCATGTTTGCCGCATTCTACGGCGGGATGCGTCAGGCGTCTGTAACCCTTATTGAGAGTATGCCCCAATTGGGCGGGCAGCTTGCCGCTCTCTATCCCGAAAAATATATTTACGACGTAGCGGGGTTCCCTAAAGTTACCGCGCAAGAGCTGGTAGACAATCTTTCCCGGCAAATGAGCCTGTTCCAGACCGATATCCGTCTGGAGGAGAAGGTCATTTCCGTGGAGAAACGGGAAGAACGCCATTTTGTCGTAACGACCGACAAAGCGGAATATCATGCCAAGGCCGTCATCATCACGGCAGGCGTAGGCGCCTTTGAACCCCGCCGCCTGGAGCTGCCCGAAGCGGGGCGCTTTGAAAAAGCGAATTTGCACTATTTTGTAAGCGATTTGAATGCTTTTAAAGATAAAAAGGTACTGATCAGCGGCGGCGGCGACTCCGCGGTCGACTGGGCGCTGATGCTCGAGCCGGTCGCCGCCGAGGTTACTCTGATCCACCGCCGCGACAAGTTCCGCGCTCACGAGCACAGCGTCGAGAACCTGATGAATTCCAAAGTCAAGGTCATCACGCCTACCGAGATTACCGCGCTGCACGGCGAAGAGTTCATAGAGAAAGTGACCCTTTCCAATGTCAAGACCAAAGAAACCCAGGAGCTTGAAGTGGACAGCGTTATTGTCAACTTCGGCTTCGTCTCCTCGCTCGGTCCGATTACCGAATGGGGTCTCCAGATCGAAGGCAGCTCCATTGTCGTCGACTCCCGGATGGAGACGAATATCCCGGGTCTGTTCGCCGCGGGCGATATTACCACTTACCCCGGCAAGCTGAAGCTGATCGCCGTCGGATTCGGCGAAGCACCGACTGCCGTGAACAACGCCAAGGTCTACATCGACCCTGAGGCGAAGCTGTCTCCCGGCCACAGCAGCAATCTGAAGCTGTAAAACCGGTGTTGGCATAAGCAATTGTCTGCGGGGACCCCGCTGAAGTGCCCAAAAATTATTTTTCTTAGACAAAGCTGCACTTTATGAGGGGTTATTTAATATAAAAAGGGTATCCTGACGGGTTGAGATAAACTGCAGCTCGAAAGGATACCCTATTTAAATTCTGGTAGCGGTATAGGTTTATGTAGTGCTTCATGGATAATCCAGAAGTCTGTTATTGGAGTACCGCATGGTGTGGAGAGTGTAAGTTCCGTTTGAGAATTTCAACGAGCAGAAGCGCGATAAAATCATGCTCCAGCTGAAGTTCAATGGCCTTATGGTAAGAGTCCAACAGCATCTCGTCCGATAATTCAACCACAACGTTCACCTACCTTTCCTTTTTTTGGTTCCTCTCTATCATAGCAAACTATCAATTTTCGAACAAGTGTTCTTATTATCCACAGCTAGATGTGGAAATCCTGTGCATAATGTGTGAGTAAGGGCGATTAGTGCAGTGTACATGCGGTGGACTATGGGGATAACAGTTATACACAGGATTCGCCTTTGGTAGTATAATAAAAAAATTTCTGCTTTGCTATAATAATTTTAAAAAATCGGTCTCTTTTCCCCTGTTAAATGAACTAATATCGGAACTAAGGATACACATCTGGCGCAAAAATGTAAAACTCTTTTTATACATTTGCCTATTTTTATTGTCATACTGGTTCATTCGTGGTTATTGCGGTCTCGTGTTTACTTCCAGAATCCAGATTCTTCCCGAACGGTCCACGGCATAGTCAAACCCCAGTTCGCCGATTCCCGGAAAATGACGCTCCATCACCTGGATGCAAGTCAGGGTCAAATTGCGCATTTCCTTTCTTTTTGCCGAAGAATTGATCCGCGGGAGCGATCTTCGGAGTCCTTCCCTGCAGGTCAGCATGCTGCCTCCCTTGCACAAATTGGTCACGAACAGTCCGGGTCTCGCCAGACGGCCGACCATGGAGCGGAATTCCCAATGCTCTCCGTTCTTCACTACCTTAACTCTGTAATCTATCGGACGTCCGGCGATTCTCGCAAGCGATATGCCCTGCTGGATCAAATAGCCGCGTTTCACCCTGACTTTCTTAAGCGCAGCCGTCATACCGGCAAAGTCCCGGTACATCCTCGTTTTGGCCATATACGTAAAGCCGTAGCCCCTGCCGTCACGGAATACCTTAATAACGCCGTACCCCCCTCCGCCGACAATCGGTTTGATCACGACATTTCCGAATCGGCCAAGCATGGAACGCAGTGCTGAATTGCTGTAAGGCACCGTTCTTGGAATATAACCGGCGATCCGGCCGTCGCTGAGCAAAGCTTTGGTCTTCAGCCATTTGCTGGCCAGTTGTCTCCCCGCCATTGCCCCTCTCTCCTTTCTGAAAGCCTGCTATACTGTACTCAATCTCCGTTTGGCCCTCTTGTATGATTGTCCTTGATAGAAGGCGTTCGTATAAAAAGGGGCTGCTATGCCGCGGCTTATATCCCGCCCCAAGTTCCGTTCACCGGGGAAATATTCCGCGCTTATCCGACAGCATCCACGCCGCCGCCATCCGAAAGAGAGAAAATGGAGGAAATTGTCGCATCGCCTCCGCAGACCAGCCGACAAATTTCCTCCAGGGAATGATCGCACTTCCGGAAAAGCTAAGCAGAGCGCCGTGGAGAGACGGCAGGTCTAATAATGTAACCCTTTTCATACAGTGTCGTATCGCTTATAGTTAAAGTAATCCCATCTTTCGTTTATCCTTAAGGAGGCGCTGCGATGGCTCAATTGTTTGAGATTCTATACTGGCTCGCCATGATCGGCTCGTCCGTCGTATTGGCCGCAACCACGCTTCTGGTCTGTGCGCTGGGCTTCAAATTCTTCATTAAAGACCGTCGCAGGGCGCTGGGCGCGGGCTGCATCGCCTTCTCGCTCGTATCCGCGGCCCTGATCGTATTGATGATTAATTACAAGTTTATTTTGGCGGCTTGAGAGAGGGGGAATTCCCTGCTTTCAGGCAAACAAAAAGAGATGCCCCGCGTGATTAGCGAGGCATCTTTCTTTATTTAACCGGGTACCGGGTCTTAGTTTCCGGCATTCCCGATATTCGCGATCGCCTGGGCCGCTTCCGCGCGGGTCACCGTCCCCTGCGGGACGAACGCCGAAGCGCTTCGGCCTTTCATCAGGCCGAGTCCCGCCGCTGTGCTCACGGCATCGCGCGCCCAAACGCTGACTGCGGCCTGGTCGTTAAAGACCGGGGATGCCGCAGCATCCGGTTTGGCCTGCGTATGGAGGATGCTCCAGGCTCTAACGAGCATGGCCGCCATTTCCTCGCGGCTGATGGTCTGCTCCGGCCTGAAGGTATCCGGGCCGGTTCCCTTGATGATTCCGGCCTGATAAGCCGCGGCCACTTCATCCGCATACCACTTGGCTGCGGGAACATCCGTGAAGGCAGCGCCGCCTCCGCCAAGGCCCAGGGCCCGAACAAGCAGCGCCGCAAATTCCGCGCGCGTTACTTGGCGGGCGGGAGCGAACTCCTTCAGGCTGACCCCTTCCACGATATGCTTTGCCGCCATTTCAGTAACGGCGCCATAGGCCCAGCTTCCAGCGGGAACATCCATGAAGGTTTTGCGGTACTCCAGCACCGCGTACTTGCTGAAATGATCCGTTTGGCCGATTGCCACATTCCCTGCGGACAGGCTGCCAATGTACTCAAGCTCCCCCGCATCGGAAAGATAATAGAGACCGGCCAGCTTGGCGGCGGCAAGCCCGCTTGCCTTGAGCTGAAGCGTCACCGGATGCGCGAATGCGGTTACGGGCGTTTCCGCTCCGCCAGCTGAGATCAGCTTCGCTTTAAATTCGTAGATATCGCTTGCAAGCTTCAAATCGGCGAATTCGCGCTGCTTCGCAAGCGCAAGCAGGGGCACGCTGTCGGCAGGCGGCACCTTCACAACGCTTAAAGCCGCTTCGCCGCCGGACTTGGATGCCGCGGCGACCAGTTCGCCGAGCGTCTGGGCGCTTAGTTTAAGCGTAAAATCGGCCCCCGCCAAATTCAGCCCGCTGCCGTCCTGCGCCAGCTTATCCAGCAGCGCGGCCGGAATGCGCGCCTCCGTGCCTGTTCCAAGCGTGAACGTCGCCTCTTTCAAGGCGTCGTTCATCGTGAGCTTATCCTCCGTCACCCGCACGACGGCCGGAGAGGGAGTCGGCGCCGGGGATGTCGGCGTTCCCGGCCCTGTCGATGCCGCAGCGCTTGGAGACGCGGTGGGTGTGGCGCTTGGGGCCGCACTCGGTGTAGCACTTGCAGTCGCGCTTGGAGCAGCGCTGGGAGTGGCGCTTGGAGCCGCGCTCGGCTTGGCGCTAGGCGTTGATGAAGGCGGCGCCGATGCCAGCTGCCCATAGCTGAAACTCGTCTTGTAAGGAGTGTCGCTGTTCTCCACGCCAAGCTGAACCTCATACTTGCCTTCAGCGGAAATATTCCATGTAAACGTGAAGGCACCGCCGTCTCCGCTTGTTATACTATCCAGAAAAAGCTGGCCGCCGGGCTCCGCCACCTTCAGCGTCACCAGTTGTCCCGCTCCGGACGCCACCTTCCCCGTTACCGTTGCCTGCTTGGTTGATATGTCGGCGCTTGCGGTAACATTTGTGAACCAGACAGTTTCGGAAGCAGTCGCCAATGCTTGCCAGAACGTAGACAGGAGCAGAATCAGGATTAGCGCAGGAATGCTCTTCTTCATTGTTTGCCTCCTTTTTGCAAAGAAACCCCGGCGGGGAAATCCCGCCGGATTGTTCATCTAATCGTTCAAGGGGTCAACTCTACTACGTCTGCCAGAGGCATCATGGTGGTGTTCATCAGATCCTCGCCTTCCCAAACCATCAGCTTGACCTTGAATCCCGCCACACTTGCAGGAAGCTGGAAGCCTGCGTTCAGCTGCAGGGTCTGACCCGCTTTGACCAGGGAGGAGCTGTAAGCGTGGTTAACCATCTTCAGTCCGCCGTTCCCGTCATAAAGCGCAGCGATAATCAGCACTTGCTTGTCTTCGGACAAAGCGTTCGTAACTTTGACCTTGGCATCCAGATATTTGCCGGCTTCAAGCTTATTCATGTTGAACGAAGGCTCCATCTTGAAGCTGTCTTCCATTCTCTTCAGCACCGTGTAATCCAGCGTATACGATACGCTTCCCTCTTCGACCCGGATCTGGTACGGACCCGCAGGCAGTGTGGCCGGAAGGGACAGCGTCAGGTTCGCTGTACCGCCCGTAATAGAGCCGGATGCCGCCGGAACCCCCGCATAGGGCAGGGCGTTTTTCAGCAGTACGGCTTTGACAGCCGTTCCGTCAGTGACGTTGGCTGTATGAACGACAATCTGTACGTCCTTTGCGCTGCCGGCGCGGTGCATGGCTGCGTCCAGCGTCACGTCCTTGATGCTCGGTGCGCCTCTACCTGTAAGCGAAGCTGAAATCTGCTGCGCTTCGGAGGTTGCTGCCTCGGCCGTCCGGAAATACAGCTTATGGGCAGCCGCATCATAGAACCAGACATCATGGCCTGCTTGAACGGCCTCTTTCGAGCCAACCTCTGTCAGTTCTTTGCCGTTCCGTTTGACCGAGTAGACGTCCTTATCTTCGGCTCCGATCTTCACTTCAGAAGCCCATACTCGGCTTTCGACCTTACCAGTGTAGCTGCCGTTAATTGCCGCGATATTCAGCGACACTTTGTCAGCCTGAGCACTTGCCTTGATCTCGGTTGCCGCAGATTGGCCTTTCTCGTAAGCGTACGTGCTGCCGTCATCCTCATATAGCGTGAAGCTGGAAGTTTCTCCGCTGGTTAACGGATATACTTTGAGCGTCAATTCGCTAGCCGGCGTCTGCTCCGCGAAGTCCTGAACCGCTCGTGTCGGAATAATGGCGCCTTCCTTCACCAGCATCGGAATGGTATTCAGATCGGCATTGTACGTAATTTCATGTCCTCCATTAAATTTCTGCTCGGAGTTCCAGTCATACCAGGTTCCGCTTGGCAGATACACCATTCTTTGAGATGCGCCTTCCTTATTTACCGGCGCAGCCATAATGGAGCCACCGAACATCCATTGATCCTGAATGTTATATACATTGCTGTCGTTCGCATAATCCATAACGAGCGGCTTCATCAGCGAAGCTTCGCCGTCCGCTGTCTGCTTGGCGGTGGAATAAATGTACGGCAGCAGCTGATAGCGCTGATTGATCGCTTTCGTCACCGAAGCTTCCGCTTCGGCTCCGAATGCCCACGGTTCCCGGATATTGGTCGGGTCCGAAGGATTGTCGCCGAGAGCCACATGCGACCGGAAGATTGGCATTAAGGAAGCCGCCTGCATCCAGCGGGTGTACAGCTCCGGCGAAGGCTTGCCATTAAATCCGCCGGTGTCGTTAGTGAAATAGGAGATGCCCGATGCCGCCGCGCTGAGACCCAGCTGCAGCTGATGCGAGAAGGAAACCCAGCTGGCGTCGATGTCACCGCTCCAGACGGTAGTGCCGTACTGCTGGATGCCGGTAAATCCAGATCTTGCCAGCGTCCAGACCCGGTCGCCGGTATAGCTGCGCTGACCGTCATAGAACGCTTTGGCCTCATTCAATGCGTACACGTTCGTTATTTCCGCCGCGCTGCCCGCAGCGAACTGGTCTCTTAACGAGTCGGTTGGCTGTTCCGGTTCGTTAAGGTCGATCCAGTAGCCCTTCACGCCGGCATCATGCAGCTTTTTCACCTGGGAGCTGTACCACTTGGCCGCTTCGGGATTCGTGAAGTCGATCAGTCCCGCTTTACCGTACCAGGCCGGGTAAATGACTGTTTTGCCGGAAGCGTCCTTGACGAAATAACCTTTGCTGTCGCCTTCTTTAAAGTTGGAAGCTGTTACCTGGATATAAGGATCGACGATGGTTACGATGTTCACGCCTTTTTCCTGCAGCTCGGCCATATTGGCCTTTGGACTCGAAAAATCCTGCGCCGGATCATCGTTCCAGGTCATATCGAAATAATGATTTTTCTTCGCCCAGTATACATCCAGCACCATGGAGTCGAGCGGAATATCCTTGCTGCGGAAGGTATCCACGATGCCGTCCACTTCGTTCCAGCTTCTGTAGCCGAATCTGGATTGCATATAGCCCAGCGCCCACATTGGCGGAATCGGAGCGGTGCCGGTCAGGCTGGAGAAGCTCTTCATGATGCTGTTCAGGGAACCGCCGGTGTCGCCGGCTATGAAATAGTAGAGCATTTCCCCGTTCGGCGCGCTGAAGCTGTATTTTCCGGCATCTGCAGCACCCAAGTCGAAGGTCACATTTTCGTACGTATTGTCAAAATAAAGCCCATACCCCTTCGTGCTCGTAAAGAACGTGCTGGAAACATCGGAGGTATTGCCGCCATAGCCTCCGGTCATTGCATTGTTCATAACCACCTTCTTGCCCAGACGGTCGAACGACTGCGCGTCGCGGTCCATGCCGAGCCCGAAGAAATGCTCATCCTGAGCCAGAGCCATCTCGCTGTATACGCCGGTGTCACCGTCATACCCGAAGCCTGCGCCGCCAACCTGCTCCGAGAGCAGCTTGGTGTTCGAAGCGTCATAGTAAGCCAGGCGGAACGGCGACTTGTAGGCGCGGATGCTCAAGGCGTCCGTCTGAATCAAAATATAGCCTTCATCACCCATATCTTTAACGGATGGGATTACGGAGCCCTGCTCGCTGTCCACCACAAAGGTATCCTTCTTGGCAAACGTGCCGGTCGGCTCCATCCACACCTTGGCCGTATCGGCTTTCACGAATTCAAGCTTCACCTTCGCACTGCCCTGCGAATTCAGCACAACCGCCCGTCCGTCTGCGGATACCTGGTACGGATCGGTTTCCGACAGGCTGTTAACGAAGGTAACATCCTTATACTGCTGGTCATTATCCTTCTGCAGCAAGAAGTCGTCGATGCTTAAGCTGCTGCCCGCTTTGCCTTCGGAGATCACGCCGACCTTGACCACTTCATTCATGGCCAGCTGAATATTCGGCAGCTTCAGCTCCGTAAATTCCGCCCCGGCCGGAATATCAAGCGTCTTGGTACCGCCGGAATACGTTACGTAGACCTGGGCTTTGCCGAGCTCACCGGTCTTGCGGGTCTTCAGCGTCAGCTGATACACGCCGTCTGCCGGCGCATTGCCGAACTGCCAAATATCGGAGGAGTAGTCGCTTGCGCCGCCGATTTGCGTAAAAGCGTTATCCCCGTCCCGCGTAATCGCCTGATGCGTCATGTTCGTGCGGCTCCATCCGGCGAAGCCTTCGTCAAAGCTCGGATTGTACAAGGCTACGGACAAAGTCTCAGCCGCCGATTCCTCGGATGTAAATTTCACGTTGTCGATCTGCATGGAAGTATCCGGCTTGGGAGCTTCCAGAATGAATTTTACCGTCGCTTCCTGCTCGGTAATATCCGCTTCGACTTTGAATTCCTTGTACTGAAAATCGCCCGCATCCCATTTCGTCTTGCCTGTGGATGGGACTCCATCCTTCAGGCTAGGCGTAATATCCACCGTGACATCATCTTTGCCCGGCTGGGAAATGATCATTTTCGCTTTTCCGCCCGCAAATGTCGGGTCGGTGTGCGGCATCAGCTTGACCATGGCCGACAATGTGTAATGTCCGTTCTTCAGGCTGGTAATTCTCTGCTGGGAGACCGCTTTTCCGCCCGCATCCGGGGAGTACAGATACTGCTTGTGACCGGCATAGGCATCATTGGTATCCACGCCGTGCCAGATGGTAGTACCCTGCGTATCTACGCTCCAGCCGGTCTCATTGCCCGTTTCGAAATCACCGTTGATCAGTTGGCCGGTTCCGGAGCTGAAGGAAATCGAGTCGATATGAACCGAACCCGCGCTGTCCTCCGTTTGCGCCAGCGTGATCAGATTCGTTCCTTTTTTCAGCGAAATCGTCTTCTCCGCGCTGCTCCACTTATCCCAAGCCGATTTACCCAGCGATTTGAAAGTCACCGTGTCCGAATCGACCGGGCTGCCGGCAATATCCTCCACAGTAACCGCCAGAGAACCGTCCGCTTCATTTCCGTTGGCATAGCGGACATTGAGCGGATAATTTCCATCCTGCGGAACACTGACGGCAAAGGTCAGCTTGGCGCCTTTGTGCTCAAGCCCGGCGATATAGCCAAAGCCCTGGTAGCCCGCCGCATCATTGCCAAAGATCGCTCCGCCCTGATACGAAGCCACTTCCGCCTGATACGATTTGGAGGCCGTCTTCGGAATCAGCTTGAGCACGACCGCGTCATGCGGCTCCAGCGTCTTGGAGAAGAGTGCCTTGTATCCAAGGTCTTTGTGCTCCCAAATATCGCGGACATAGGCTCCGTCAGCAATTCCCAGCTCTTTGACAAAATTCATCGAGAGCGCCTTGGACTCGTCGCTGCGGTTGAACAGGGCGACAGCCCATGTGCCGTCCGGCAGCTGTCCGGCCCACCGCTCGCTGTCACGGCTGGCGTTGTTCTTGTAATGCTCATCGGAATAATAGATCGGCTTGCCCGCCAAGCCCGATTTGTTCAGCTCGATCAGTTCCGGATTCTGATAGAATTTGGCATTGTCCCCGATGGTATCGTACTGGTCGGCGATCGTAATCGGTGAGCCCGCCATCGTGAACAGTGACAGAGCCGTCTTCCGCTCGTTGTCGGCGTATTGGCCGCTATAGGTGTTCAGGCGCAGGAAGTCGCCGTCGTTAATCATCGATCCGCGGCCCGAAATATCGGAGAATCCCGTGAAGCCCTGGAAGGAGTTGGCCCACTGCGACCAGCTGGCCGTCCAGTTCTGGCGGCGTCCGCTCGTATGATCCCAGCCGCCGCTGAAGACGTCCTCGTCGATGCGGATCATGTCGCCGAACTGCTGCTCATACTTGCCATGGCCCTTCAGATCCGGCATGACCAGGCTGAGGTACATATGGTTCTCAGCGGAGGCTTCGTCCATCCACTGCAGCGCTTTGGCGTATTCCGTATCCGAATCGTGGCCTGTTCCGATCTGGCCGAGGCCCTGGTCGTAGCCCGATTCATACCAGGAGAGAAAATCGACGCGCAGGAAGGAAGCGCCCTGCTCGGCCAGGAACCTGATATAGCCTTGAAGGTATTCTTTGGCGCCCTTCTTGTTGACGTCCAGCCAGTACAGCGCCTGGTCGGCGCCCTGTCCGCCGTCGAAGCGGTCGCCGTTCAGCTGCTTGCCGTTGCCGAGGTTGTACGGCTCCGTCTTGATCAGGCTGGCGACCGGAATCTGCTCGGTGCTGCCATCGTCATTCTTAACCGTGACATGGTATTTGTCCGGGTGCTTCAATACTTCCGGGCTGACCCACAGCGGATCATAGTAGATCCCAAGCTTCATGCCTTTGCTGTGGATGTAGTCGGCCCAGTACTTCCAGGTGTGGCCGTCCGGGTAGACTTCGGAAGGATAGCCCTGCCAGTCATTCGGACCGGCCCATTTGACCTCCACATCGTCCACATCGATTCCCGCGAAGCCGGCCTTGCCTTTAGGGTCCACGACAAATGCGAGGTCCAGCTTGCCGCTCGTCACATCCACCGTCATGGAGTAGTCGGTCCAGCTCTCGCTGGACACCGTTTTGGCCAGAGCCGCTTCCGGCACTTCGGTGTTGTATCCGTCCACTTGGAATACTGCGGTCGCTCCATTTTTGATCATATCGTTCTTGGTCTTGGCTTTGGCTTTTACCGTGTACAGACCGTTCGGCAAATGAATGCTTTGCGAGACCGTTTGTACCTCATCGGCTCCCGGATTCCAGGTGTACAGGGATTTGTATGCTCCCTTTTCGTTTTCATTAATGCCGAATCCGCCGCCGCCCGTGCCGGTAATATTCCAGCCGTCCGTATTTCCCTGAGTGAAATCGCCGTTGACGACATGGTTCGAAGTATCGACCTCATCCGTTTCCTTCTCAAGCTTTACATCGTCGAGGTCGAGCCCGGCGCTGAATTTATTTTTGGACAAAGAGTCATAGGAGAATTCCAGAACCACACTTGGGTTGGTGACATTCAGCTCGACTCTGTAATCCGTCCAATCTTCATAAGTAATCGCCGTTACCGTTTCTGCTTCCGGATCGGCGGCATCATAGCCCTTGATCTTCATGTAGGCCGGTACGCCGTCCGCGAACATGCCGTTCTTGGTCTTGGCTCTGGCGCTTAAACGGTACAGGCCCGTATCCTTCAGATACACATTCTGGCTGACGGTTTCTTTATGGGGTTCATCCTTCCACGTCCATAACGACTTATTGCCGTTATCGTCGTTCCGCCCGTGACCGGCCGGTCCGGTAAAGGTCCAGCCTTTGGTCTCTTCATCGTTGAAGTTCCCGTTAACCACACCGTATACCGGCTCCGTTTCACCGCCCGCCCCCAGCGGATCAGTCATCCACCGATTGTTATGCGAGACAATGTAACCGTTCTCATTTAATAGCGTGGCTCCTTCAATCCATCCGTCCGTGCTGACCATATCGTAGCCGTACGGCTGAAAATTTTCCGCCATCCAGTCGATGTTCGCCTTCCAGCGGTCTTCCGGCATGAACGTATTTTGGGTCCATTGATGCTCATACGAAATCCAGTACATCGGCCCCGAGCCATTTCGGGTAAACTCGCTGTTTCTCGCCAAGACGGAACCCGAGCCGAAAGCCGGAACGACCAGGCTGAACGCCATGATCGAGGCCATCAACCGATGTAATCGCTTTCTATTCTTTGTTTGCATCCCCTAGTGTCCTCCCGTTTCATCTTAGAGTGAATAACCCTGCCTGCAACAGCATCGCACCCGGCTGCGAACTCACCTCCTTAACAAAAATTTTCGGCATGGCTGCAGCGATCAACCGACTGTGTAAAGGTTCCTTCTTACATATTCTCCGCCTTCACCAGCTTGACCCAGGCTTTCGTCAACTCTTCCAGCACCTCATTCCTCGACTTGGCATGGGCTGCATATTCCTGAAACAGCGCCCCGAGCTGCGTATCGAAACCGTCCGGCCAGTAGCCTTGAACCCATGGATAAGTCCTGCCCAACTTCATGTAGCGGATCGTATCGGCAGCCAGCTGGCCGCTTGGCAATGCTCCGCCCTTCACGACAGGGACCTCGCCGTGCCATCCATAATGCTTGATATAATCGGTAACGATGTAATTAAGAAATTTTTTTGCTTCATTAATATGCTTGGAGGTGTCGCTGATGCGGAGGAGCACGGAGGAGTCAACCATCAGCCTTGCCTTCGAAGGATCGTCCCCGACCGGTTCCGGGAAGAAGCCGAGCTCCGCAGACGGGTCCGCCTTCAGCAAATCTCCTTCCGCCCAGCTCCCGTTATGGACCATGGCCGCTTTGCCCTGCGCCACCAGAGCGATTCCCGTACCATAATCCGTCGCAAGCGGCTGATCGTTACCGTACTTCATCATGAGGTCAATCATGTCGAAGGTCCGGCCAAATAAGGGCAGGTCCTTGAAGATCTTCTTCCCTTGCGAAATGTCCTGCGCCGTCTGCTCATAATCCCCTTCTTCGGCAGCAAGCGCCTGGGTAGCAATATGCTTGAACACCCACCATTCCTTGAAAGAGTTGGCGAAGGGCGTCACGCCTATGGCCTTGATCCGTTTGGCCGCCTGCTCCAGTCCGGCATAAGTCGAGGGTAGGGAGGAAATGCCGGCCGCTTCGAACACTCTTTTGTTGTAAATGAAGCCGTACGATTGGATGCTGACGGGAACCCCGTAGATTTTGCCGTCCCATTCGGCGGATTTCAGGGCGCTGTCTTCAATCTGGCCTACAAAAGGCTCCCCGGTAAGCTCCACCACAAGGTCCTTATACGTCCGGTTCGCCCAATAACCCTGAGTCATGAAAATATCCGGCACATCGCCGGAATTCAGCCTGGTCTTGAGAACCGAATCATATTCGCTTGATATCAGCTCGGTTTCCACTGTAACTTCCGGGTGCAGCGTGTGGTATTTATCCGCCATATCATGAAGCTGCTCCGACAGACCTTCCCCGAAGGTGAACATTTTCAGAATTACCGGCTGGGGCTGGGTATCCGCTT
This sequence comes from Paenibacillus sabinae T27, assembly GCF_000612505.1. NCBI lineage: Bacteria > Bacillati > Bacillota > Bacilli > Caryophanales > Paenibacillaceae > Paenibacillus > Paenibacillus sabinae. Next base: position 4,237,466 of record NZ_CP004078.1, read on the forward strand.
CCTTCGTATCCGCAGCAAAATGGCTGCCGCCAACCGAACAGCCTGTGAACGGCACAACTAAGAGAATCAAGCTTAATGCGAGAAATACCGGTCTCTTCTTCATTCTGAAACTCCCCATTTCAGGCTCCACGTAAACGTTTAAGGTCCCTCAATGCCAGAATAACGTGAAGCCCTCCCGATTGAAATGTACAAAAATGATGGATTTATAGGAATATCCTGAACTCTGATTGCCAGTGACACACTACGAAAATGGAAAATGGAACGACGAGCCGTTCACATGCTTTTCTTGGATTGCAGCATCCGGTTCCGGTACTCGCTTGGCGACAAGCCGGAGTATTTCTTGAAAGCCTTACTGAAATAGGCGTTGTCGTTAAATCCGACTTTGCTGGAAATTTGCTGGATTTGGATGGCCGGATCATCGAGCATTTCCTTGGCCTTGTCCATCCGCACTTTGAGCACATACTCGTAGATGCCGAACCCGAATCTTTCCTTGAACAGTCTCGACAAATACTCCTTGCTCAAAAAATACTGCTCCGAGAACATCGTCAAATGGATGTCGGTAAAAAAATTGTCGTCGATATAGTTCTTGATGCGGATAATGTTGAATGTCTCCGATCCCTTCAGTCCTGCCTGAATTCTGTCGAATACATGCGAGATGACTCGAAAGACAAAATCGCTAAATTCCTCGAAGGAAGAATAGGATTGGACGGTTCCAAAGGACATCGGCTTTCCCTGCAGGTCTTCCGCAACCCCGAGCTGAATCGCAATATCTTCAATTAAAAAGATAAATTCGGCTGCCGCCTTTCTTGCGTCGTCCATGCTGAAATAACCGGACTGCTTGACGTGTTCAAAATATCCGGCCACAATCCCCCGGGTGAACTCGATATTCCCGCTTTCGAAGGCACGGATCAGCAGCTCTTTTTTGTTCAGGATTGACGGCATTTCCGCCCTGCGCCCGGTTTGAATCTCCGTGAATACCCGGTTTCCGTTCTTCAAAATATTGATGCCGGATTTAATCGCATGCGCTTCGCTGTAAGAGACGCTGAGCTGTTCAAAGGAGGGGGAGAAGCTGCCGACGGCGGCGATCGAAGTGAATCCAAACAGGTTCTGGAGTGAAGCAATCATTTCCGTTATTTGGGCCGCGCTGAAGTCTTTGGGCTCCGGGCGAGCGCCAATTTCGAGCACGACAATAATCTCATGATCGGCCTTATAGCTTCGGAAGCTGAAACCCTGGCTCCAAGGGGCGCAGCATTCATCGATCATATTCGTCACGGCAAAATAGCAGGAGAAAGAATCGCCCTTAAACTTGGCAGCGCATACACTATTAAAATTTAGAAGCTGGACAATCGCGCAGCCATAGAGTACGCCCTGCTTCGTCATGGAGGTCAATCGCTTGTAATCCTCAATTATGGGGGGATGCACGCGGTCACCTTCGATAATCATGGTCAGGAGCTTTTCCTTGAACAGCGGGAGGGACAAATTATTCATCATGCGCTGGCGCTGCTCGGTCTCGCGCTCTTGTCTTTCCTCATCAAGCTGCCGGATGGCTTGGCGCAGGGAACGGTTCAGCTCGGTCCGGTCGACCGGCTTCAGTAAATAATCCAGTACCTTGTAATGGAGGGCTTGTCTGGCGTATTCAAACTCATCGAAGCCGCTGATAATGATATACTTGACTTCCGGATGCTCGGCGCTTGCCCTGCGCAGCATTTCCATCCCATCCATCACGGGCATCTTGATATCGACCAGCACGATGTCCGGCTTCCACTCCTTCAGCAGCTGCAGACCCGTGCGCGCTTCCGGCGCCTCCGCGATTTCGGACACCGCAAGCTGCTCCCATTCGCCCGCCAGCCTGATCGCTGTCCGGACAGGACGTTCATCATCGACAATTAACACCTTATACATGCGTCAGATCCCTCCCGTTCGATTGCCCTCTGTCTATTCTACCGGTCTTCTGCAGGCATGATGATTTGTACCGATACTCCTCCCTCCGGACGGTTCCGGATATCCAGCCTGGCGCCCGTATGGATAAGCAGCTTCAATCTTTCGGATAAATTTTTCAGACCGATGCTCTCCTGCTGCCCGACTATCCAGTTATCCTGCTGAAGCAGCTCCTGCAGCTCCTTAAGTCGATCTTCCGGAATACCGGGACCATTGTCGCTGACCTCGATGACAGCAAGCCCGTCTTCCCCAATATACCCCCGAACCGCGATCCGAACCGGGTCCAAGGTCTGCTCCAGAACATGCTTGATCGAATTCTCCACCAGAAGCTGAACGGCCATTTTGGGAACGCGGATTTCGCCTATGCTTCCTTCAAGCGCGATGTCGACGGATAATCTCTCGCCGTACCGGGCCTGCTGCAGCATGACATAGCTTTCGACATGTTTCATTTCCTGGGCCAGATTTACATTGTCGCCGGTCCGAATCGAATAACGCAAAATATATGCCAGCGCCTGCACCATCCGGTCAATATGATCGACCCTATGAACGAGCGCCTCCGTCGATATCGTCTGCAGGGCATTATATAGAAAATGCGGATTGATCTGCGCCTCAAGCGCCTTCATACGCGCGGTCTTTTCACCCAGCTTGGCTTTATACTCCTCATTAATCAGCTCGTTGATCTTGGCTACCATAGTGTTGAATTTTTTGGAGAGATAAGCGATTTCGTCGTTCCCGTTAATATCAATCTTCACGTCAAAGTTCGCTTCCCCCAACTTCTCCATCTGCTTCGACAACCGTTTCAGCGGCCGCGTAATCGTTTTCGTTGCAAAGGTGACAAGCAGTGTGCCGATCAGCAAAAAGGCCAACCCGATTAAAAACTCCAGATTTCTCGTATTCTTGGCCCGCTCGTTCAAGACGCTGGTGGAGATCAGCTTGATTAGCTTCCAGCCGTCGCCCGGCGACACGTTGTAAGTGACCAGATAAGCCTGCTGTTCGCCGCTCCAATTTAAATAGCCTTCCGGCTTTATCCAATTAATGGACCGCAGCAATGAGGCCTCATCGTATAAGCTCTTCTCGCCGCTGTGATAAAAGCTCGTATTATTCCGGTCTAAAATCGCCACAGCCTCAGCATCCTGCTCCAGAATATCGCGGATCATTTGATCCCGGTAGGCAGAGCTGATCGTAATGGACACCATTCCCAAAGGCCGCTGACTCGGAATATTGATGAGTGCCCTGTGAAAGGTAAAAAACTGCCGCTGGTTCTCTGCATCATAAGCCCCAGCTGACGGTCCCTGCGCCGGCGGCTCAATGCTGCGAAATGCGTTGGCTCTCGTACTGGCCTCCTTGTACCACCCGTTCGACGTGATGTTCCGGGGATGATCGACCACCAGCTTCGGGGAGTCCGTCAGCCTCGATATGGTGTACCTGGCCCCGGTCCGGGGAATATACAGGGAGACGGCGGCGATGTCCCCGCTGGAGGAGTAGAACAGATTCCGTAGCTGGTTCTCCATGTAGAGACGGCTGGAGAAATCCTCCTCATCGCTCATCAGCGCCTCCATAAAGTTGTCGTCCCGCCTGAACGACAGCGACAACGCGTCAATCTGCGCCACAAAGTTGTCCAGGCTTTCATTCATATGCTCCAGCTCTTTGGCCGTATTGGAAAGATAGTTGTCTTTAATTATCCAGGTTGTCCGGTAATAGGAGACGGTGGCCAGCACCAGAATCAGCACACAAACGATGAGCGAAAAAGCCAGCCCCAGCTTATTCCCTAACCTGCGGGTGAAATTTCGGAACCGATTCAATAGAAAAAGCTTCATCCTCTCACCGCCGGTACCCATAGTGATGAATGCGTTTTCAATATTTTATCACAATTTGTTTGGGGACTCTATTGGAATTCAAATTTTAACGGCTCATTGATCTCTGTGACGTGTCAAACTGGGGCGACTGAATCAACTATGAGGAGAATCCGGTGGCAACCGGAGAGGAATAAATGTGAAAAGCCCGCTTTTAAAGCGGGCTAAAGTGCTATGCACTGATGCTGCGGCACTTTTATCGTTCCTTTTCAGATGGTCTGTAATTAAGAGCACGGAGAATAGCTTGCTTGCGATTTATGTGCAAGTCCAAAGTAAGCTAGGATAGCCAATAAGCTGGTCGACAAGATAATAACTCCCATTGGGACTGCGGTATATTCACCGGCAATGCCAACCAATGGAGACGTGAATGCTCCCAGCAGGAAAGGCAGCAATCCAAGAAGTGCAGATGCGCTCCCTGCCATATGACTTTGTGACCCCATGGCTAGAGAGAACGAAGCGGTTGAAGTTGTTCCGATCGATGCGACAAAAAAGAAAAGCGGAATAACCAATGCCAGTAATGGGCCGTGTAAAAGAATTACAAGTAAGGCCGCAAGGCTGGACGCGCCGGATAGCAGCAATCCAAAACGCAGAAATTGCCGCTCCGAGATCACATGGGTAAAGCGTCCAACGATTTGTGAACCGAGAATTAAGCTGATCCCATTTGATCCGAATAAAATTGCAAACAGTTGTGGAGAGGCGCCATAAATATTCTGGTAGATAAAAGGAGTCCCCGATACATAAGCAAATACCCCTCCGATCATAATCCCTTGTGCAAGCGCGTATCCGGTAAACTCACGATCTTTAAGCAAGGTTCGAATACCTCTAATCAGCTCGCCAAAGTTGCCTGAAATTCGCTTCTGAGCAGGTAACGTCTCTTTCAGGTTTACGGTTGCAAGGATAACTAAAACCAATCCAACCGTACCTAAAACCACAAAAACACCCACCCATGAAGTAAAGGCTATGACGCTGCCTCCAGCCACTGGTGCAATTAAGGGAAATATATTATTTACCAGCATAAGCAGTGAAAAAAACTTGGTGAGTTCCGGTCCGCTATAAACATCGCGGATGATCGCCCGGGAAATAACAATTCCTGCGGAAGCGGCAAAGCCTTGAACAAAACGTGCTGCTATGAAATAGACAATATTAGGTGAGACCGCGCAGACAAATGAAGCGATCAAATAGAGAATAAGTGAGATTATTATGGGCCTCCGTCTTCCATGAACGTCACTCAAAGGGCCCATAATGATTTGACCCAGGCCTAATCCTACCAGGCAAGCAGTTAGACTAAGCTGCACCAGAGAAGCACGGGTGCCAAAGTCAGCAGCGATTTCAGGAAATGACGGCAAATACATATCGATTGTAAGTGGACCCAGTGCCGAAAAAGCGCCTAACAGCAAGACCAGTCTAAGGCGGTTAACATTTTTTGTTGAAGACATCGTTTGATTTTCTCCTGACTTATGCAATTAAGCCCAATTATCAATTAACTTCCTGCAGTCGGTATACTTGCCTTGACTCGATAAGATCCTCAGTATTACGCCGGTATTGCTTATAATGGTCAGTCTCAATATGGAAGTTGATAGACTCTTCGTCTTTCCAGATTTCATAAAATACAAAAACGGCTTTATTTTCGATAGATTGATGGAGGACATACTTTATGCATCCCTCTTCTGATCTGGAAGGTGTTACTGCTTTCACTAACTCTTGATACAGAAGCTGCTCTTTTCCCGGTTTTGCTTGAAGGATGGCTGTAATAGAAATAGCGCTCAATTTACTTTCATCTCCCTTCTTAGAAAGATTATAATGATTTTCTTAAAATCGTCTCCACATCGTTTTTATTTAAAGGGACATAGCTTCCAAGGGTTTCGGCTACCATTGCTCTTTCAAGCATTGTGCCGATTTCCGTATCATCGATTCCATAATCGGAAAGCTTCTCAGGGGCTCCCAGCGAAGTCCAAAACTCACGTAATTTTTGAATCGTCTCAGCCGCCACGTCAGAGTCATTTTTGTCCTTGGCATCAATTCCAAAAACGCGAATCCCTAGTTGAGCCACTTTTTCCGGTCTCTTGGAAGCGACAAATTCCATCCAATTAGGGAACAAAATCGCTAATCCTCCGCCATGAGGAATGTCATGAACGGCTGAGACCGCATGCTCGATCATATGGGTCGCCCAATCCGTTTGAACACCCATGGATAGAATGCCATTTAAAGCTAATGATGCGTTAAGCATAATGACTTCGCGGTAATCGTAATTACCCAGATCATTAATTAACTTGGGCGCAGCTTCCATTGTTGTCTGCAGGATGGATTCACCGAACCGTTCTTGCAGCGGGGCATTGGATGAAGCATGAAAGTATTGCTCGAAGACATGGGACATAATGTCTACCATACCGTAGACCGTTTGGTTTTTAGGTACGGAAAAAGTATTTTCCGGATCCAGAACACTGAATTTAGGGAAAGTAAGATCAGAGACAAAAAAACGCTTATCCTTTTCTTCCCAATTCGTAATGACCGAACCGCCGTTCACTTCAGATCCTGTCGCAGAGATGGTCAAAATAGCACCGAAAGGAACGGCTTTTTCCGCTGCTGCCTTATTCGTTACAATATCCCATACGTCGCCTTCGTAGTATACACCTACAGCGATAGCTTTTGCACAATCAATTACACTTCCGCCGCCAACAGCAAGGATAAAATCCAAATTATTGTCTTTGACAAGGTCAATTCCCTTATTCACCGTTGTTAATCGCGGATTGGGTTCTACTCCGCTCAGTTCCACCACATGAACATCTGTAATTTCAGACAGGGCTTTAATCACTTGATCGTACATCCCATTCTTTTTAATACTTCCGCCCCCATATAGAAGCAAAACACGCCGTCCATAGGATGGAATTTCATTTTTAATTTCTTCGACTTGCCCGCGCCCAAAAAGGATTTTCGTAGGATTACTAAATTTAAAGGGGTTCATATGTGTACTCCTCCTTTTCTTTTTGCATCAGCCGCGTTATTACAAAATACTGTGGATAATCCCGCCCTCTACTCTTTGAGCCGCGCCGTTGATGGCTGATGCTTTATCGGATGCAAGAAATACAATGGTATCCGCTACTTCCTCGACTGTGGCATAACGCTGAATCAGAGAAGTCGGCTGGTCATACTTAAAGTAATCTTTGACAAAGGTATCCAAATCTTTTCCATTCTCTTTAGCCAGGTCTGTAATGAAAGTGCCGAATCCTTCCGTCCACGTCGGTCCTGGAAGAACCGAGTTAACCGTTACATTGGTTCCTTTAGCCACTTCCGCCAAACCTCTTGAAAGCGTAATGAGCGAAGTTTTAGATATACCATAAGGAATGAGTTCTGGATAGGGTTTAATTCCCGCTTCACTTGCAACGTTAATGATTCGTCCCGCATTGCGTTCAATCATCTTGGGCAGGAATGCTCTGGATAAACGAACAGCGCTCATCACATTAATTTGGTAATATTCCAGCCATTCCTCATCCGTCACATCAACAAAAGGCTTTACGGTAAAAACACCCGTATTATTAATCAAGACATCCAAATCTCCGATTGCGTTCACTTTATTGATGAGTTTCTCGCATTCCGCTTTATCGGCAACATCTGCGGCAATTCCATAAACCGTTCCGAGTGCCGAGAGTTCTTTAACCGTTGCTTTAACATTTTCTTCAGAGCGACCGTTAATAATAACTTTGGCGCCTTCTTTCAAAAAGCTTATGGCTGTTCCTTTACCAATCCCCGCCGTCGATCCTGTAATCAACACTAATTTATTTTTCAAGTTCAATTCCATAACCATTCTCCTTCGTGTCATTATGTACCCGTCAAGTCCATAGCCATCAACGACAAGCCAGAGGTCTGACGAATCGCGCGAGCTGTAAATAGTTCCTGTACAAACCGAAACTTAAGTACACTTGGTTTTGATGAGTATGTGCTATTATAGTTCTAATGGGCACGAATGGAAAGTAGGTACTTTTTAGTAATATAGGTACTAAAAGGTGCCTTGTGTTAGGAGATTTCCTTCTTCTCAAGATACATCATCGTCAATTTCTCATTTATGACTTGCGACTTAAAAATCTTGTATCCTTTCTTGCCGTACAAATAAAGATTCTTCTTACTCTTATGCCCTGTAAATAACTCAAATCTTCTGTATTCCTTAAACATCTGTTCGACTTCACGAAGCAACCTGGAGCCAATTCCCCTATTCTGAAAATCCGGATGAACAATTAGCCTTCCAATATTACAAGTATCCCCATTAACAAAAGCTCGTACAGAGCCGGCAATAATATTTCCCTCTACCATCGCTTTCAGTAAAGTCTGTGTTTCATATTCCGATTTCAGTTCCTTCTAATGTCTGCCGCAGCGGTTGAATCGTGTAATCATTGTATATCGCCGCTTCAACCACAAAAGCCTTACGCTGCAACTCTAAAATCTCTTCGAGATCCGCTTCTTCTGCTTGCATAATAAGCATGGTTTGATTCTCCCTTTATTTATAAAAATAAATCATATACTCTTCATCTTATCCCTGGCCTCTCCATATGAACTGCCATAGCATCTAAGTCTTTCTGTTATGCGAAGAATTATTTTCTAGAATACTCATACAAAATCATCCCCGAATACCTTACATTAAATCCGTTTCGAATTCTCTCATATTCACTTGGATCAATTCCGAAGGAAAAATCAGAACCCGGTCCATATCCGGTCTGACCTATTTGAATCTGGCTTCCACGGAGATTGGTTAGCTGGAAATCCTCTGGCGACCCTTTCGTTGTATACGTACCGTCATCATTTAACAACATGTTGTATAGAAACTTTCCCTTTTTGTAGTTCAAATCATAAGTAGTATGGAAACTAAAATAGATATCATTGCCGCGATTCCACACTTGTTGGAGTATGATATTGGTGTTGTGGCTTTCTGCAGTCTTAATATTCAGGTTTTGTGGTTTTTCCGTCTTGAAAGGAATCCATTCAGGTTTAATAGAAAGATCGAGCTTTACAGCAGCATCCTTTTTGGTGATAGCATAATGATTCCGCTCCAAAATATTCTGTATTATTCTTTGATCTCCAAAATGATCGCTATAATATTCATAGCCTTGGTAACCCCCATATAAAAGAAACGAAATGACTAAGATAACGATTAATGATCTCTTTTTCATTGGTTGTTCCTTTCTACAGCCTTGGCAATACGTATATTTCACCTTTTATTCTAATTCATTGAGTTTTCTTACAAAGCTCTTTCCAATGTTCCCATGCCTTTAGATATTCAGATAAATCATTTGGATGGTGTTTTAAACTAAGCCCCACTCGGCAATATAGCTGTACTGAAACCTCATCAATCAATCTTACTTTGTCAATGCGTCCTTGTTTAAGATTATCAAATGCTGCATATAAAGTATCAATATTAATATCGTCGGGAGAAGAACAAAAAGCGTAAATAAAATCATAAATTATTGGTCCCACCATAGGTGATGGATCAATTACACCAATTAAACTGAATTGATCAAATACAAAATTATGTACCCCTGTATCTCCATGCAATAAATATTTTTCTCCTTGTCCTATTTCCTCTCCAAATAATTTAATAATCTGTGATTTAGCAAAGATATAGTCATCCGTTGTTAAAACATTTCCAATGTTGACTCTAGCTTCCTCCACACTTATTTCATTGAATTCCCTCCAAGAACGAAGAAGATACTCTAATCTACCCCAAGTGTCTGTATGTTGATATTTGTTGTATTTATTGAACAATTCATTCACTAGTATGGTTAACCATTTTTTCTTTGATCCACGGTTAATATGAGTTGTACCCTTGATGTAAGTGTAAATAAAATGTGATTTATCTTGAGCGGTAAAAAGAATATTTGGTAATAGCACCGAACTTTGATAAGTATTGAGAAATTGTTCGACCATTTGGATTTGATTGGGTTCGTCAAATTTCAATATATAATTATTGTTTTGACTGGAATCAAGCCTATAAACACGGCCACTGGTTGTTCCAGACAACCTTTGAATTTTTACGATCTCTTCATTGACAAGATGCAATTGAAATATTCTATTAATTTCTTGGATAGTAGGTTCAGTTATCATTCGTTCTTCTCCTTATTCCCTAGTAAAATCGAAATTTCTCATATAAACTCTACTCCTCACGATCTCCTATGAATCATATTCATACGCATCACCTATTCGAACAAAATCTCTTAGCCAATACAAACTGTCACTTGTTTTAGTCGTTGTTTCTAACAAATTAGATAGAAATTCCAAAAAAGTTAAAGCAATAATTTCACAACTTCCTGCTACAGCATGGGTTTCATGAAAACTATCATAACAACGACCACACCGATCTTGGTCAAAGTCAATTGTGACGTATTCTGTCTCATCGTATTGGGCGACTACATACCACTTCATAGAAATATCGTTTTCTTCATTGAGTAAAAGTTCTTCGTATGCCTCTTCCCCAAGAATGACCAAATTTGCAGGTAGAACCTCACTAGGCTTTAGAATCTCAATAGGTCTTGCACTATCAACAAATAAGGTTCCACCTCCACATAATCGATAAAACTCTATCAGTTCTTGAGGTATATCAATCTTATCCGTTAGTTTCGGTAAGCTACTTGGTTCAAAAAGTATACAATCACTTCTTCTTTTAAGTGTTTTTACAAGTTCTCCTATGTTCATTCCTTTTCGTCCTTTAGTCATATTTTTTTTGCTATTCACCAACCACCATATGGACTTATATCTTTTGCTGTAAACAGATGGTTAAGATGCCATGATACATCATTATTTTCATATCCGATCAGTGCCCATCTAATTGACGAGACATTGGCATAAAACCTGAATCTATCGATAAATGAATCAATACCTGTATAATACTTACTTAATTTATTGATGAATCCCTCTCCCAATGTATCAAGAATAACACTAACATCATGAGCAGGATCGCCATAACCTGAAACACCAAAATCAATAACCCCGATAACTTCATTCAATTCCTCAAGGATGTGGTAGGGAGCTAAATCTCCATGTATTAAGGTTGGGGTGTAATCAAGAAAATTCGTGTGATTAAAAATGGGATTAAAGATATCTCGAACGCAATCGATGACATAGCTCTTCATATGGGGAAATAGTTTTGTTTCAATTCTTGAAAATAAATCTAAATAGGAGTACCTAGTTCCATTACCAGGAAACGCATTGATTCTATTTTCGCTTATTGTGCTCATCGGGATGGAATGCAGTTGAGATAAAAAAACGCCCAATTGTTGAGCTATCTGCTCTTGAACGTCTTCGCTTAATTTCAGGATATTTCTCCGATAAATAGGTTTGCCTTTTATGTAGGTATACTTCGATACCCCTTCATCAATCATGTCTAAATCCGGCACAGTCAAATCAACGAATGGTTTAACCATTTGAAGCACCTTGTATTCGTTATGTAGGAGGCTTTTACTAAAATCGTGTTTGGCAAAACGAAAAACATCCCTATCATTGATTATAATCACATCGTTATGGAGACCATCCGTTAAGTTAGAGTTGATTTTTTGTATTTCTTATCCGGGTATTTTTCTTTAATATATTTTATGTATTCTAACTTTCTCTCTTCCATGGAATTCCTCCTGAGTTATTAATATAATTTCTCTATCTCATGAAGTTCTGAAATCGTTACATCTTGTCCCCAATCTATATCTAATCGTTCCCGATTGATGAGTATCCCTTTCATCCCCAGTAGCTTAGCCCCCACAATATCCTTTCTTTCGTTACCCACGTAACTCATCTGTTCAGGGTGACATCCCAGTTGATTGGCCAGTTGGATGAAGCCTTCACTCCGCGGCTTTCTGTAGCCTACCTCTACCGATGTAATCAGAACGTCCACGTACTGCTCAAATCCCTTAAGATCTTTCATCACTAATTCTCTAGACATGCCATAGGGTACGTCGGTAAGAATTCCGATTTTTATGTTTCGTTCTTTTAGATATTTCAATAAAGGGAATGTGTCGTCAAATATGTCTGACCCTGCCTGAAAAAAACTAAAGAACGTATGGATCATTTGCTTAATATCCTTATTTGTTCCCCATTCTTGGAGGATTTCTTGAAAAATATCAGTATCCTTTACTTCATAATCTCTAGGATTAATTCTCGTATTGAACTTTTTTAAAATTTGGGCTGCGGCTTCTATTAACTCGCCGTTATGATCCATACCCATATCCTGCAAAAGCTTTGTGAGCGCCTTTTCATAGAGGTCGGTCCAACTGGCCTGAACATTGCGATAAAAAATCAACGTATCCCCTAAGTCGAAGCCAATTGCTTTCATGCAGACCCACCTCCAAACTTACTTTCTTTCATTGCTTTTGTTTATTTCACTCCACAACAAATCAAGTCGGTTTATAATCCTCTCATCGTTCTTCAACTTTTTCCTAAGAGACTGATCTATACTGACTAGCCCAAAAATGACTATTATCATGAAAAAAATAGATATCATTATGATCTCACCTTCCAACAATGCATCAATGATTATTAGCATCCGAACTATATATCATTTCGCCTTTATCATTAAATATTTCTACTATAGCCTCTGAGGAATTGGTCAGCTTTCCAAGGGGATGGTCGACAATATAAGCTTTCTCATTGTGCATAATCTCTTCAACCGAAATTCCGTCTGCAAAGGTTATTTTCATTTTGTTGCCGTGCTCCAATACATCATTTCGATGAATGAAAACCCCAATAAAAGGGGTTTCCTGTGTAACAGCCGTTATATCTATCCGGTCAGGCCCCCCGCTCCATGAGCTTCCTACATACTGAAATTGGTTATCCGCTGTTATGGACAAGGTGTAAACAGAGCTGTCGCCTAGAATAATGGCATGATCCTTGTATTTTTTTACTGCTAGTGCTTTAACTCCTTCTATACTTAAAAAACGTTCCAATTCCTGATCTGTAGGTGTTCTCACATGAATTTGCTGATTCCCATGGGCTGCACAGCCGGTTACAATCACTAATCCAATTAACAATAAAATGATCTTCGTGATCATTTGTCATAGATTCTTTCTATCGGAAAATACAAATTTAAATCTCCAATTTCTTCGAATGGATTGTAGTATTCATGCACGGCTCCCACGATTGAATAATTATGATTGGGAATGTACTCATTAACCATGTATTTGAATTTATCCCGGTATGTATTCTGATTGCATTTCATTACCGCGAACTTATATGAAGGGATTATCCATTTAGTCCAGCCGCTTGGAGCTACCGAGTCATTCAAAACTTCACAACCAGCCAGATACTTCCCCTGCTCTGTCCAACGTTCAAATCTCTCGGAAACATCACTCATTGCTCCCCAAATCCCAACCAGGTTACCTGCACTGTCTTTCTTGGCTAAATTACTAATTTCACTAAAATTTTGATTGGCTTCTTGCCACAGCTTTGGAATCCACTCTGTACTTTTGGATGAAAGTCCCTGTCCCATTTTTCCGATAACGGTAAAAGATTGTTTTTCTTCAATGTGTACCTCCATGAACCATCCTCCTAAGTTAACTTAGCCTCATCGGGTTGTTGGCTCCCTTAACTTATTTTACACTTTATCCCGCTCTTGTGTATCAATATGGTAATAATTCATAGATTTCCCTTTAAGCCCTGTTCTTTAACAAATATGTTCTTGGATAAAACCCATACTTCTCATAAAATTTCAATGCTTGTTCATTTCCGAATAAAACAGATAGGCAAATATTATGAATTCCGTTGATCTCAAACCAATCAAGTGTCCGTTTCATTAATGCATTTCCAATGCCCATACCTCTAAAATCATCTATGATAAAAATCGAATCGATCTCTCCCTGTTTCATTTCATTAATCGAACTAATGCAATATCCTAATAACCTCTTCTCTACCGCGTCGCGAGCTAATATGATCTTTAATTTTCCTTGTTTAGACTTGTTGAGTAGATCTCTTGATCGTTCTTCAAACGTATTTTTTGATATTTGCTCTGAAAAGTGTGTGGGCAACGAAGCATGGCGATCTCTAAGCCGTTCCCATAAAGGCTGGACTAATTCAAAAGCGGTTTGGTCTGTCTCAAGATACTCAATCTTCAAAGAAATCACCCTCTTCTTCAATCAATCTTAGTTTAGGCCAGAGTTCAAGCCATCTCTTGCTTTGTACCCTTTTGTAAAAATAGTCTTCGTCCTTATAAAATGGACTTCTTCTAATTACCAAATCGAATAGATCATTCAATCCATGAGGCGCAATGATTTCAATGTTCTGATTTCTACCCAAACTTATCCCAACGGACGTTGCGGTTTCCGGCCACCGCTTCATTGCGTCCTCCACTGAATCATAAGGATTGTCCTGATTTCTTATATGCATTCTCGCCTGATTCTTACAGCTCCAGTTATATTCTTGCAATTTAGCCTTTAATAACGCTTCAAATTTCTTTTCTGATTCTTCGCTCAGGTCACTCGGATCATAGTAAAGGATATCCACATCGTTCAGTGGAGTTCGACTAGAATATCCATGCAAATCATCCCACACATAATTTCTCACATATCCAGCCGCAATCCACCAATTCGGTAGTTCGAGTTGCCGGACCAATTCAATATCCCTATTCAAAAAATCATATGTACGCATAATTTTGATAAGTCGTTCTACAAGCATCATTTGATCCACCTATCTACAAAAATATCTTCGATCTCTCGCATAACGTTCCCGATGTTCACGTACTTGCTATTGACTCAATGGTTTCAAAGATCCGTGTGTAGACATCCTCAATATTCGAGCTGCTTAATTTGTCATTGTATAACCCGTAACCCCAATGTTGAATTTTATTATGATTTTGAAAGAAACCAGTGGCATACGTATCGGATGAAAGGTCTGGAACTTCGTCGTATGACAGTTCTTCGTCTGTAAAGGGCAGATAGGACTTCTTAGATTGAATAAAGAAAAATGGTAACCTTGCGCTTTTATAAATTTTTGCGTACTCTTGGCCGGCCGCTTCGGGCAGATTTTCTTTGGTAATGAAAACTGCGTCATATTCAGACAGGGAATGTAAATCCTTTAGTTGAGTAAAAGTCATCTTTTTAAAGCTTACATTTCCTTCTCTTATTGTAGGAGGTTCTCCTATGATACCGATAACTATATGCTTGCCTTTGTACTCTGGCGTATCAATAACATCTGAAGTACAGCCAGGTAAAACACACAACATAAACAACAACAGAAGAAGGATTGTAGAAAATTTGTTCAAATGATTAAACTCCTTTCCGGTACTAACTACTGATGCGGAAATTCGGTGTTAGCCGATGCCGACAAAAATAACCCCTCATTTACTCTTTTATGGCTTTGTGCTAAATGATTGAACATACTTCTTTACATCATCCCTAAATATTTCAGTGTATTTACTTTTTGTATAATCCTTTATCACTTTTCTCCAAAACGATATTGCAGGAGTATTAGTCGCCATCTGGACTATTTTCCAGTTCGCTTTGTACAACTTAAATGCTTGGATTGCTGCTGCATGCCCGATACCCTTTCTTCTGTATTTCTTCATAACCATAAAATCATAAATAACATGTGTTGGATCTGGATCTACATCTAAATTCTCAAGAAGCACAATTACGAATCCGGCGATCCTTCCGGATGTCTCTATAAAATAAGGATGCCATCTATGATCTCCTTCCCAAAAGAAATCAATATTCACATCAAACTTTCCCTCTTTATTGATATCCTGGTTTGTGAACTCGCTAAAATCGTAATAGTACAACTGATATAGATTCAACAGTATGTTTTTTTCTTCTTGTTTTACTGGAACAAGTTTAATCTCCATAGTGTCCTCCAATTCACGAGCTGAAAATTAGGAGTAAAAATATCTTATTTTCCTCGTTTCTTTCTTCTTCACTTTATATTTCTTACATATGTAGCTCCCTATAGTTACTCTTCCGTCTGTATAATTTGATGGTATTTTTATCGTTTTTCCATTTTTCAAATGCAATCTATATTCATCTTCTTCGGGGGAGGCTATGTTGATTTCTATAGTGCCAAATTTTTTCACGCTATAAAATTCTATTAAATCTATTTCGAGAATATCAATTTCTAAGAGTCTATAGCCAAAAAAGTATTTGGTCACTGTGCCGTTAGACACTAGATAACTGTTGCCGATAATAGCCAGAAGGGCTGCAATAGAAGGTATTAAAAAAACTGCTGCCACCTTTATGCCGGCGAAATATATCCCTGCTGCATTGAATATCAATAAAATAACTCCGAGAAAGACCTTGGCGAAAATGCTTCTTTGAAATTTCATTATTGGATGCCCCATCAATACTTTCTCCGATCCAATAGTAATCCCCACGCTATTTTAGCCCGAATTCTAGTAGCCTTGGTTGATATTAGGGTCGGCAGCATGAATGTTATGAGATGCTCAGCTCTTCTATAAGTTACTATGGAATCATTTAGTTATTCCATATCTTTGTTGTTTCCCCATCCACTGACTTACTTCTCTCCAACTTACCTTTTTTGCTGCAATCCAGTTCACGCCATAATTAGTCTCTTTTCCTGGAGTCCAATTTTTATCGTCTGCCCAGTAAAATAGCCCCGCCTTATATAAAAGTGTTCCATCATAAATAATTGAATCATAGTTTTCAGTGCTCGGTGTAATACTTAATCTTGTCACTTCCTCAAATAAAAGCTCTAAGGCTGAGGGATTCTCCCACTGTCTTTGAAAAAGTGCTCTTATTCGAGTATCCAACTTATCACTTATACTCATCGATAAGTCGAAATCCACATAATGTTCCGTCCACATGTACAACTCTTTTAAGCATGCATCATGAAATCCCCCAAATATATTGATTAATTTATCAATATCTTCTTGAGTGTTTAAAGGTATCCAATTTTCTTTCATTCTTACCCCTTCTTCTAGGCTAAAATTATTCTTTAATAGTTTTATTATTGATTAGCTGAGTTTCATATAAAATAACGTTCTTGTATTCAAGACGTCCCATCAACTTAAGGCTGTGTCAGTAACCGGTCGCACACGGTTAGTCGGCGCGGATGTGTCCGCTGAACTCGCTTCCGTGCCGACCACTTCCGGCAGACCGAGGGCCGAATGGCCCGATGCGTGAAAACAGTGTTAGGCGAGTTACCCGACATCTTCGATTTACTAAAACAGTATTTATCGATCCTTATGTCTCTTATTTCCTTATTCTCTTATTCTGTTATTTCTCTTTTCTCTTACAAGCCTCTAAGAAGAAATAAATCAATATTAATGCCAGCAGCAATTAGAGATATTCCGGTATATAAATTGACTCTCTTATCATTCATTCCTATTCGCTCGCAGGTAGATACTGCTACACCTAAGATCAAGAAAAACAAAATGATTTCAATGTATGATTCAGTCTTTGATAATGTAAAGTTATTATTAATCAATTGAACGATTCCAGAAACAACTCCCAGTGCAAATATAAAAATTGGTATTCTAAGCTTCACTGTCTTTCCCCCATATAAAGTTCACAAAATCTTCGGGTATTTCGTCTAACGTTCTGGTATTCACGAACCCGAGAGGCTTAAAGCCCGTCAGCGCCAGGTCGAAGACTTAGCCTCGCAGGGTTGTCTGCCTTCCAATTGCATTCTCGAAACTTTGTCCTCAGACTCAAGTCGTTAGCCAGCAGCGTGAGTGCTTTGTTATAACTGTCCCCGACTTCGTAGCTGAATCTTCTATTTTAGTTCTTATCAATTCTAGTTATATAAGGTCTTTTAATAAATCCGTCCACTACCTGCTTCGTAGTGATCTCATAACTAATCTTGATCGGCTCACCTTCCACATATTCCTTTAGATCAAAATCTCCTTTCATTCCTAACGTCTTGTCCTGTCCATCGATTGTTATCAAAATGAAATCATCGTCTATCTCGTTTTTATAAATCGCTTTTACATTCTCATATCGTTCAACTGAGATTATATTGCCTATTTGTTCTACTTCCTTTGCTGTATTTGAACTTAAGTTTAATTTTTTATCATTACTACAAGCGGATAATGTTAGTACCACCAACATAGTCGTTAAAATGTAACTAATCATTATTATTTTCTTCATCGAAAACTCCTTTTTTATTAATTTGAATATGTTCACTCGGGGATTTCTGATAACGTTGTTGTGTTCCCGACGCCTCACTAACTTAAGCCCCGATAAGGACAGCCGCGATGTGGTTAGTCGGTACATGTATATCTGCTGAACTCACTTCCTCGAATTTCCTCTTGCAGACTAAGAATCGCTTGCGATCCGCCGCGGGAATACGGTGCTGATGGAGATGACTTATTCGAGTAAAACTTCTGCAGTTTTTCTTAATTGTTCTCATCAAGGCGCTTTGAATATCTCAATTGGATTAGCTCTTTTTCTCTTGTAATTGTTCTTTCTAATCCATCATTTATAAATCCCAAATGCTCATAAAAACACTTTGCACTTGTATTCTCTTTAAGGACCCATAAGGAAACATTAGAATATCCTGCTTCTTGCAGCCTATCAATCCCCCAAAAAATTAGCTTCTTTCCATACCCATTCCCCCAATATCTCTTTAACGTATAAATGTTATAAATCTCTCCATATGTATTATCTAAGTCAGCATCTTTATTCATTCCAAATCCTATATAGCCAGCAGCTTCATTATTTACTAAAAGAATTGCAATAGTTTTAGCATCTTCTAGTAATGCTCTTTTATAGTGTATCTGTCGTTTTTCAATTGAAAAAGCATTTAAATAGGTATCTGGGATAATGCCGGAATAAGTCTCACGATACGATTCTGAACTAACCAAGCCTAGTTGGAACCAATCTTGATAATCCGCCCATCTAATCATCAATTCGCTCATAGCGATCTCCTTTATAACAAGCATATCCAAAAACATTTATTATTTTTTGTATAACAGACTGAACTTGGTTTGATTCTTTAATTATAAATAAGTAATTTGCCTCCCCTTCTTCAGGATCTGATATATTCTCATTTTGTGATTCAGCTATTTGTCTGTTAAGTACTTCGGTAAAACTAGATGCTGTACGAAATATAGTTTTACTGCGCTGATTATTACTCACTCGGTCTTGAAGGATAGCGTCTGGCAGGTCAAAAAACACTAATATGCTTTCAAAGCCTCTATTATGGAAATAACTAAGCAGCTCCGCTCGACCAATACGATTGCGATTTGAATTACAAAGTATTAGATGCAGATCAGTTTTTTGTATAGCATAATCGACTATTGTATTTGTGAGGATATATTTGAAGGTATTTGACCCTTGTACCGGACGTAATGACTTATAGTAAGTATTTATGAATTCAGCATGGTTATCTTGGTCAATTACTATTGAATTTTTTAATTGTTGTTCTAACTCTCTTGCAAAAGTGGTTTTACCACTATGAGTCTTACCAACTGTTATAATTACCCGTCGTTTCAATTTTAATCCCCATTCTATCCGGTTTAGCATCAAGCAACAGGACATTGCGTTTGAGTCGATTATTATATTTTTTTGGGTCAGATCTTTCACCTAGTAAGTGCCGCCGAAACCTCTTCTGCAGACCTAGAGCGTCAGCCCTCAGCGTGAATGCTGTGTTTTGTGATGTCGTTGCATTCTTGAGTCAGCTAACAAATACTCTTCAATGTGTTCCAATATTTCTTGCTTGTTCCTTGTTATTATTCTCTTATCCTCATATTCTTTTGTAATCTCTAGTATCTGCTGCATACCTTCCTGATCGTATCCACGATTATATATAAATAGCATTTGATATAAATTCTTTACAGTTTGTTTGTAATTGCATTGTTCTATTCCCATTCTTGTCTTTATAAATCTTTGTATTACTCTTAGATTACGAATGTATCTATTAGGTTGAAGAATAAATATTAAGTCAGCTTTCCTAAAACTCTCCTGTCCCCATTTATAATGAGCTCCTTCAAGTATCCAATTTCCATTATGTATGATTTCATCTAACATTGAATCTCTTACCTCTATTGGAAATCGTAAATTCACAGCGCTCCGATCCCATACAAGATTGTCCATTTCATAGTGATTTATTCCATACTTGTCCGAAAGTTCTCTTGCGATGTAGGACTTGCCGCTACCACAAGCCCCTATTATACGAATTTTGATTTTCACTCACCACCTGGAATCACATTCTAAAAAACATTTGCAATGATATCAGACAGCGTTCTTGTGTTCCCGACCCACCACATAAAAGGAAGCTCAGAGCCAGATCCCAGCTAGCTCCCGACCAGGCGCGACTGCGCGGAGTGTCGCCTAATTTCCTCGAAGTCCCCCTTGGCGACAAAAGGCCGTAAGGCCCGATGGGGGAATGCGGTGTTATCGGATGTTTTTTCCCTCTTCGAATACTTATTAGATTCTCTTCTTAGGAACTGATGTTGTAACATACTCTCTGTCCTTTATCATCTTCCCAATATAAAACACTTGTCCCATATGTTCTGAAAAGTGTGTCGCACACTGTATCAATACATCCAAATTCGTTCTTTCCCTGTCTCGCTCCAATTGTGTTTTCTTAAATGTTTCTTCTGTCATGCTCTTTGTCGTTTGAATTAATTCGAGCAACGATTCATTCGTTATTTGAATCAACTCTTGTTTCGTCCTATAAAGTTCTTCAAATTCTTCATCTCGATTTCGTGTGAGATCTTTATTATTAATTCCTTTGCTAACTCTTTCATTAATATTGCCACTAATATGGACTATTAAGTTCGCTATGCTGTTACTAGATTCATTAGGCCGCCAATTGACCTGTTCATCGCTTAACTGCTCTAAAACCAATATTACCCTTCTCTGGATCTCCTCGAATTTCGCTATCAAAATGCCTTTTACCACATCCATGAGATCACCCATCCTTATCGGATAAAATCCACAAAAAAATCTGCAATCTTCATTGCAGACGTAGTAGTTCAAGGTTGTATAAATCAATATTGAATTTGCCTTTTATTAATATATCTAGTCCTAGTAATCCGGCTCAAAACCGAAATTAGTGGTTGAAAATAAAAAGATCCGGCATCTGAATCTCTTAGGCAAAAGATGAGACCATCTTTCTGAAAAAAGCAAAATCCAGCTGAATGTCCTGCTGGCCTTATCTCCTCTGCTGCGCAAGGTTTGGGAATGGAAAGAAGCTTTTTCCCACTGATATGGGTACTCTCCAAATGTTCGGGTAGCCACTCAGGGCTTTCATCGTTGGCTTCAGCAAGGCGAGCACATCGATCATGAATCCGTTCAAAGCATTTTGAAAACGATGTGTAATTGGCAGAATGAAATCATTAATTACCATCTTGTCGGTGGACGAATGCAACAGTAGAAGGCCGCCACAATCGCATTAAAGCCTATCAGCGGAGACATTATTTTACTCGTAATCGCGTTTGCTATAAGGCCGGTATTTTAATCGAATGCAATCGGCATCGCTTATCTGGCTGAAGATATCAACCACTGATTTTTAGATTGAGCCGGAATTCATATTGAAAAAAATGTATCAGCAAGCGTGACGCCGTTTATGCCTATCTCTGGACGGGTGTTTGTAGTCATCATTCTCCTGTTTCACCTCTTATATCATCAATCCTAACTTGGTAAGTCTCCCCCCAATTTAACATAGCCAGAATTATCGGCTTCAACGTTGTCCCGAATTCAGTCAGCGAGTATTCCACTTTAGGGGGTACCTGTTTATAAACTTCGCGGTGAATAATACCGTCCCGTTCAAGCTCGCGGAGCTGCAAGGTAAGCATGAATTGCGTCATTCCCGGATAGAGACGCCGGAATTCATTGAATCTTTTAGGACCATCTATAAGATGATATAGAATGATCGCTTTCCATTTCCCCCCGATAACATCCAAAGTTGTTTTAACAGGACAACCTGTCATGCTCGGATTCACGTCGTACTTTTTTCGATCGCCCAAAGCCCTCATCCCTTCAATAGTTTGATTTTTAATACTATATAATAAAATTATGCGTACTTTTCTAAATCCAATATATACTTTATTATAACACTCATACGGCACCTAATAAAGCGTCGTTAGCCAATACAAAGGGAGAGTGAAGTCATGTCAAAGAAGGTTTTGATCGTTTATGCGCACCCCGAGCCCACTTCGTTAACTAGCCAGTTCGTTGAGGCGGCTGTGCAAACACTTCAGGAGCAAGGGCACGAAGTCATGTTGTCCGACCTATACGGCATGAACTGGAAGGCCGTGTTCGATGAACACGACTTCCCGACCCGAGCTAATCCCGACCGATTGTCGTTCACAACAGAGTCGGGTAACGCCTATTCGACTGGCCAACAAACCGCAGACGTTGTATCCGAGCAACAGAAGCTGCTTGCCGCCGACGCGTTGATACTGCAGTTTCCGCTTTGGTGGTTTAGCATGCCGGCTATTCTCAAGGGATGGGTGGAACGGGTGTACGCTTATGGCTTCGGTTATGGCTACAATGGAGAAGGTAATCGCTATCGCTACGGCGATGGCGGCTTGAAGGGCAAGCGGGCAATGCTGTCAGTGGCCGTCGGGGGGCCGGAGAAAGACTATTCACCGCGAGGCATCAACGGACCGCTGGAGCAGCTGCTATTCCACGTCACTCACGGCATGCTCTTCTACCCCGGCATGGATGTGCTGCCTATCCATGCGGTTTACGGGACCGGTCGCATGACTGCAGCCGACATAGACGTGGCGAAGACAGCCTGGCGCTCACGTCTCGAACATCTCTTCGATGAGGAACCCATCCCCTTCCGGCGTCAAAACGGCGGAGACTATCCGGACAGACACGTGCTCGCAAGCGATATCGCTGTTGGACAGACCGGATTGACGGCTCACATTGCAGAATAGCACGGCGCATAACGAAAAAGGGAGGAATTTTAGTGAGCAACAATCCGTTTGCAGGTTTACCGGAGGTTGCAGCTTTTCAGGTGACGAGTAAAGATATTTCAGAGGGCCTTCCTCTATCGCGTGAACATTATTCGGGAATTTTTGGAGTGGAGGGCGGAAAAGATCTTTCTCCTCATTTGAAATGGGCGAATGCACCGGAGGGGACGAAGAGTTTCGCTGTAACGGTATATGACCCGGATGCTCCGACTGGCTCGGGTTTTTGGCACTGGGCGGTCATTAACATCCCGGTGGATGTAATAGAACTACCAACTGGAGCAGGCGATGAGATAGGTAACGGTTTACCGCAGGGTGCCTTGCAATTGCCTAACGATGCGCGAGCCGCACGCTTTATCGGTGCAGCGCCCCCGGCAGGGCACGGTCCTCATCGTTATTTTTTTGTAGTTCATGCTCTGGATGTAGAGAATATTGGCGTCGACTCTAACTGTACACCTGCATTCTTAGGTTTTAATATGCTAAGCCATACATTAGGAAGAGCTGTACTCATGGTGACAGCAGAGATCGATAAATAGAGTTGTTCGTGAGTAACCAAAAGAACCTTCAAACCCACCATGTAGTGGAGATGAAGGTTCTTTTTTGAGGCGCGAAACGTTTTTTAAAGAGGCTGATCAACCCATTAAAACATCATCTATAATTTCTTGATTATCTTTTTCTTTAGAATGAAGAATGTCGAACTTCACGAATTGGTTTGGGAAAATTTGTTGTACTTCTTGCCATTTCACATTTGATCCCTCCAAACGTTTTATTGTATCATTTATTGGATTTGTTAGCTTTAGAAGCAGCAGGAATATGGCGTTATTTGACATACTAAATCCAGTGTACAGCTGATTTAACTTCCTCTAATCCCCACTTACTCATCTACTTTTTTCTAGAATATAAACTTAAATAAAGTGAACCTAGACTTATAAAAATTACAAACAATGGTATCCAGACTACTTTTTCTTTTTGAAATATTACATTTATTAAAAAAGTCAAAGAAACAAGATAAAATAAACAACTAGCCAGAAGAAAAAGTCTTTTTTGTTCCATCTTTAATTGTCCTTCCTATGATTATTAAGATTCCGAGTCCTTCCCATAACGTTTAGTTTTTACGACGTCGATCTTCCTTAGATAGCTCCTATATTAGGAAGATCGATGTGTCCAGTTGCTCTGACGTTCAGCGTAATCTCTTCTACTGGACCAAGACCGGATGGCCCGAAGCGTGAATATATTGTTATCAGATGTCTGGGCTATCTCTGAATCCACTCTCAAAATCATCTCTTATTATTGAATACATTGCTAAATCTTGAAACTCATTCTTAGCCCAAATATGTCTTCTTAATATGCCTTCATACTTCATTCCTGTTTTCTCCATAACTTTGGATGAACCTAGGTTACTTGGCAGACATCTAGCCTCTATTCTAATCAATTCAAGATCTTTAAATCCAAACTCAATAATTCTTCTTATCACCTCGGTCATTATTCCTTGATTCCAATACTGATTTGATAACACATATCCTAATTCAGCTCTGCGATTATTATTATCCCATGAAACAAAACTACAGCTTCCAATTATTCGTCCGGACTCTTTGAGTTCAATTCCCCATGGGCCAACCTTCTGTGTAGCATAACGATTTATCACAAAATCAATAAATGCTTTGGTATCCTCAATACTTTTGTGAACATCCCAAACTGTATAACGGGAAACTTCTGGAACAGTACAGTAACTAGCAATATCATTTAGATCTGAATATTCAATAGGCCTTAAAGTTGCTCTCTTAGTTGCTAGTTCAGGAAAAGGTTCAAAATGTTCTTCAAGCTTCATTTGATACCCCTCCCAAAATAGTCTTGCCCAGGTTTCAGATAACGTTCTTGTGTTCCGACGCCTCAACAACTTAAGCCCCGTTAGGGGCGGCCGCGGCGCGGTTAGTCGGTGCAGGTGTGTCGGCTGAATCCACTTCCTCAAAATTCCTCTTGTTGACCAAGGGGCGTAGGCCCCGCAGCGGGAACACGGTGTTATCAGATGCCTGTGCCATCTTCGATTCGCTTAAGAAAATCAATGCTAATCTCTATACAATCCCTATATTCTTTAGATTTATAGTTTTTGTAGAAAGGATTCATAAATCCATGTTCAGCTTCAATAATTTCTACTACAGTTTTCTTCTTAGTCTTTAGTTTTGTTTCTAAATCTAATACATTAAATGACTTCTCATTACTTGAAAAGAATAATAAGGTTGGACATCTAGGCTCTATCTTCTCTACATGATTTCTAATTCTCGATCCATAATACCCAATTATTCCACTAACCTCAAATTCACTACTCATCCAAGCAATTGTTGCACCTATACTAAATCCAATAATGTATATCTGATCATACTTCTCTCTATTCACTTTTAACAGTTGCTTAACTTCATGTAATGATTTATTGAAACCAATTTCATTCATATAATAATGATATGCTATATCTTCTTGATCATAAGGAAATGATTCCCTGTGTAATAAATTAGGAGTAAGTACATCAAAACCTTCTTTAATCATCACATCACTGAAAAAATTAATATGATCATTAATGCCATAAATTTCGTGAAGGATAATCACTAAAGATCGTCTTGAAGAATCTATATTCATTGAATTTCACATCTTTCTTATATGATCACTCTTTGTACAGGTTTCCGATAACGTTGTTGTATTCACGACGCCTTACCGACTTAAGCCCCGTTAGGGGTGGCCGCGACGCGGTTAGTCGGTGCAGGTTTGTCTGCTGAATATGCTTCCCCGAATTGCCTCGGGCAGACCAAGGCTCCGTAAGAGCCGCAGCGGGAATACGGTGTTATGTGATGCTCCTCACTTCTTCGAGTAAGCCTCCAAGTCGCCTTTAATCTTGTCAGTCTACTTCTGTCTTGATCTTGATTTGTATATAGTTTTTTGTTATTTGTTGTGTTGAGACTGTAGTCTCGTAATTGTCTTTAATGAATTTGAATCCTGATCCTATTTGTTCTTCGTATTTCCAGCCTTTGTCTTTCATATAATCCTTTAGATTTTCATATCCGTTGCCCTTTATATTCTTTGCCATGAATGTTGCATAATTTTGATTTTCATCTGTCTTTATCATGTCTTTATCGGTTGTTTGTAGTTTAATTATTCCCCAGAGGTTACTTGCTCCATATCTACTAACTGGTAAAAATATTAACACCATAACGATCAAAGTTGATATGAAAAGTAATTTTCCTTGCTTCAATGTTTCACCTACTCACTGTTTTCATATGTCTTTGAGGGGTTTCACATAACGTTGTTGTATTCACGACGCGCCCCGGCGCTATTACTATATCATCTATTTATTTGTTCATATTTGTTAAGCCATTCCTTACCCGTACTCCATCCTGTTATTATTTGCTTTTTCTCCTTTAATATATCTTCACAAGCTTTAGCCATTATCCATTCTTTCAAACCGTTGTCTTTACTCTGCTTAAGTCCTTTGACTAAATATTCTAAGCCATCATTTCCTGTCTTTATTATTTCATCATACTGCTCTTGATTTGCCTTTATATAATCATTTGGATTACTTGAAATCTGAACTTTCTTGTTTGTAATAATTGTTTCTAGGTTTGTATTAAGCTGTTTCCCTATTATAGTTTGGTTTTTTCTTTCGATTTCTTGATCAATTGTTTTGTTGGATTGACATGCCGCCATTATTGCCAGACATATCGTAGCGAACAAATATTTTATTAATTTGCCTCTCATGAATTTACTCCCATCTGATATTTTTTTCGGTTTTTGTTTGTTGGTTTTTATATCTTCTTTGCTGACCTTTCTGAAAACGTTCTTGTATTTTACGAACCCAAGAGGCTTAAAAGAGCGTCAGCGACTGGTTCGAAGACTTAGCCTCGCAGGGTTGTCTGCATGAATTCACTTCGCCGAAATTCAACGGGCAGACCAAGATCGGCGTAGCCAACCGCAGCGTGAATACAGTGTTTTTAGCGCCTTCCTTGATTTACCTAACACTTAATATCATTTTTGTTTTGTTATTCTTCCGCTGAAAAAACCATCCTCATAAATTCCGTTCTTCCATAATACCTCACCATTTTTTTCTATCGCTTCAATCTTTAATGGATCCGATTCATTCATTTCAGGTTGTTCTAAAGTATCAAAGAGAACATACCAATAACGTCCTTGATTTAGGTTGATTACGTAAGCCTGTTTTGATAATGTTCTTTGCTTAACTAAAACCGTAGTAATATTGTCATCATTAATTACTCCCCCAAATATAACAATCGGTATATAGGGTGCATTCAACATCGTCCATGAAAATCCATCTTTTGGATTTGCATCTGCATTTCCAGTAATATTCCAATTATTTATTCTATTTGAGTAGAATGCTGTACGAAATCCAGATTCATCTATTATTAAAGCTATTTTTCCATTATCAACATTTGTACTGTAAAGTAAATGAGTTGATTCGGGAAATGGAACTGACTTCATTAATTGATCAATCGCATTATTAGTTAATGATAAGCACCCAGATAAAGCTGTTACTAAAAGAACAAAAACTAATAAATGCTTCAAGTAAACGCTCCTTTCATTTTTTTATTTTTTGCGCTGATTTCTGATAAGATAACGTCATGCTTAGTTAATACTTCTTTCCTAAATATAAATCCATAGTATCGTAAATATTGATTATACCGCCAAACTTATCGATTACAGTTGCTATTTCACTTTCTAATACGTTTTTAACATCCATCTGTAAGGATCTGTGATCTGAGTATGTATTCAATAACGAAATATAGTCTTCTGCATGTAGCTTCCGTGTTTGACGGTAAATTTTTGTAATAACATTAGAAAAGCCATATTTTCTCATAGTATCTACATACTGCTGACAAGTTTTTTCATCAAACTCTTTCGGTGATTTGTCGCCAAAAGGCTTGTATTTTTTATATATTTTTTGAATTTCAGTGTGCATAGTACCATCTTTGCCAATAGCACTTGGATGATTCCAAAATAATGCAACTGTACCACCGTGTTTTAACAGACTATGCACTTTGGTAAAACCAATATCCTGTGGTAACCAATGAAAAGCAGTTGCAGAATATATCATATCGTATTTATTGTCATTATTAGTAAAACTTTCAAAATCAATATTAATCACTTTAAAGTTACTAAATTGTGAAAACTTTTGTTTTGTAAACTCAGCTAATTTTTCACCAAGCTCAACAGCCGTTACTTTACAGCCTGTTTTCAAAATTGGTAACGTTGCTTGACCTGTCCCTATACCTATTTCAAGTGCATTTTTTGTACTGTTTAGACCCGAATAATGGATAATATCATTAAACAACTCCGCAACATATGTCGGTCGCCATTTATCATAATTAACTACATCTTCATTAAATTTCAATCGCAAGTCCATTGAGTTCACCCACAAATTATTATTTTCTTTATGCTTTAAAACTAGTGCGCAATTTCGCCTAACGTTCTTGTATTTACGACGTCCCACCGACTTAAGGCTCCGTCAGGAGCCGGCTGCGCTTGGCAGTTAGTCGGTGCGGATGTGTCCGCCTGATCCCGCGCCCCTCCATTCTCCTCGGGCGGACCAATAGGCGGTTTTGCCAGCTCGCAGCGTGATTGCTTTGTTAGCTGAAGTGCGACGTTTCCTTGAGACCATCAAAAGTCCTTTTTAAATTCCTTTCTTTGTAATGTTGATTCTTTTATCCATTCATTTAACTCGTCCCTGCTGACAAATATCTCATTATCGATTTTAATATATGGAAACATCTTCCCATCATAAGAATGTGCAACGTTTAGTATGTAATTTTCCCATCCAATAATAGTTTTGACTTGTTGTTCAGTTAGATTTAAATATTCAGCTGTTTCCTTTATATTCATTAACGCTTTAGACTCTTTTGTTATTTCATTTGTTACTATCGGCTTTTTGGTATTAAAATCTTTTTGTATTAATAAACATCCTGTAATAAAAGATAGACCTAAAATTACTGAGCTTAGAAACAAACTAATATTAAATTGCTTCATGTTATATCTTCCTCCAATTTGTTTTTGCACATTGATTTCCTCTAACGTTGTTGCATTCACGAACCCGTAGGGTTGTCTGCTTAAATGTACTTCCCCGACTTAGCATCTATTAGCCCAAGGAGCGTAGGGCCCACAGCGTGAATACGTTGTTAGGCGATGTCTTCTCTTCTTCGAATTCTTTGCGCTGCTTTCATATATCTTAATCACCTTTTCTTTAATTATTGCTTCAGTGTCTAGACGGTTTCGCCTAACGTTTCCGCATTTCACGAACCCGAGAACCTTTAAGACCCCTCAGAATCCGACCGCGACGCAGTTAGGGTTCGAGGGTTGTTCGCCTGAGCTTAGCTTCCTCGAATTACCTCGGGCGGACCGAGGGCCAAAAAGGCCCGAAGTGTGAGCCGTTTCATTAATTTTATATACATCAATTCGTACACTTGTATATCCCTTCTCGATTGCGAAATTCTCTATATATTGTAATAAAAACTTACCTAAACCTTTACCTTGATGGCTCGGATTAACTGCAAGCCGATGAATACAGTATGGTTTTCCTTTTTGATCGTTCCAATTTAATGTTTGATATTGCTGGCTTTGCATTTCATCGAGCGAAACTACGGCTATTAATTCATTTCCATCTGTAATTCCATGCATAGTTCCATTCTTGATATCAGCCTTATAATTAGATCGATTTGGATAAATCCATTTCCACTGATCATTATTCTGATTTTTTAAATCCTTTTTAACTTTTTTGAAAATTTTCAATACGGATGGTAAGTTATCCAATTGAACCAGTTGAACGTTCATTATTGAGATCGCTCCTTTTGATTTGATTGGAATCTCCGGTTTCCTCTAACGTTCTTATTCACGAAACGCCCCAGCCTTAGATAGCTCTTATCTTAGGCTGGAGCGTTTGTCGTCTGAGCTTTTTCGATGATTATACATCTGACAACCAAGGGGCGGTAGCCCCGAAATAAAGGAAGGAGTCTTCTCGGCTTATTAAGATATACGCAGGTCCAATCTATATTACGCCTCACAGCGCTAGATGAAGCTTCGGGAGGCTTATAAACTTATGATGAATGTTTATTTGTTATAAATCCTATAAAGAAACACTGCAGCTTCAGCTCTTGTTGTATTTCCTGCAGGATTAATTCTACTTTTGGATCCAACAATTAAACCTTCCTTAACCAGAGCTGCAATGCTATTTACTGCATACCCTGAAATCACTGATTTATCACTGTATTTGCCCAGATCAGAGGAAGAACCTGTTGCGCTTATTTTCTTTACCATTCTCAGGGCTTTTTCTGAAAGTACCATCATATCCTGCCTTGATATTGCAGCTTTAGGGTTAAACAAATTATTGCCTGATCCAGTAGCTATACCAAGCTTTTTAGCAATACCTACTGCATTATAGTAATAATCTCCCTCTTTCACATCCCCAAAGTTGCCGTTCACATCAGTTGTAAGTCCAAGTGTCTTGACAAGCAGCATCATAAAGTCAGCCCTTGTAATGTTTGCTGCCGGTGAGTAGGTTTTTGCCCCTTTACCTGAGATGATGCCTTTTGATGCGAGCACTTCTATCTGCTTTTTTGCCCATCCATAATCTTCTATATCGCGGAAGGTGTTATATACCGATGCAACTGCATATTTGCTGAAATGGGTGGTGCTGAATATGACCATACCTGTTGCTGCATCATACTTTGCACTCGGTACAGGGATTAAGCTTCCTGACCCGTCGATGTAGAATACGGTAATATGCTCCGGATCATTCAATTCCTGTGCAGTCGGAGTATACTCCACTGCAATGGTAACCGGTGCGTTATTATTGCTCCAGATAGTTGAATTTCCATCCACTGACAGTCCTAATTCAATAACAGGCTTATCGCCTATGTATGTTCTGGCTTCTTCAGTAAGCGTTGAAACATCTGCTTTGGAAATACTTAAAGTTACGTTCCTTGCATTCGCTCCTTTTGCTTTATCTAGCATGTTACCCGGTAAGGTGACTGTCGCAAACTCTGTTTTCAGTTTTACCTTCTTTTCAGAAGTGTTTTGTGTTAAAACGCTGGCTGGAAGAGTAATCAAATAGGATTTTATCCCTTCTACCTTTGGAATGACCACAAGGACTGTCTTTGACCCATCTAAGCTGCTCTGAACCTTTGAGAATCCGGCAGTGATTGATTCCAAATCTATTGCTGCAGTTGCTATTCCTGAATCTTTACCCAGAATCTGTACTTCAGCCGTAATTATTCCATCCTTCCCCAAATCGGCGCCGACAGTGATCGTATAGGTCATTTTTGTTTTCCGATTCTGGGCAGTCACAACAAGGGTATCCCCTGTGGCAACAGGGTTATGCACATTGCCTGTGTCCCAGGTTTGATGGCTTTCTCCCTTGACAAGATGACTAAGGAAGGTCTCTTTTGATGTGTTCACAGGTACATTTTTTATGGTTCCGCTCGTCGCACTTGTAGTACTCACGGTATATTTATCCGATGTGATTTTCGCTATTGAACTTAGACCTGCTTGTTGAATGGTGAAGGAATATCTC
The DNA here is from genome assembly GCF_000612505.1 of Paenibacillus sabinae T27. NCBI lineage: Bacteria > Bacillati > Bacillota > Bacilli > Caryophanales > Paenibacillaceae > Paenibacillus > Paenibacillus sabinae. The sequence continues at coordinate 4,268,655 of NZ_CP004078.1, forward strand.
CCATCCATCCCCAATATCGGCTGTCCGTTTTCGTTAGTTGACTGTCCGGAACCGCCAAACAACCCGGCAATTAAATTCACATAAACAGGCATGTTGGAAGAAATATCGAAGTCCGGCGTCTTGGGCAGTTCATAATAGATCCACATGGCTGCCGGATCAACAGTATCCATTCTGTTGTCACCGCTGTAGTTGATGACATATTTGTTGGTGCATAGATTATAGGGATTCGCTGAATCGAGCCCTCCGGCCGTGATCTGATTCTCCACCTTCAACCATTCCGGACCATCCGCAGGTGTATAGGTAGTAGAGCTTCCGCCGCTGTAGCCGGTAGCATACTTGCTTGTACGAAAGAGATTTGTAAAGAAGGTGCTCATGTTCTTGGCGCTGGCCCACTGCGTTGGACCCGTACGGGTATCAACCACGATCTTGATCAGCTTGTTCCCTGTGCTGTTTGGCCCCATTGTTCCGCCATCGCGGATGTCCTCTTCGGTCAGTTCATTTCCTTCTACCTTTTTAACATAATAGGTGGAACTATAGGGATATAGCGATGAAGTATTTTTATCATAACTATTGATGCGGCTATTAAAGGAAAATACGCCCGCTTCGTTTGCGCGGCTCGCATCGACATATTCCCAAATCTCTGGATGCAACTTCACCTCCTGAATTGTGAAATAGCTGTCGACACTAACGACATCATTTACCCCTTTGACCACGCCTGCAGGAAGATTCGCAGACAGCAGAATATCGCAGTTCGCAATCTGGAAGCCCCCGTTCACTACAGGTACCGAATTCGTAAAGGTGGAGAAATAGCCGTTTGCTGCATCCTTTGTGCACCGGATTACCAGATTCCCGTTACTGTCGACACTGACAGTTGCTCCAGCTTTCAGGGCGTTAATGATGCCCTTTTTCACACCGGGATATTGTTTCTTCAATGCGTCGTTGACTGAGGCAATACTGCTTGCTCCCTTGGGATCCAATCCTACAAAGCGGTCATATGCCGTAATGTCATTGGTTTTGTCAACATATGGAAAGTATGCGCTGCTGTATGCATTCAATACACTCGTAATAAACGTATCATATGAAACCACATCGTAATCGTTTTTCGATTTGTCGAACTTCACACCGTTGAATATCAAACCGTCGATAATAGCATCTTTATATGCTGAGACATTGTCTGCAAAGCTGTATCCATTGCTTAACGCAATAGTGATCGTCAGCCCATCCCCGTTAATATCCCATTCTGTTACCGTGTTTGCTCCTGAAAAACTGGCCGTAACAAGTGATCTGATACTCTGAACTACCGTCACATCCTTATAGTCCTGAGCTTTGACCACAATGGTATAGTCATTGGTACTGGTGAAGAGGCTGCCGTTCAAACTGATTTTCCCTTCGCTGATTGTATACCTGTCAGCCGTGAGAATGGTTCCGTTCACACTGATGCTTGTAATCGCTGCCCTGTAGGCGGCATCATCGGCAAACGTTAAATCTATTGTCTTTCCGACATAATTGTCAGTATTATCTGCAGTAAAATCAGGCGCTTTCTTCTTTACCGCTATGGTATTAACCGTTATGGTATAATTTGCTTTTGTTGTGCCATCCTGTGCCGTTACAACAAGGGTATCCCCTGTTACGACTGGGTCATGCACATTTGCCGTGTCCCACGTTTGATCGCTTTCCCTCTTGGTCAGATTCCCAAGAAATGTCGCTTTCGAGGTATTATACGGCACATTGGTGATCGTTCCCGCCGCCGTATTGACGGTGTAGCTGCTTGAAGAGATTGTTGTTACAGTACTGGGTAAGATATTAAGCGTTATGGTGTAAGCAGCTTTTGTTGTGCCGTCCTGGGCAGTTACAACCAAGGTATCCCCTGTGGTTACAGGATCATGCAGATTGTCTGTATCCCACGTTTGATGGCTTTCCCCCTTGGCCAGATTCCCAAGAAATGTCGCTTTCGAGGTATTATACGGCACATTGGTGATCGTTCCCGCCGCCGTATTGATGGTGTAGCTGCTTGAAGAAATTGTTGATACCGTTGATTTTGGACCGTCTGCTTTAATGGTAAAGGAGAATCTTCCATCCATCCCTAATATCGGCTGTCCGTTTTCGTTAGTCGACTGTCCGGAGCCTCCGAAAAAACCGGCTATTAAATTCACATAAACAGGCATATTGGAAGAAATATCGAAGTCTGACGTCTTGGGCAGTTCATAATAGATCCACATGGGTGCCGGATTTATTTGATCGGCTCTGTGGTCACCGCTGTAGTTGATGACGTATTTGTTGGTGCCCACATAATAGGGATTCGCTGGATCCAGCCCTCCGCTTGTGATCTGATCCTCCACCTTCAACCATTCCGGGTCATCCTGAGGCGTATAGGTGTTAGAGCTTCCGCCGCTGTAGCCGGTAGCATCCTTATTGGTGCGGAAAATATTAGTAAAGAAGGTGCTCATATTCTTGGCGCTGGCCCACTGGGTGGGACCCGTACGGGTATCAACCACAATCTTGATCAGCTTGCTCCCTGTTCCGTTTGGTCCCATTGTTCCGCCATTGCGGATGTCCTCTTCAGTAAGTTCATTTCCTTCTACTTTTTTAATATAATAGGTGGTACTGTAGGGATAAGGGGATGAAGTATTACTATCATTACCATCTATGCGGCTATTGAAGGAATATACACCCGCTTCGTTCGCGCGGCTCGCATCAACATATTCCCAAATCTCCGGATGCAATTTCATCTCCTCTATTGTGAAATAGCCATCCACTGTAACAACATCATTTACACCATTAACCACCCCTGCAGGAAGTTCGGCAGACAGCAGAATATCGCAATTCGCAATCTGGATACCCCCATTCACTACAGGTACCGAATTCGTAAAGGTGGAAAAATAACCATTTGCCGCATCCTCTGTGCACCGGATTACCAGATTCCCGTTGCTGTCGACACTGACGGTTGCTCCAGCCTTCAGAGCGTTAATGATGCCCTTTTTCACACCGGGATATTGTTCTTTCAATTCATCGGTGACTGAGGCAGTACTCCTTGCTCCCTTAGGGTCCAGTCCTACAAAGCGGTCATAGACTGTGACATTGTCTACCGATACACCGTCTTGTACATTAAGAAACGGGAAATAAGAGCTTCCATACGCATTTAAAGCGCTAGTTATAAATGTATCAAAGGGAATTACATCGTATTGGTTCGTCGTTTTGTTAAACAACTCTCCGTAAAATGTCAGCCCGTCAATAATGGCATCCTTATAGTCCGAAACATTGTCTGCAAAGCTGGAGCCACCGCCTAACGCAATAGTGATCGTCAGCCCATCCCCGTTAACATCCCATTCCGTTACCGTTTTTGTTCCTGAAAAACTCGCCGTCGCAGTATAGGTTGCTTCATAAACAGAAGTGTTGACGCTGGCATAGGTTGCGGCCGCTTCGTTGCTTGAACTTGAAGTGTCTGCAAGCACCGGCATTGTACCAAATATGCTTGTCAAGATGAGTAAAAAACTAAGCAGCAACGTGAAGTGGGAATACCCCCTCATTCTTCTTTTCTCTGTAGATTTTTGCATCTACTTCACTCCATTTCATTATTAAAATAAAGGCAGCGGTTTCTGCCCGGTTTTTTTTCAAAGTTATATAAAAACAGCGATAACTGCTGCTTTACGCAGCATAGCCTGCCGTCTGGATTTTCAATTTTCAAGAAGAAACGCCTGACGGCGTCCTTGAAGGACGCAAGTACGTTTCTCGTAGAAATATTAATTCTTATATTAAAAAAAGAATATTTTGCAGAAGAGCTCATGGGCTCTTCTGCAAAATATTGATTTACCAGAATTTAATAGAACGCGGTCTCTCAAAAGTCTCGATCGAGGTTTTCTTATATAGCCGATTGCTGTTTGTTATAGCCCCAGCTTGTCCATGAATGTTTTGAGCATAACCGTACCTTCAGCACGGGTAGCATGACCCGGCGCTCCAAAGCTTCCATCCGGGTATCCATTGATAATACCCAGGGTGTATACGCTCTGAACTGCATCATTGGCCCACGCGCTAATGCTGCCTTTATCGGTGAAGGCCAGATCTGTAAGTGTACCAATCTTGCCTCCTGCATAGCTGTATGCTCTATTGATCATTACTGCCATTTCCTGGCGGGTAATAGAATCACCTGGATGGAAGTTGCCGTCAGAGCCCTGGATGATTCCGGCTTTTGCTGCCTTCCTCACATCGTTTGCGTACCATTCACTGCCTGTTATATCTTTAAATGTACCTTCATTTGCAGCATCAGACAGTTTCAGTACTCTCGACAGCAAAGCGGCAAATTCTGCACGGGTGATATTGTTCTGTGGAGCAAAGGTATCCGCGTCTGTTCCGTTTATGACATGCCTTGCCACCATGACTTCGATATCAGCCTTAGCCCAGTGGGATGCAATATCTCCGAAGGTCTTCTGGGATTCAGCCACCATGTATTTCGAGAAGTGGTTTGTATTAAATACCAGTTTACCGTCAACGATTCTTCCTCCCACGTAATCCCATTGGCCGGTTGTTTCATTGAGGTAATAAACTCCTAATTTCCCCAGCTCTGTCACCCCGGCTGGAATTGGAAGGGTTATTGTAATTGATTTAGTAAAGTTATGAACTGCCGTTTCACCAGCCCATGCATCGAATGAGTAGACCGCTTTGCTTTCAACATGTTCAGGAGCTGATGCAACTGTCTGACTTGACACCTGGGTTGTGCTGAAGGTCATATTCTGTCCCTGTATCAATACTTCAGACGGAATAACTATTTTCAGCCCACTATCCTGAATGACTATTGGTTTATTCGCAGCTTTAACAAGGTTTATTACTTCAGCTGGCAGCTGTACTGCTTTACTTTGGCCTGATCCTGCTGTTACTTGTGAAAGGTTGATAACCAATTCACTTTGTGCAGCGTCTTTCAGCTGATCAGCTACTTTTTTTGCATCTACTTGTAAGGTTACCGTGCTTCCAGACTGGATAACCTGTCCTAAGTCCGTAGTGGATGTCTGCTGAGTGGTGGTAGGTGTCTGCGTGCCGCCGCCGCCGCTGCTTTCACTGTTGCCGTTTGTTGCCGCAGCATTTACAGTAACCTGACAGGTATCTTTGAAGCTTCCGTCTTCCGTTGTAACCGTTACGGTAGCTTTCCCTGCTCCTACTGCTGTAACAACTCCGTAAGTGACTGTGGCTACAGTGGAGTCACTGGTTGTCCAGATCACATTTTTATTTGTTGCATCCGTTGGAGCTACGGTCGCTGTTAATGTTCCGGTTGCTCCTGCGGTCAATGTTATCGCATGCTGATCAAGCTCTACTCCTGTGACTGCTACTGCTGCTGGAGTTACAGTTACTTCGCAAGAATCCTTGAAGCTTCCGTCTGCTGTTCTAACCGTTATGGTCGCTTTCCCTGCTCCTACTGCTGTAACAGCTCCGTAAGTCACTGTTGCTACAGTTGAATCGCTGGTTGTCCAGATTACATTTTTGTTTGTTGCATCTGTTGGAGCTACTGTCGCTGTTAATGTTCCGGTTGCTCCTGGGGTCAATGTTAGCGCATGCTGATCAAGCTCTACTCCTGTGACTGGTTGTAAACGGATTGTATAGTCAGCCGTCATCACGTCACTATCTTCCCCATTTACTGAAGCATATGCCTTTATGGTCGTATCAGAGTTGATGACGATGGGTTGATTATATAAACCAAATGTCACTGTTGCCGGATCAATTCCTGCTGAGTAAACAGCATAGTAAACCGATGCTCCAACTGTCGCAGTGCTTAGCGTAACCGCTGTGCCAGGTGCTACCGCTCCTGCTCCGGGATTAGCTGTAGGCATTACCGGATGAATGATATCAGGGTAGCTGTAACCGTTGAACACATTGACGCCATTTTTATTTTCCCAGGCAGGACCCAGATTTGACGCTTCCAGCCCCCCTGCTGTAAAGGAGAAGCAATTGCCAAGATCAATGTCAGGAGGAAGAGTGCCTTCGCCAATGATAGAACCGCTCATGCCGGACAAATACCAGGTGTTGGTAATATTGAGGGTGCTGAGGGTTGGGATGGAGAAGGTATTGTAGTTGATGTTGGCGACCAAGGCACCGGTGATGCCGCCTGCGTTAACCAGAGAAGCAGCCACATAGCTGTTAATAACATTTACGTTAAAACCGGTGTAAATGTGGCCGATCAAGCCGCCGACCGGATTGGAGGGAGTGTTGCTTGTGAAACTCCCCAATGCAGCGGAGTTACTAATAGTCACTGTACCGGCTTTGTAGTACTGGCCGGCGCCGAACTGGCCGACCAGGCCGCCGACGGAATTACTCGCTCCGCCGCTTAGGGTCAAGCTCATATCGGCAACGCAGTTTTGCATGGTAAAGCTGCCTATTGCTCGTCCAACAATGCCTCCTATAAAGCGATTGGAGGTTATGGAGCCGGATACTTTCAAATCTTTGATGGTCATATCCGAGACCAGATTAAACAGGCCTCCCTTTGGGCCTACTGGTGATGTGTTAACGAGCGAAATTCCAGATATCGTATGACCATTCCCGTCAAAGGTACCCGTGATGCCAACCCAGCTCTGAGGTACTCCGATACCTTGCCAGTTGGTTACACTAGACATATCAATGTCGGCGTCAACTTCGACATAATAGTCTCCCACATTCGGCTCGGTACCGGAGCCGGCGCCCATGGAGAGTCGACCGTTGATCGTGTTTGCAAGATCCACAAGATCTTGGGCTGTAGTGATATGTACCGTGGTTTGTGCTGCATGCGCCGGCGCGACACTAATAAGGCTGATCACCATAGCCAGTGCAAGGAATAGGCTAAATTTGCGCGTAAAAGCTTTAAACTTTGATTTCATTTTGTTCTCCCCCTTTTTGCCTTATGGAATTACTGCCAGCTTAAAGCAGGGTAACTGTAACTGTTGAACACGTTGACGCCGCTTTTTGTCTGCCAAGCCGACCCCCCGTTATTCAGAGCTGACGCAGTCAGAGCCCCTGCACTAAATGATGTGCAACTGCTAGTACTGGTGCTACCTGTGTCTGTGCCAATGATATTACTGCTCATGCCGGACAAATAATAGCAATTGGTTAGAGTCAGGCTAGTGGAAGCATTGTTGGCAACCAAGGCACCGGTAGTGCCACCCGAGTTGTTAAGAGAAGCAGCTACATAGCTGTTGCTTACGGTTACGTTGAAACCGGAGTAAATGTGGCCAATCAAGCCGCCCACCGGATTGGAGGAGGTGTTGCTGGTGAAAGTCCCCAGCGCAGCGGAGTTTGTAATAGTTGTTGTATTGCCGCCAGTCGTCTGGCCGGAGCCGAACTGGCCGACCAGGCCTCCGATGGAATTACTCGCTCCATTGTTAAGAGTCAAGCTCATATCGGCAATACAGTTTTGCATGGTCAAGCTGCCCAATGCCCGTCCAACAATTCCACCGATAAAACGGGTGGAGGTCACGCTGCCGGATACTTTCAGATCCTTGATGGTAATATCCTGGACCAGATTAAACAGGCCACCCTTTGGGCCTACATACTGTGTGTTAGTGAGCGAAATTCCAGAGATCGTATGACCGTTCCCGTCAAAGGTACCCGTGATGCCAATCCAGCTCTGGGGCACTCCGATACCTTGCCAGTTGGATACACCTGACATATTAATGTCGGCATCAATTTCGACATAATAATCGCCCAGAGACGGTGTGGTGCTTGTGCCGGCGGATTGTGAGTTGATCGTGTTTGCCAGATCAACAAGATCTTGGGCGGTGGTAATATGAACAGTGGTTTGTGCCATTGCCGGCACGACACTTAAAAGGCTGATCACCATGGCCAGTGCAAGGAATAGGCTTACTTTGCGCGTAAAAGCTTTAATCAGTGATTTCATTTTTTCTTCTCCTCTCATTCATACCAATTTTGTGTTTGATAGCTTCTTTCATTATTATTTGCCTGCCCCAATCATAGATCATCTCCCCCTGGCAAATATCGTTGTTATGATATATGTTTGCTGAATAACAGCGAAACTCACAAAATATCTATTATTGGGTATAGATTCTATACAGGATGACCGCAGCTTCCGCCCGGGTAGTGCTGCCAAGAGGATTAATTAGGCCATTCGCCCCCGTCACCAAGCCTTCGCCGATCATGACGGACACACTATTTGCCGCATATCCTGACACCTGCGCCTTATCCTTGAATGTTTCCAGAATCTCTGGTGATGCCGACCCTTTGATCTTACCCGCAGCCCTTAATGCGCGTTCGGTCAGAACCATCATGTCCTGTCTGGATATCTCAGCTTTTGGATTAAATCTGTTGTCACCGGAGCCTGTCGCAATTCCTGATTGTTTGGCGATGCCAACCGCCTCATAGTAATAGGCCCCCTGCTTTACATCCTCAAAGTTCTCTTTTATATCCGCCTTCAAGTCCAGTGTTTTTACAAGCAGCATGATAAAGTCCGCTCTGGTAATATTGGTGCCTGGAGAATAGGTTGTTGCCCCTGTACCTGAAATGATTCCTTTGGATACAAGTGCTTCAATCTGCTTTTTGGCCCACCCGTAGTTTGCAAGATCATCAAAGGTTATGGCACTTGAGTTATCCGCCTTTATGGTAAAAAGGTATCTCCCATCCATCCCCAATATTGGCTGACCGTTTGTTGTGGTCGACTGGCCGGAACCGCCGATAAATCCGGCAATCAAGTTTACGTAAATTGGCATATCGGATGTAATGTGGAAGTCCGGCGTTTGGGGCAGCTCAAAAAATATCCACATCTTGGCCGGATTTACCGTATCCATTCTGCTGTCACCGCTGTAGTTGACTACATATTTGTTCGTGCATACATTATATGGACTTGCAATATCTGTGCCTCCGTTTGTGATTTGATCCTCTACCTTCAGCCATTCCGGATCATCGGCTGGTGTATAGGTGGTATCGCTCTTGCCTCCATACCCAGTTGCATCCTTATTGGTGCGGAAGAAGTTGGTAAAGAAGGTGCTCATGTTCTTGGAGCTTGCCCACTGTGTAGGGCCCACACGGGTATCCACCACAACCTTGACCAGCTTGCTGCCGGTTCCATTAGGTCCCAATGCTCCCCCTTTGCGGATATCTTCCGCAGTCAGGACATTCCCTTCTACCTGCTTCACGTAATAGGTAGTGTCATACGGATACTGCGAGGTCGTATTCCGATCATAACTATTAATACGGCTGTTAAAGGAAAATACACCGTCTTCGCCCGCACGGCTCTTATCTACATATTCCCATATCTCTGTATGTACTTTTACCTCCTGGATCGTGAAAAAGCCATTGACCTTAACAACCTCATTGACATTCTTAACTGCACCTACCGGGAGTTCTGCAGACAGCAGGATATCGCAGTTCGCGATTTGGATACCTCCATTTACTACGGATACCGAATTGGTAAAGGTTGAGAAGTAGCCGTTGGCGGCTTCTTTAGTGCATCGGATCACCAAATTCCCGTCCTCGTTGACACTGACAGTTGCTCCGGCTTTCAAAGCATTCAAGATTCCCTTATTCACACCAGGATAAGCAGCTTTCAATGCATCGGAGACAGCTGACGTACTTCTTGCTCCCGCCGGATCCAGTCCTACAAAACGGTCATAAACCGTAACACTGTTGGAAATATCAATATACGGGAAATATCCTGAGTTACCGTATATATCCAATGCGCTGGCTACAAACATTTCATAGGGAACCACATTATATTGGTTCGTCTTTTTGTCGAATAACAAACCGTTCAAGGTCAGTCCGTCGATGATTGCATTCTTATAGTCCGTAATATTGTCTGAAAAGCGATAGCCCTTTGGGAGTGCAATGGTTATTGTCAAACCATCAGCGTTTACATCCCATTCCGTCACCGTATTGGTTCCTGTAAAGCTGGCCGTCATCGTATTTTCTGCCGCATGCTCTGCATGCGCCGCAGGGATATCATAAGTCAGAACGGTAAACAGCATAATCATTAGAAACACAAAAGACAGACATGTATTTTTTTTCTCGATTCTAACCATCGCTATTCTCCTATAAATACAATTTAAGGTGTTTCAGAAATCATATACATCTTTCCTGTCGCAGGATCCTTATACAACATACCCATTTTCTGGTATTTATCGTTTTTATTCATCATCTGATCCAGATTTTTCTGCACGGACTCTAGATTATTGACCTCCTTACCCAGATCAACGTTCACATCCACCAGCCCTGAAGAAGTATTGCCATTCAGAAATACAGACAGCATAAGGCTGCAGGCTAATACCAACATGGCATCAATAATGTTGACCATCCCTTCCAAAGGACTGCTGTTATCTTTGCTTCTTTTATGCCGCAATCCGCTGCCGCCTCTCAGACTACTCATGACCCAATCATTCCTCCTTCAAAATACATTCCATTAAACTTTCCATAGAGACCAAATAGCTGTCATACCATCCCCTTCTGATTTTGCTGATTACCAAGCATACTGCCGCACTAACCAAGCCGCCTATCGTCATGTCAAATGCCACCAACAGAGCATTGGCAAGAGTCATGGTATCTCCCTGTCCCAAGGCAATAATACCGGGACCGAGTGGTATTAATGTACCCATCAATCCAAACATGGGGGCGATTTTAGAAATCGTATCCGTCCATCCCAGAATTCTTTCATACCGTTCTTCCTCAGACACAATCAATCGTTTCGCAATGGCCCTCTTCTCTACTGATGTCAGACTGCTATATTGGATCAACTCTAATAAAATTGCTTTTTGCCGCTTCAATAATTTACTCTCTTTAATAATTAGTGATAATTCTTCTTTGTCTTTGCCATGAAAGGATGACAGCAATAATGGAATATCCTCTTTTAACTCCCTGCGTTCCGTTAATGCTTCCGAAATAATGCTGCCGATCGCCCATACTGCCGCCAGACTTAGGAAAGTCACAATGACAATAGTAGGCAGCAGCAATCCCTGAGTAAATGTGTGAAATATATGTTGAGTCTCATTTTGTATGTTCATATTAACCTCTCTCCCCTTTATATTTTTTAAATCTATTTCCAGCCCCCCCTAATACCAGGCCTCCTATTGCAATGAACAGTACTGCAGCATTATGATCCCGAGCCACTGGAATTTGAGCCTCCGTCATGCCGTTCACTTCATAAATGTGTACCCCCTTCGCATTGGAGGATTCCGGTAAGGATTCCTGTGAAACTTCTGATGATCCTGTTGCTTCTGTTGCTGCTGTTGCTTCCATCGCTTCTGGTTCTTTTGTTGCTTTTGTTTCTTCTGTATCTTTTGTCGCTTTTGTTTCTTTTGTCGCTTCTGATGATAATTTCTTATCCGGTATTTGTGATTGCTGCGAAGGTGTTCCCTTACTTTTTGCCCCAATCAATGAAGCATTTTGAACGCTATTCCCCTTTTCATCGGGCGGACTTCCCAGCAGCTGGATTTCAACCGAGTCAATCCATTTGACATGCCTGGATACCGTTTCAGATCTCGTATTGGTTTGACCGAATATCAGCTTGAACCTGTTATACCCATTCACCTTGTAAAAGTCTGGTGCTGTAGCTCCCTGCTGCTGCAAATCCCGGAAGGCGATGATCGTGTCAACCTGAAGCGCATCTACCGCAGCTCCTGCAGTTGGACCAGAGCCATTCCACCGGAGCGGAAGGTTAGGATAGAAATACCGCGGTGTATCCAGAAGAAACCCCCTTGAAAATGAGAGACGTTTCTTCTCTCTGTTTTCTGTAAAAGTAAAAGTGATCTTATCTACAGAATTTCTATCGATACCCGCAGCTGCCAAAAGGTCCTTGAGCCTTACACCCACGGCGGTCTCCATCACTACCTTTCCAGACGAATCAACTGCTGTATATGCTTGCGTAACCCTCGGCAGTGACTTTATTTCCTCAAGTGAAAATATTTTTCTTGGCAAATACTCAAGCCCGAAGTAACCAACGTTGAAAGCAAGAGTCGTAGGAAGCTCATCCAGTCTATCCCCAGTTTCTTCAGAAACAGCCGGTCCAAAAACATCATTATCATCAATAGTCTTTGTCTTTGCCTGCTCTGTTTCATTGATTTTGGATGTTACAACAATTTCCATCCGGTTGATGCTGTATCCATACATCGGACTAACGACGTCGGAGATTTTCATCTGTCCGTAGCAGATCTTTATTCCTTCCTTATTGCTGATTGCATCCCAACCCTGCAAACTCTTATCCGTCCGCTCTGCGTATCGAAGGGCCAGCATCGGCATTACTTCCTGAGATTCCTTACTTTTGTCTATCATTCTCCCTTCTCCATCATCCAGATCACCGCTGACCAACTCAGGGTAACTATAGCGTTTGCGATCAAAGAGAAATGTTTTGGTAAAACTGCTATCAAGACCGTCGGCGTAGAAAAAACGGAGATTTTTGACATCATTAAAGTCCACTCCCGCAGACTCAATCAGCTTTATGATGGGAATTCCCTCAGCCAATGTGGTCTCCGGCTCACCCTTTTCATTTATGGAAGTATAATACTGCCGTTCCTTCTCAAATTGTTCGAGTTGTTGAAAGCTGAATGGAATTTCACGTTTGATGTCGTCAGTCCCAACTCTGATGCTTATTTTAAAGTCCGGCTCCGTGGGGAGCGGTTCTTTTTGCCCGTATGTACTGTCCTCTTTCAGAATTACAATAATCTTTTGAATATTCCCTTTCAGCATGGCACTGCTGATTTCGTCCGGATTCTGCTGGCCGTAGCATAAACGCAAGCCAGATGTGCTATCCAGCGCATCCCCATTCTCCTCCGGCTCATTCAATACCGCTGACCGCAATGCCAGCATGGGCGGAACTTCGATTCCGGCAGACGGGTTATAGGTTTGCTCCGTCACTGTTCCGGATTCTGCTATCGATGTATCCTGTTCTGTTTTTAATTGATCCGTATAATGATACCGCTTTGTTTCCAGCAGTTCTTTTCCAGTAAATGCAGCAGGAGCCCCTTCTTTCCAATAAAGATATATATCCTCAACTTCCTCTAAGTTAATTCCCAGAGCTTTCAGATAATCTGAAAGTATAATCCCCTCCCCCAATATCGTTTTGCGTTCCCCATTCTCGGTCATTGTGCTGTACTGGTTGTGGACCGTATTCAAATTCTCATTCTGCTCAGGCACCGCAGCTTGTTCCAGCACTTTTCGCTCTCCAACCTGTACCTGAAGCTTCGCCACTCCTGCATCTTCGCCGCTAACAATCCCGGGATAAGGGTTCAAAGCAAACAGCACCATTACTATTAAAAAAACAGGGATACATCTATTGCAGCAGATCTTGCGGCAGTGTTTTTTTAAGTTCATACTATTTTTCCTTTTCTCCTGAGCTTTTGTTTCGAATCCCGTTGCCGGAAAGAATAAGTTCGTAAGTATGATCATCGATTTTCAAACCGAGGATTTTATTATAGAAATCCAGCACTTCTTTCTTTAAATCCACATCTTTGTACTGTTCCGGGTAAATCGTAGTTCCCAGCCATAATATGGCAAAAAAGGTTTCCAGGCTGCCTCTCTGTCCCCATCTTGTTGCGCCTACGGGAATGTTATAAACCCTATGCTCCCTGACAGCCCTCAGTCCCTGCCATTTTGAATCCTCCATCAAATAGACCACCGTGTCCGCCTCATTGCAGATTATGATATCCGGATCCCACTGATAGATCTGTTCCATGCTGGCAAAGTAGTCGTTCTCATAAAACTTAAGCTGGCCTCCAGCGGATATGTCGATGGCTCCCACGGACGAAATCCAGTCATTTCCCAGTGTTTTAGCCCCATCCGTACGCACGATCTCATTAATTGCATGGTAAACGCGGAATCTGTCCTTCTCGGGAATTTGCCTTTGAATCTCCTTAGCCTGAACAATAACTTTCCTATAATATTGATTGATGGCTGCCGCTTTTTCTGCCGCGATTGACCCAATGGACTCTCCTATCATATGTAAAGCATTAATCTGCTCCTCCATACTGTCATATCCAACTACCAGATAGGGTACGCCAAGTTTATCCAGCTTCGCCCTCTCTCCCTCTGTTAAATACATGGCTTCCTTAATGAAAATCAAATCCGGTTGTAAAGCCATCAGAGTCTCTGCATTGATTGCAGCGCCCGCCATCGGAACTCCAACTTTCTGCATATTGGGGTAAATTCTTTGTAAAAGGAGATCTGTCTTGACTCCGTTAGGAGCAGCTATCATTTTATCGCCAGCCCCTATCATCACCATGGCTTCTCCTGCAAAAGAGTCCAGCGCAGCTATTCGCTTCGGAGAGGCTGGAACTTCTACTTTTCGCCCTATGCAATCCGTGGTTAGTTTGTATCCCTCTCGCGCTGCAACACTTCCATTCGGTTTCTCAGTCAACCTCGAAGTATTACCGTAACAGGCTGTAAGTGAAGTAATGATTGCAATAACAAGCATGATGCAAACCAATCGCCAGATTTTTGATTTTTTGCAAGTATTCATAGGCAGAGCTCCTTTTTCATTCACACTTTCACAAGCTGCCGCGTGGAATGATCTGACGCATGATTCCTTGTTCATCTTGATATACAGCCCTTTTAGCCTCTATCCGGTATACTTTTCTGATCGTTTCCTCTGTAAGCACTTCGTCGGGTGTTCCTGTTTGAAGAATAGTCTGATTCCCCATAACGGACACTTGGACAGATAGCCCCTTGTTTTCAAAATAAAATGCTTGGTTAGGCGAGTGTGTGGCCATCAAAATACCCACATTTTTTTGTTGCACCAGTTTGGCAACCGTCTCCATAAATAACAGTTCGTTGCGGAAGTCCAAGTGTGCTGTAGGTTCGTCCATTATGATAGCCGGAGTTTCCTGCACCAATGCCCGTGCAAGAATAACAAGCTGGAGCTCTCCTCCACTGAGCTTTGTATAAGGCCGCTCTGCCAGATGCAGCATCCCCACAGTCTCTAAAGCCTCAATAGCTAATTCCCGATCTTTTTTACTCGGACCGGCAATCCCATTCCCATATGTTGTCCGTCCCATTAGTACAATCTGTTCCACTGTATAAGGAAAGGAACGCGTATGCAGCTGCGGAACATATGCGATTTGCCTTGCCAAATCTGCAATTTTGTATAATAAAAACGGTTTGCCCCCTAAAAAGATTTCGCCGCGGCTTAATCTTAAAAATCCCAAGATACAATCAAGCAATGTACTCTTTCCGCATCCATTCGGCCCCATCAGACAACAGATTTCTCCTTTAGAAACCGAAAGATTCACATTATTAAAGATTTCTTTCTCCTCATAAGCAAATGAGGCATTTCGAATATCTATGAGAGTCATTACCGCCATCCCCCACCCTTGGTTTTCTTTATAAGGTAGATAAAAAATGGTGCTCCGACCAAAGAGGTTAGAATGCCTAGCGGGATTTCCGATTCTATGATTGTCCTGCTGAGCGTATCAATCAGGATCATAAAGGCAGCACCCAGTGAAATGGACAACGGAATCAGTTTGCGGTTGTCGTTTCCGGCTACCATACGGCCAATATGGGGAATTACCAAGCCAACCCAGCCAACTACGCCGGCCATACAGACCGCTCCAGCAGTGGCAAGTGTTGCCCCTACAATAATAATGGCCTTCGTTTGTATAACATCGACGCCCATGGTTTGCGCCTCTTTGTCACCCATGGAAAGTACGTTAACCTTCCAACTGAACCCGATTAAAATTAGAATCCCCATCCCAATAGGGATCAGCGCCCAAAAATCCTTATAAGCAACGGAAGATAAACTTCCCATCAGCCAATACACAATCGCCGGAAGCTGGCGATCAGTATCTGCCACAAATTTCAACAAGGAGACCAACGCATTAAAAATACTGGATATGATCGTTCCGCCCAGCACCAGCATAATGGTAGGTACTGTTTTGTAAATACGCGCAACCCAGTAACTTGCAGCTACCGCAATCAATCCAAAAACAAAAGCAAATGGATAGGTCGCCCAACTGGCTTGAAAAAGAATGATTGCAAGTGCTGCTCCAAAACCCGCACCAGAGCTAACTCCCAAAAGACCGGAGTTAACCAGGGGATTATGAAAAACCCCTTGAAATGCAGCTCCACTGACAGCAAGCCCAGCGCCTACAAAGGCAGCAGCAATAATTCTGGGTAACCGCAGCTGCAGAACAACAGTAGCACTCTGTATCCCCACATTCGTTCCGCCCTGGGTAAATAACTGGGTAAACGTTAATAAAACCTCTTTGGGATGAGCATGATACCGCCCCAAAAACAGACTGACCACAGACAGCAGAAATGGTATTATTCCAATAAGAATCAGATGTCTAGTTTTCATAATGACTGTTCCTTACCTTTGGAGAACCGCCCCATTTTATCCTGACAACTGTTGAAAGAATAAACGCCAAGATAAGTATTACAGCTACTAAAATCCAAGATATTCGGGAACTATTTCCTGTACTCTGTATCTGCGCCTGTTTCAGTGTCTGCGTCTGTGCCTGCGGTTTTATCTCCATCTCCTTTTGCGCTTCTTCTTGTGCTGCTGCTTCCTCCTTTACACTTTCCTGTGTACTCTGTATCCGCGCCTGTGTCTGCGGTTTTGTCTCCGCCTCCTTTTGCGCTTCTTCTTCTGTATGAGCCGACATTTGAGAAACATCTGTCTGCTGAACTTTCGCCTCTGGCTCTATCTGCTTATCATCCGAAAAATCTTCAGATTGGATTGAATGTTCAGAATGATCAGTGCTGTGTACATTCTCGATAGCCTGCTCCTCTCCAGAAGCTTTTTTTTCAATGTCTACCAGCAAAGGCACTGAATAATTTTTGCTTCCAGTAACAAAGCTAAATTGTTGTTCCTTTTCTGTGGCCATACCGTTTTTGGCCTGTACTCCTTCTTGCACACTAACGTAATACTTCGTATTTTCTTCAAGCGGATTGATCGGAGATAAATATATGTATTGGCGTTTATCAAATTCGATTTGAACATCTGCCGCAAATGCTTTGATTGGAACTTCCGTCCCATCCTCTTTTCTTAAAGAAAACAACGATTTATTTCGCTTCTGGACTTCAAACTGTGCGACATTATGGCTGAACTTGCACTGGATTATTGGATTTATACTGATATTGGTCTCACCATCACGGGGATATGACCAATCCATATAAAGCGGAACAGCAGGACCTCCTCCCCCTCCACTTCCATCACCAACGTCAGCGAATGTGGTAAGAGGCCAGTACATAATCGCAGCCGTCAACAAAATAATAAATACAGCTATTACCCGCCACCAGCTTTTACGTATTACCACAAATTCACCCCTTTCCTCATGGAAGTCCAAGCAAGGTGTTGATCATTTTGCATGCTTCTGCTCTGGTTACATTGGCCTGAGGCGCCAACGTTTTATCAGAATAACCATGAATAATCCCATTTTTAATTGCTATTTCCATACTATCCTTTGCCCAGTCTGACACAGTAGCCGCGTCTATGAAGTCAAGCAACGTTGCTGCACTGCTGTCCTGATACACTGCTGATGTGACGGTGCTGCCCTGATACACTTCTGTTGTGACGCTGCTTTCCTTACTGTTGTCTTTGGAGGGAATCTTTTCTTTCAAATTCAGGCCCGATGCCCGGATCAGCATTACCACAAGCTGCTCACGTGTTACCTTTTCGTTCGGAACAAATCTATTTGCATCAAAACCTTTAACAATACCGCTTGCAGCAGCAGTAGATATGTAATTCTCAGCCCAGTGGTTCTTGGTGTCATTAAATGAGATTGTAGTATTACTCTCCAAGTCAAAAGCTCTCACTAAGATAGCAGCGATTTCAGCTCTTGAATTATATTCATTCGGATGATATGTCCCATCAGCAAATCCATTTATTATCCCCAAATCAGCCAAGGCATTGATTTCATCCCTTGCCCATGAGTTTGCGATATCTGTAAAGTAGGTGAAGTTGTTATCAGCAACCTCTTGATCCACATCATCATCCGATCCCGGCTTTACCGATTTAAAATATAAGTTGATCGGGCTTGACATGGTGCTTCCGTTTTTCGCCGATAATTCCTTCACAACAACAATCTTGTACTCCGTACCCTCCTTCAGCGGCAGAATAGGCTTAATCACAAAATCATTGACCGTTTCCCCCGCTTTCACCTCAATAGGAATTGATTTTGTGCCCTCTTCAAACAGGAAAAACAATTCGGAATTATACGTCAGCATTTCCGGTCCGGAAACATTAAAGGAAAAGGACAGCGTTATAGCCGTGTCCACAGGAACCCCTTTTTGGGAATTCTTTATGGACGAATCTGTCATATACAAAGGAGGAATCGTGACATTATTAATAGGAAGCGGTACTGTCGGACCCCACTTTACTACCTGAGGATCAGCAGATAGATTAAATAAAATCTCATACGGCGATCCAAGGCTGTTGCCCATGTTGGCGTATAAATCCTCATCTATGTGCAGAATATAGTCGGTTTTCGGATCCAGTCCTTCCGCATATACATAGAAGTATTTTGATTCTTCGGTATGCTTAAGCGCTTGAGGATGAGGCGTCACTTTAACAGGAATTTCCTTCCCGGTCTTTGCTTCTTTCATATGAAACTTTGTCAGGTTTTTAGCATTATAACCGGTCATATCATAGCGGTCTTCCTGTGTCTCATCAATAAAGCCTACATTGTTTGAGAATTTCAAGTGAATTTCAAAGCTGCTGCTTTGTCCGCTTGCAATCTCAACCTCATCCAATTTCGGATACATCTTCAGAGGCCTTGTATTATAGGCCGCAAAAGCCGGAACAGTAGCCTGGGTTATGAAAATAATCATCATCCAAACGCAAATCATCCATCGCATCAATTGTTTATAGTTGTTATTTTTCATAAAGTCCCCTTTTCCTTCCCGTCATCCACAACCAATTAATCGATTTACTTATATAATAATATATCTATCTATATCAAAAGAACTAAATAAATAATCATTTAAGCATGTTTCGTTATATTTAAATATATTTCGTTATATTACAACATTATACGTCACTAACTCCGAATAACAATCAGAGTTTAACGTGTAAATTCAACAATTTTATTACAGAGTGACTTTCTATGAAAGTATTACGTAATGTTACATGACACAAAAATTCCATAGGTTAAGAAGCAATTTAAAACGAAGGTAGTACTGGAGGGTCTTATAGGAAGAGTAGACGGTCAACGAGATTCCCGCCAAATATGAAATGAGTTCCGTGATAATTAGCCGGTGGAACGCCGGTTTTCTGAGCCGGGCGTCCATAGTGTTCGAGAAAGGGGAGAGTGAAGCGGACAAGATGAGAAAGGAGTGCGAAGCAAGCAGGAACGCCTGGAAAGCTGGTCGGTCAACTTACCGTTGAAGTCGGCTGGCTAAAGTTTTAAGAAGTTGCTCATTTTTAATCTCCTTTTATTTGCTGTGATTTCACCTAACGTTCATGTATTCCTGAACCCGAGAAGCCTAAGCCAGCTTTAGCAGGCGGGTCCGACGGACTTGGCTTCGCAAGGTTGTCTGCCTGACTCCACTTCTTCGAACTCCCTCGGGCAGACCAAGGAGCCGTCAGGCTCCGCCGCAGGAATACGGTGTTAGATGATGTGGATACCTTCTTCGAGCTTACTTACAAATTAAGGTTTGTTGGCTTTCCATATGTATTTATAATCTTTCAATCCAAGTTTTCCGTTTATAATATTCTGTTGAACCCTTAATTCTAATTCCTTCTTTAGTTCAGGCGTAGTATATTCGGGATTTCCGGGTATTCCTGAAATAAACTTAGCAAATTCAATCTCATCAGGGAAAAAGATAATCGCACTATTAAATTCTTCAATTTCAATGTTTATATATCCATTACTGTTTAATCTGTTTTTAACTGTTTGCAATGCGCCTGAGTGAATTCCGAATACAGTGCCTCCAGAAAAAAGTATTCTACTATGATTTAATATAGATGTTGGCCCTCTTCTGTCATAAATTAAATCAAATTGTTCATCATTAAAAGGTAAGTCAGTCTTGGTGCTAGCGCATACAATTCTTACATTATTCACTTTACTTTCTTCTAAAATTGACTCAGCAATCTTAATCATTTCAACTGAGTTGTCAAATCCTATTATCGATTTAGCATGTCTCGACATCTTTAGTGTAAAATCCCCATGTCCGCACCCAGCATCTAAGACTGAATTGAAATTAGGTAACATACCCATTAGTCTTTCTTCAAATATCTGCTCCGCTGAAATTCCCTCAATGGTAAATACAGCATTGCTTTTATATCCGCCATTTCTTCTAGCGATCATGTCATACCATTCGACTCCCATGAATTAACCTCCGAGAATAAGTGTTTTAGTTTTTATTATTGTTGCAGCCATTTCCTCTAACGTTTCCGCATTCACGAACCCGAGAGGCTTAAGTGAGCGCCAGCGAGCGGGTCGCCAGACTTAGCCTCGCAGGGTTGTCTACCTGCCAATTTCTTCTTTGAAATCTCTTCCGCAGACCCAGGGCGTTAGCCCGCAGCGTGAATGCTGTGTTATAAGATGTCTCCGTCTTCGAAGCATCCCCTTTAAGTTATGTTGTTTGATAAATATGATTCTATTCCATTCGCGAGGTAAAAACAGTCACAGATCTGGAACCTTACATACTCTATAGTCTTTAGTCTTAATGTTTCTTTAATATAGGTATTACTCCGATCGTTATTAGCCTTACTTCTTCTAAAATTTTTGATACATCAATTTTCTTTAGTTCATGTTCATCAATTTAAAATAGATGGATAACCAATCTTTTATTTTTCTAAAATTACCAATGAATATACAGCATTATTACCACCACCGCCACCCATCGCACTTTGACTAACTAATTTCCATCCGGTATTTAACAATTCATTTAATTCCTCTAAGTTATTTTTCTTCTCAGTTAAGAAATAGACTACTATTGCTTTTTGCATTTTTGCACTTCCTTCTTCTTTATAGTTTTACTCATAACAAGGATTTCTTATAACGTTATTGTATTCACGAACCCGAGAGGCTTAAAGGAGCGTAGCGACTGGGTCGAAGACTTAGCCTCGCAGGAGTTGTCTGCCTGAATCCACTTCTCCGTATTATCTTCAACAGACCAAGGGGGTAGCCCGCAGCGTGAATGTTGTGTTATACGAAGACTTGCTCTTCATCGAAAAACCTCACTAAACCTATTCGAATGTACTTTCGAAAAAGGGCCCTTCAATATCATTTATATAGTTTTCAATAATCTTTCTCATTGGTTGAGGAAGAAGGTTATGTCGGTCCATCTCATTTATGGGTATCCAATAAAATTCTAAATGGCTCTCTTTTGATTCTGGATTCTTTCTATAATCTGCGTTTTCTAATTTAGTAATAAAAACATGATTTATCTCTTGATGATATGTTCCTTCATCTTCGTGTTCAGCTTCTACTGCTCCTATGTACGGCCCGACTTCACTTATTAAACCAAGTTCTTCATTTATCTCTCTATACAAAGAGGTTCTAATACTTTCATGAAACTCAACATGTCCTCCTGGTAAAAATGTGTTATCCATTCCTATGCAATGGGCAACTAAAAGATGGTTATCGGTTAATATGACTCCTCGAGCCAGCACGTGGTACTTTTGTGGTTGTTCTTGCTTTATCATTTTGAAGTCTCCTTCTAAAATTGTTGGTTTTTAATAGGGTTAGCAAGTTTTCGTATAACGTTGTTGCATTCCCGAATCCGAAAGGCTTAAAGGACGAATGCGACTGGGTGGCTTGCCACTTAGCCTTGCAGGGTTGTCGCCTGAATTTGCTTGCCTGTTATAACTTCTGGCGACCAAGGGCCGTAAGGCCCGCCGCGGGAATGCGGTGTTATCTGATGGATCGGCCCCACTTCCTCGAATTGAGACAGGACGTCGACCCACATAATCTTTATTGTATTGTAAGTCTCCAATATTTATTGAGTTTTATATAGTTTTTCTATTTTCTTGCTGTCACAAGGATCGCTACTATTCTATGTTTATTTCCATATGTATCCTTAAATTCATATACTTTGTCCTTTAATACAACATCACTAAACTTGCGAAACATCCCACACAACTCTTCGCGTGTCGTATAGTAATGTGGTATATTCTCTTCTCCTGGTCTTCCTCCTAAAAATGTGTTCGGTGCAATTTCATCGCCAATCCCATAACTTGGATCTTCTGTAGTTACAAAATCCGTTACAACTATTCCATCATTTTTAAGTATTCGATATATCTCATTGATTCCTTTTTGAATTTCTTCCCGAACACCATGACCTTGAACCCAAATACATAATACTCCATCAAATATATTATCTTCTAATGTCATTGAGTACATATTCTGTATACTATATTCCGCATTAGATTTCTCTGATCGTTCTAATAATTCCTTAGTTATTTCTATTCCTGTTTCTGAGATATCACATGCATGTACATTGAATCCTTTATCTACCAAATAATACGTATGTCGTCCTGTCCCACATCCTAAATCTAAAATTTTCTTGCATTTATTTTCTAAGAATACGTTAGCAGCCTCTACAACCGAGTCTAGAACATCAATTTGTACTTTCCCTTGTTCCACATAAATTTTTTCCCAACTGCCGTTATTCATTATTTCCTTGTCTCCTCTCTATTTTGGGAAATGTCGTTACAATGAGGTTTGCGATTTTCTATTTACTTCAAGCAACACGATGTTGCGAATGAATTACCTTCAAGTCATCATTGGGGCCGATCTTTCAGATAACGTTATTGTATTCACGACGCCTTACCGACTTAAGCCCCATAGGGTGGCCGCGACGCGGTTAGTCGGTGCAGGTTTGTCTGCTGAATATGCTTCCCCGAATTGCCTCGGGCAGACCGAGGCTCCGTAAGAGCCGAAGCGGGAATACGGTGTTATGTGATGCCCCTCACTTCTTCGAGTAAGCTTCCAAGTCGCCTTTAATCTTGTCAGTCTACTTCTGTCTTGATCTTAATTTGTATATAGTTTTTTGTTATTTGTTGTGTTGAGACTGTAGTCTCGTAATTGTCTTTAATGAATTTGAATCCTGATCCTATTTGTTCTTCGTATTTCCAGCCTTTGCCTTTCATATAATCCTTTAGATTTTCATATCCGTTGCCCTTTATATTCTTTGCCATGAATGTTGCATAATTTTGATTTTCATCTGTCTTTATCATGTCTTTATCGGTTGTTTGTAGTTTAATTATTCCCCAGAGGTTACTTGCTCCATATCTACTAACTGGTAAAAATATTAACACCATAACGATCAAAGTTGATATGAAAAGTAATTTCCCTTGCTTCAATGTTTCACCTACTCACTGTTTTCATATGTCTTTAAGGGGTTTCACATAACGTTTCCGTGTTCACGACGTCCATTCACCCTAAGCTGCCAGCGTCGTGCGTCGAGCACGATCTCGGCCGGCCGCGATGCGGTTGGGTGAATGGATGTGTCCCGGCAACTACATCTTCGACTTATATGCCGGGACCGAGGCGGCTTGTCCGCCGAAGCGTGAACACATTGTTATCTGATGCCAGCAACTTCTAAGAGTTACCCTTAAAATCGCTTTATTCATGCTTTATTTATTTGTTTATTGGCGACTTTTCCTTTTCCCATTCTGTAGGCCCTTCATTAGAAGGTATGAATCTCCTCCAATAGTCACCGGTTTGTTGATCAAATATTATGATATTGTTTTCGTTTACATTTATCATTTGATATCGATTGCCATTTTGGTCTTTACTGTCGTTCTGATTTGATTCTCCTTTAAAAGATATACCTAATAGAAAGCCAAATATTCCAGAAATGAGAACTAGCGTCAAAATAGAGACTGCGATAATTGTCTTGTTTTTCATTATTCCTCTCCCTCGATTCACTAGAAAATCCATCTTGCTGGTTTCAGATAACGTCTTATCTCTGAACTTCATGTATCCCTTTAATCCGGGTTATCTCTGTACTTCGTGAATCCAGCATTGGATTCTTTTTTCATGTACCACAAGACATCTTCTCCCAACATTCACCTCCCCCCCTATTCGTGCCTACATCCGATCTAGAGGACTCTGAATCCGCCGGATATCCTTTACACTTACATGGGTATACCGCTCTGTCGTACGAGAACTCTGATGGCCGAGCAGTTCCTGGATATAGCGCAGATCAATTCCATTTTCAAGCAGGTGGGTCGCAAAAGAATGCCGGAGCGCGTGGATGCCAACCTGTTTCATCACACCGGAGGCGGAGAGTGCCTTTTCGAATACTTTTTGCACGGAGCGTTCAGTCAGATGTCGGCCGGGAGTTTGTCCGGGGAATAACCAAGGTTCGGGTTTCTCCTGATCAACATATTTGCGGACCAGTTGGTAAGCGGAATCGGACAATAGAGTGATCCGGTCTTTTCTTCCCTTCCCTTGACGCACACGCAGCACTTGACGGGCATGATCACAATCCTCAATCCGAAGCCGAACCACCTCGCTGACCCGCAGGCCGGACGAATAGGTCAGATATAGAATAGCTTGATGCTTCAGGTTGTCCACGGCCTTTAAAATGATCATCACCTCATCAAGTGATAGCACATTAGGAAGCTTATTCTCCTTTTTGGGCCGAATATATGAAGCTGTCTCTTTCAGGTTAAGAACATGCTTGGAATAGAATTTCAGTGCGCTAATCGCCTGGTTCACGTAGGCATGGGAGTACGCCCGCTTGAGCAAAGATAGAGCATACTGTTGAACACAAGATTCACCGGTTTGAGACTCTCGCTCCCTATGGTAAGCACAGAATCTCTTTACATGGGCACTATACGCCCGAATGGTCTTGCCACTGTATCCGCGGACAGTTAGTGCATCCCGAAATCTATGTTCCATCTCTTCATTCCATAGATAAGAGCTCCGCTTGGCGGCAGCCACCGCCTGAACTTGTTTGTCCAGCCATTCTTGAATAAAAGGGCTATCCTCCACCAGACGCTGATCCACCTTCACCTCATCGCCGAAGCAAGCATTTAGCAGTTGTTCGACTTTAGCGATAGTGTAAGGGATCGTCCAAATGCCTTCGTCAGGTACCCACTTCCTACCGGGGATCGATTTTATCTTCAGAATGTCCTCTTTGCCGAATCTGTTGATTTGGATCCCGATCGTTCGCTCATCGCGTATGCCCAGTCGGATTTCCATTTATTTCTCCCTCCAGTGTAACCTCATTTCAAGATATTGGATACAAGAAGAAACGGCTGACGACGTCTTTCAAGACGCAAGTGCGTTTCTCGTAGAAATACAAGGTCTGTTATAAGCGTGAAACTTATAAATTCTTGTATTTTAAAAAAGTTAAGAAGCCAACAAGTCTTCCGGTTATTGGAGACTTGCTGGCTTTTGCTTTTCTATTGGTGCAATTCCTCCATCAAACCAAGTTAGGAATTAGGGCAATCGCTCTAACATCAAGGGACAGGTCAGGTTGGTTATGATTTTAATTCAACATCATTGCAAAACAGCTAAAGTGCAGCTTTTTTCGATCAAAAACGTTTTTTCTCAAACATAACCTGCAATTATACAGGGATTTGAGACTGTTCTGACTGAATTTGAGGCGGAGCGGAGAAAAACCTGTATTTCCGTAGGCATGTTATACATAGCTATTCTCAGGCGATCAAAAGATGCAGAATTTCAGGTTTTCTGCATTATTTACTTCCCCCCCTAAAAAGAAAGAAGGATCACCCGCTTCCATTCGGGCGGCCCCGTCCACCTACGTAAATCCCACCTACCTGAATCCCACCCAAGAAGAAACGCCTGACGGCGTCTTTCAAGACGAAAGTGCGTTTCTCGTAGACATACAAGGTCTTTTATAAGCGTGAAACTTATAAAAGACCTTGTATTTAAAAAAAGAGACTCCAAGGCTTGTTGCCTCAAAGTCTCCGCTGCTTTCGGAACTCAAATATTCTGCTGTTTCTTAACTACCTCAGCAAGGCTCCTCGCTAGGTTTCCCCGCATCCGTCGCCGTTCTGAAGCTGTGTCCGCAGCCGCACGTGGCGGTGGCGTTCGGGTTGTTGATCGTGAAGCCGCCGGACATTCCGGATTCCTCGAAGTCGATTTCGAGGCCGTCGAGCAGGCGCAGGCTGTCTTTTTCCATGACGACCTTGAGGCCCTTCACATCCATGTAGACGTCCTGATCGGTTTCGTTGTCGTCAAAGCCCATCGCGTACGAAAATCCGCTGCATCCTCCGGCGGTTACGCCAAGGCGAAGGAACATGTTCGGGATCTCCTGCGAGTCGCGCATGGTCTTCAGCTGCTCCGCAGCCGTATCGCTGATTGTAATCATGGTTTCCAGCCTCCTTCTAAATATATGGGATCGGCCGTGCTTGGCCAAAAGTTATTGTCTATATAAAATAAAGTATACTTCACTCCACCCCGCTCCACAAGCCGCAGATGAGGGGACAAGAACGGTTCCGGGCGGTTGCTCACCTTTCAAGAGAGGTTTATAATAGGAAAAAGCACTATGCAAAATTCGAAATTTTGTCACGCGCGGCCTATGACTCCATAGAAAATGAAATTGCTGCCGCTTCGATATGTTGTTCTTGAAAACATCTGCGTCGTTTTTCTCTAGGTGAGAAACAACGGGGTGTTTTCTTATTGGTAGGCCGCACTCGCTATCGTTTGCCCATGCTGGCTGAGCCTCTGATCTCAAACCTTACTAGGAGGAATCATAATGTCTACTCTTATTACGCCCCACACCGATGCCAGAATGGCGGATATTATTGAAAAGGTTCACGCCGGCGAGCGATTGACCCTTGAGGATGGCGTTTATTTATATGATAGCAACGACTTGCTGACGATCGGTCAGCTCGCTAACGAGGTTAACCTTCGGAAGAACAGAAACAAGGTGTATTTTATCGAAAATATGAGCCTGTACTTCACCAATGTATGCGAATCGCGCTGCGCGTTCTGCAACTTCCGCAAGGATGAGGGCGAAGAAGGTGCCTATACCCTCTCCGGCGAGGAAATGATCTCCTACGTGGAGCAGCATATCCACCCCGGCGTGCGCGAGTTCCATATTGTGGGCGGGCACAACGCAAACGTCCCTTTCCAGTACTATGTTGATTCGCTTCAGGCGCTGCATGACCGTTTTCCTGATGTGACCTTAAAGGCTTATACGGCGGCGGAGATCGATTTCTTCACCCGGATCAGCGGTCTGAGCATCCGCGAAGTGCTGGAACGCTTGCAGGCGGCGGGTCTTAAGACCCTTACAGGCGGAGGAGCGGAAATTCTGTCCGACCAATACCGCCAAAAAATGCACGTCGACAAAGCGAATGTCGAACAATATCTGGAGGTGCACCGGCAGGCGCACAAGCTCGGTATGCGGACCCATACGACCATGCTGTACGGCTCCATCGAGTCCCACGAGGACCGCGTCCGGCACATGCTGCAAATCCGCGAGCTTCAGGACGAAACGAACGGCTTCATGGTGTTCATTCCGCTGTCGATGCAGCCCAAGAGCAAGAATGCCGGCATTATGCGACGAAACTCCGCGTACGAGGATCTCAAGACGATCGCTATCAGCCGGCTGATGATCGACAATATCGATCACATCAAAGCTTACTTCATTAATATAGGGCCGCAGCTGACCCAGGTCTCGCTGAGCTTCGGCGCTTCCGACGTGCACGGAACGATTCTGAAGGAACGAATCAGCCATTCCGCCGGTGCACTGACACCAGAAGGTCTTACACGCGAAGAACTGATCTGGCTCGTGAAGGGCGCAGGCAAAATCCCCGTTGAGCGCGACACCTTCTACAACGAAATCAAGGTATACGAATAGCCAACCCATTTCACAGCGGAAAGGAAGGGCGCACTGCATGAAGAAACTGCTTGTTCTCGGGGGCGGCTATGGCGGCCTCGCACTGATCCAGGATTTGCTTAACCATCATCTCCCCAGCGACGTGGAAATCGTCCTGATCGACCGGATGCCCTTCCAGGGCATCAAGACGGAATATTATGCGCTTGCCGCCGGTACGGTTTCTGATTATGATCTTCGCATCGCCTTTCCCGTTCACCCCAGGCTCTCAACCAAGTACGGCGAAGTCGGCTCCATTGATCTGGAGAGCCGGCTCGTCCTTATGGCAGACGGCGAGCCTGTCCCTTACGATATCCTGGCCATCGCCCTCGGCTGCACCGATAATTATCACGGCATTCCCGGCGCCGTGGAGCATACATGCAGCATACAGACGCTGCCTGGCACCCGAGAGACCTACCGCCGCCTGAACGATGTGAAGCCCTATGGCACCATCAACATTGTGGGCGGCGGCCTGAGCGGCGTCGAGCTTGCCGCCGAGCTGCGCGAAAGCCGGCCCGATCTGAATATCTCTATTCTCGACCGGGGCGATCGTGTGCTGTCCGCTTTTCCGGCCAAGCTGTCTGAGTACGTCGAGGAATGGTTCAGCGAGCATCAGGTGCAGACGCTCAGCCGGATTTCGGTCTCCCACATTGAGAAGGATGCGGTCTTCAACGGCTCACAGGCAATCGCTTCGGACGTTACGGTCTGGACCGGCGGCATTCAGCCTGCCCAGGTCGTACAGAACCTCAATGTGGCCAAAGACCGCGGCGGAAGGGTGCTTCTCGGCCAATACTATAATATCCCGGAGTATCCGGAAGTTTATGTGATCGGCGACTGCGCCAGCCTGCCGTATGCGCCCAGCGCCCAG
Organism: Paenibacillus sabinae T27; assembly: GCF_000612505.1. NCBI lineage: Bacteria > Bacillati > Bacillota > Bacilli > Caryophanales > Paenibacillaceae > Paenibacillus > Paenibacillus sabinae. Next base: position 4,297,213 of record NZ_CP004078.1, read on the forward strand.
GCGGCGGGTGCCCAGGGCGAGCAGATCGGGCAGGTCTTGCGGGCCCTGTGGCGAAACGAGAAGCCGAGACTGCATAAAATCAAGCTGAAGGGAACGCTCGGTTCCCTGGGTAAAACCGAGGGTTTCGGCCTGCTCGGCAGCCGTTCCGTGATGGGCCGGGTCCCCCGCATTCTGAAGAGCGGTGTGCTGTGGATGTCCAAGCGTCATTTCGGCTAAAGCCCGCTTAGTCGATTTCAAGATTGTCCCAGGCTTCCAGTTCCTTGATCTTGGAATCAATGGCGGCTTCCAGCTCTTCGGGCGAATCGGCGGCGACGACTTCTCCGTTTACCATCGCGAACGGCTCGAAGCGGCATTGGTTGCAGTTGCCCAGGCAGGTGTATTCGATGACATCGTAACCCGGATTCTGCTCCAATTTATTCTTAAGCGCTTCGGTGCCATGTCCCAGGTTGCTGACACAAAATTCAATAATTGGTCTCATGTTGATCTCCTTGGCCCTTACTAACCGTTTTATTTTTTAAGTATTTGTACTATAATATACGTACGAAAGGAGTGATTGAGAAATGAGTGAGAATACACAAAGCACTAGCATGTACGATGAAGTGCTTGAAGTTCTTGATAAACTGCGTCCGTTCCTGCAGCGCGATGGCGGCGACGTTGAGCTCATCGACGTTGAGGACGGTATTGTTAAACTGAAATTGATGGGTGCCTGCGGCAGCTGCCCAAGCTCCACCATTACGCTGAAAGCCGGAATTGAACGTGCTCTGATCGAAGAAGTTGAAGGTGTCGAGGAAGTCGTTCAAGTATTCTAATTTTCGCGTACACACCGTCCCGGTGCTTTGCCCTATGGCAAACGCCGGGATTTTTTTGTGCTTATTTTTGCGCCTAATCTATCGGTCAATTATATTAAATTTTATCTTTCGCCACAACCTTGTCTCTTAGCTGAACCCGAACCCGTGATCTCCACAAAAAAATCCCGCACGCCCTTTAAACAGGCAGTACGGGATTGGTTTTTAGCTTGCAGTCAATTAGAACGCCGGGATGATGGAGCCTTGGTACTTGTCTTCAATAAATTTCTTCGCTTCCGGGGAAGTCAGCGCGGCTGCCAGCTTCTTGATGGCGTCTTTCTCCTTGTCGTCCGGACGGACTACAAGCAGGTTCGCATATGGAGAATCTCCGCTCTCGATGAACAGGGCGTCCTTCGTCGGAACGAGTCCCGCTTCCAGCGCGTAGTTGGCGTTGATCAGCGCGAGGTCGACTTCATCCAGCTGACGCGGCAGGTTAGCGGCTTCCAGCTCGATGATTTTGAGATTCTTTTTATTTTCCGTGATATCCGATTTGGTAGACGCAATATTGTTAGGGTCCTTCAGCGTGATCAGACCGTTCTTCGCCAGCAGAATCAGCGCGCGGCCGCCGTTGGTGGCATCGTTAGGGATGGCCACTTTCGCGCCGTCTTTCAGTTCGTCGATCGATTTGATTTTTTTGGAGTACGCGCCAAAAGGTTCAACATGGACAGCGGCGACGGAAGTCAAATTCCAGCCGTTCTTTTGATTCTGGTCGTCCAGGTAAGGCTTGTGCTGGAAGAAGTTCGCGTCCAGTTGGCCTTCGGCCAGCTGCACGTTCGGCTGAACGTAATCAGTGAATTCCTTGATTTCAAGCTTGATGCCCTGCGCTTCAAGCTGCGGTGCGATAGCCTTCAAAATTTCTGCGTGCGGAATCGGAGAAGCTCCGACAACTAGTGTGACAGGTTCTGCGCTTGGAGCAGCCGAAGCTCCGGCAGCAGGCGCACTGGAGGCGGCAACGTTGGAGGCTTTGTTTCCTCCATTGTCAGCGCCGCAGGCAGCCAGCACCATAATCAGCGTCAGGCTGAACAAGGTCAACAGCATTTTTTTCATTTGATAAATCCCCCTCTGAAAGTGTATGTGTGTTAACGGAGGCTTGTAAGGTTCCCCAACCGCCAGCTCCGCCGGTTTCGGCGAAAGCCTCTGCTTCCATCGGAAGCGGAAGGCGCCCTCGCCTCAATAAGGTATTTTTATATAAATAGGCCTTATTTTCGTGTGAAATGTCTTACCAGCCGGTCGCCCGCCATCTGCAGGAACTGCACCAGCACAACAAGCAGAATAATCGAGACAATCATGACTTCCTTCTCATAACGCTGATAGCCGTAGCGGATCGCCAAATCCCCAAGTCCCCCGCCGCCGACCATGCCTGACATGGCTGTGTACGACACCAGCGTAACAACGGTAATCGTAATCCCGGCAAGCAGGCCCGGACGGGCTTCCGGCAGCAGCACGCGCATCACGATCTGGGTAGTCGAAGCTCCCATCCCCTGCGCCGCTTCAATCACGCCACGGTCCACCTCACGCAGCGACGTTTCCACCAGACGGGCGAAGAACGGCGCGGCTCCGATGACCAGCGGCGGTATGGTTCCCAGAACCCCGATGGACGTACCGACCACGGCCCGGCTGAACGGGATCAGCGCAATGACCAGAATAATAAACGGCACCGAGCGCAGAATATTAACAATGAAGGAAATAACCGCGTATAAGCCTTTTACAAAAGGAAGCTGTGATCTCCCCCATAAATATAACACAATTCCGAGCGGTAAACCAAGGATTATTGTAAAAATCGCGGAACTGCCCAGCATTTTTAAGGTATCCACCGTACCGGTAATCATCTCATCCCAGTCAACGGCTGAAAAATCAAGACCGAATATCATGACAGCACCTCCACATCAAGTCCCTGCGCGGTCAGCTCGGAGATTGTTCTGCCGATGGCTGTGGCGTCTCCTTCGAAGCGGACAACGAGCTGGCCGTACGGAATATCTTTAATGGTGGAGATGGTTCCTTGCAGGATAGCGAAGTTCACTCCGGTACCGCTGGCTACGCGCGACAGCGTCGATTCGTACGTCTTTTCCCCAAGGAACGTAATCTTGACCGCCGTCGTCCCGTCGGGATGCGGAGCCTGCAGCGCCGCAAGGAGCGGACTGTCGTCATGGGCTTCGCTTTGGATGAACTCCTTCGTCACCCCATGCCTTGGCTTCAGGAACACATCGGCCACCCGCCCTTGCTCGACGATGCCCCCGCCGTGAATCACGGCCACCCGGTCGCAAATGCTCTGAATGACATGCATTTCATGCGTAATCAGCACAATCGTCAGATTGAACTGCTTGTTGATGTGAAGCAGCAGTCTTAGGATCGAATCGGTCGTCTGCGGATCAAGCGCCGATGTGGCCTCGTCGCACAGCAGCACGTCCGGATCGCTCGCCAGCGCCCGGGCGATGCCTACCCGCTGCTTCTGCCCGCCCGACAGCTGAGCAGGGTATTTGCTCCGGTGTTCGGTGAGGCCCACAAGCGCGAGCAGCTCATTCACCTTCCGGTCGACCTCGGCCTTTGGTGTGTGCACCAGCCGGAGCGGAAAGGCGATATTGTCATACACCGTCGCCGACGAGAGCAGGTTGAAATGCTGATAAATCATGCCGATCTTCCGCCGGCGCTCCTGCAGCTGGTTTTTGCCCAGCCGGGTCAGCTCGGTGCCGTCGACCCACACTTCGCCTTTCGTCGGACGCTCCAGCAGATTAATGCAGCGGATCAGGGTGCTTTTGCCCGCGCCGGAGTGGCCGATTACCCCGAAGATTTCCCCTTTTTCAATATGAAGATTCACGCCCGAGAGCGCTGTGGCGGCGGTGCCGCCTTTTCCGTACACTTTGGTCAAGCCTTTTAACTCTATCACTTTCTATCCTCCCCATGCCCCATAAACCACAAATCAAAAATCTATCCAAAAAGCCCCCCGACAATCCGTGCAGACCGCGGGAGGCTCTCTTAACTGTAAAAGACCATGCCTTCTCATCTGCACAAAGCCGTGAACATGCCACGCCATGTAGGAATTAGCACCATGACACTGATGCTTGGGGACGTATGTATACACCGCGCATCAATCGGTTGCCGGGCTTCATCGGGCCTGTCCCTCCGCCACTCTCGATAAGATTGGATATGAAATTTTCATGCCTTAGTATAAAATCTTTTACATGCTTTGTCAAAGATTTTTTAAAGATTATCGTTTACTATCTCTTGATTTTTCCAGACTCTTGCCGAGCAGCTCGTTGCTGTACGTGAAGACTTCGACCAGGGTTTTGCATACCATTTCCATCCCCTGACGCAAATCCTCCAAATGCTCGTCGAGATCCTCAAGCCGAATTTTGTCGTGCAGGCCCTGATGCCGCTGCCACAAGTCATCCTGCATTTCGGAATTCATATAATGAATCTCGGCGTTGCGTCGGTTCCGCAGCTTCTGCATCGGATCGCGGTACGATTCCTTGATCTCATCCAGCCGGCCCGACAATTCTCTATGCTTCTTGGTGGAACGGAATCGCCGGAGCACGGTAAAGTAGGAAAAATGCGCTTTAACCCTGACCGTATTCAGGTCGTACAGCGTGTTCAGCACCGTTCCCAGCTTGTCGAGCAGGGAGAAGACGCGGATGAAGCCGTTTTTGTAAAAATAGACATAGCGCGCGTAATCCCCCTGTTCGCTGACGGACATATCGTCCATATAGCCCGCCTTCACCGATTTGCGGAAAAAGCTAGCAGCGAACAGGCTCTGCTCAAGCTCATCCAGCGAGGAGATCAGCCCGCGAATCCAGATTTCCAGCTTCCGGTACTCATGGTCCCGGTCCTCGTTGTCATTCATTTCCGAGCGCAGCATGGACGCCATTTCCGCCATTTTGTCCATGGCATCGGCCAGCACGCCGGTGTTTTCACGGGGAGGCTCCCCCAGCAATATCCGCAGCATATCCATCCTCCTTATGCATTCGGCACGGGAAGTATCATTAAAAAGCTTGTTTAGGGAAATAGTTCTTCCAGTTGCGGTCGACCAATTCCACGATATCCTCGCGCGGTAACAGCTCGTCCGGGTACCCCGGCTTCATGCGGGCGTCAATGACGACCGGAAGCTCGTAGGCGATGTGATGATTTTTAACCGATGCTTCGGCAAAAATATCGGTCGCCGGATTAAAGCGGGTGAATACCGTCCACAGGAACGAGGTTTGCGACTTCACCGTTTCGGCGGCATTGTCGACCAGAATAACGAGCGGCCAGGAGGTATTCTTCTCCCGAAGCGCGCCTACGAGGCGCTGCGGCAGCTCCGGATCCTCCGTATAGGACGGGCCTGATACGACAAGGCAGCCGCCGCAGTAAGGCAGCGCCGAGTGAATGCCCGGAAGGTTGCCCTCCTCGTAGCTTCGCGGAAGCTCGCGCACCTTGCTGCCGATGCCCATCAGGACGCCTTTGCTGCCGTGATTCATTCGCTGGCCGGTGTAATCGAGCGTGTCATGCGAGGTTTTGTTGAAAATAAACAAATCGACCGCCGGATTGAACCGCTCCAGCACCGTTTCCAGCAGCTTCGGGAAATCGGCCAGATCCACGAGCTCGTTCGTCAGAATCAGGAACTTGGTCAACGACAGCTGCCCCTCGCCCAGGATGCGGAACGCCGATACGAGCGCTTCGCGGGAATAGCTCTCCCGCACGACGGCGGACGCCAGCGTATGGGAGCCCGACTCCGAGTACGCCCACAGGGAGTGGACGGACGGCATGACGAGCGGATAAGCCGGAGACAGCAGCCGCTGGAGGAAATCACCGAGGTAATAATCCTCCTGCCTTGGCTTGCCGACGATGGTCGCCGGATAAATGGCATCCTTGCGGTGCCACATGCGCTGCACATTCATCACCGGGAAGTCATGCTTCAGCGAGTAGTAGCCGTAGTGGTCCCCGAACGGGCCTTCCGGTCTGCGCTCATGCGGCGGAACCAATCCGCGGATGACAAATTCCGCCTCCGCCGGCATCCGGTGGCCGCCCATCGGATCTTTGACCATCGGCAGACGGCCGCCCAGCACCATGGAAGCCAGCAGCAGCTCCGGCATGCGCTCCGGCACAGGAGCGATGGCTGTGGCGATCAGGGCCGGCGGACCGCCGATGAAGACGGAAACCGGCAGCGCTTCGTTCCGCTGCTCAGCCTCAAAGTGATGAAAGCCTCCGCCCTTATGAATCTGCCAGTGCACGCCTGTCGTTTGATCATCATAGATTTGAATCCGGTACATCCCGAGATTATGGTCTTTGGGATTGGAAGGGCTTTCGGTGTACACAAGCGGCAGCGTGACGAACGGGCCGCCATCCTCCTGCCAGCTTGTGACTCGCGGCAATCCCTTCAAGGGATCGGTGCTCCGGCAGACGTTCAGGATGGGCGCGTCTCCCTGCGGCACATTCTTAATGCCGACCTTAAGCAGGTCAAAGAGCAGCCCTTTTTCCTTCCAGACGCCGGTCACTGTAGGGGGCAGCAGCGTTTCCACCGCGCCCATCAGCGACTTCATCAGTTCCTCGGGACGGGGGCCAAATGCTTGATCTACCCGGCGGACCGTGCCGAACAGGTTGGTCACTACTGGGAAAGGAGTTCCTTTTACATTCGTAAACAACAGCGCCGGCCCCTCTTCCTGGATGACGCGGCGGTGAATCTCCGCCAGTTCCAGATAAGGATCGACCGGCGCTTCAATAACGGCAAGATCTTTATCCTTCCGCAGTTGCTCTATCCATTGACGTAAATTGCTGTATCCCAATATATTGTTCCTCCTCCAAACAACTCTATCCAGAACGGCTGATTTGATCTGAAGCCGTCTCATTTTTTAACCGGCCAAGCTGCCAGACGCGTACACTCAAATAGCACAGTACACCGAACAGACCGGAGATCAATACAATGTGTGCCAATGCGGCGAACAGGTACCACTGCTCGTTATCCAGCGTGAACACGACGCCCGCTCCGCTAAAAATCTGCAGCACGCACAAAATAACGGCGGCGATGCCGAGCTTCTTGAACTCGGGGTAATTGCCATAGCGCCAGAACGCTAGATGCCCGAGCGCCGCCACGAGAAGAAACAGAAGCAGCGCCGCGACCCGGTGAAAGAACATAATGGCGACTCCTCCGGAAAGCTCCGGAATCACTTCTCCGTTGCACAATGGCCAGCCTGAGCAGCCTCCTTGTGAATCGGTATGACTCACATAAGCGCCGATGTAGACGACGATATACGAATAAACGGCGGTTGCCCAGGTTAGCAGGCGGAAGCCTCCGGCAAGCGGCGGAAGGCCGCCGGGCACTTCGGCAGAGGGACTTCTTCCCGCGCCGAGAGCCAGCATCAGGGAGCTGGCGAAGGCGATCAGCGAGAAGCCCATATGCAGCGCCATCACGGCAGCGGATTGGGGCCGGACGACCGCCAAAGCGCCCATGGCCGCCTGGATGACGACGAAGAGCAGCGTCAAGAAGGCATACGCCTGCAAATCTCGGCGGTCCCGGGCATAGCGCCGGAAGGCCAGCGCCGAAGCCAACGAGAACAAGCCCGCCAGACCGCTCAGCAGCCGGTGGCTCCACTCAATCATCTGTCCGAGCGTATAAGCCGGTACCAGCTTGCCGTTGCACAGCGGCCATTCATTGCCGCATTCAAGTCCGGACCCCGTTTTCGTGACCACCGCACCGCCAAGCAGGGCGAGAAACATAATGAGACAGGTTATGTATCCAAGCCATTTCAACTGTTTCGCCGTCAATCCGATCACCCGCTGTCTTATGGAATTTTATAGCTTCCGGGTCTATCGCGACAAAAAGTTATGCGTTTCCATTATAACCGATAAGTACGTTTCTCGTAAAAATATAAGACCAAATGATAAGCGCTCAGCTAAAAATTCTTATATTTGAAAAAAAGCCGCCTCCGCACGAACCTTTGCGAAAGCGGCGAATCGCATTACTTGTGAATGGTCTGGTACACCTCGGACGCCCGGTTCAGGAAATCTTCAATTTCCTGTCTCGACTTGCGTAGCTTGTTGACGAACCGGACCAATTCTTTTCCCTCCGAATAAGCGACAAAGCTGGGGATGCCGAGTATATTCTGTTCCTGGCTGACATCGCCAACCGCATCGACGTCCACCTCAACCAGCGTCAGTTTATCTGCGAAATTCCGCTCTACCTCGGGAATAAACGGATTGATAAATTTACAATCTCCGCACCAGTCTGCCTTGAATACGGCCACGGTCAGTCTTGGAGATTGGATGGCCTCCTGAAATTCGGCCGCAGAGCTGATTTTGTCCATTACTTACACCGTCCCTTTCTAATATGGCAATAATCTCTTCTTACTCTTTAAGTGAAGCAAAATGCGCAGCGGAAGTCAAATGCCCTTATTCTCTTTCCCGCACGCGGGAGGGCTGCAGCTTCATGAGCGGATTCAGCAGCCTGCGCACCGGACGCGGATAGCTTGCAAGTTCCTGCGCGCTTAATACGCCCAGCACAATCAGCATAACGAGATAAAGAATGACAACCGCCGCTCCTGCGGCCAGACAGGCAATCAAATAAGCCAGCCGCGCAGGCATCATTCCGGAGAGGGCGATACCGGCCTCGTTCAGACCGTACCCTGCGGCCCCCGATACGAGCACAGCCAGCAGATATCCTCTCCAGCGCTTGCCCATGATCTCGAACGGCACAATGGTCCGAAGCAGCCGCAAGTTGAGGGCGGTGATTACGATAAAACAGAGCGCCGTAGCGATAATGATGCCGTAAATGCCCATGAACTGGCTCAGCAGAATGCTTGCCGCCAGCTTGACGATAACCCCTGCCAACACGTAGAACATGGAGATGCGCGATTTGCCCATGCCGAGCAGGATGGAGTTCGAGGTGGTCATCGTAATCTGAAAAATCGTGCCCAGCGTCAGCAGGGCGATGATGCCGCTGCCGGAGGTGCTGCTGAAGAGCAGGCCGTTCACCGAGTAGGCCGCGACGACAAGCGACAGCACGATCGGCGTACCGGTCAGGATGGCGATGCGCATGGCGAGTGTAATCTGCCGCTTCAGGTGGTCTTCGTCCCGGCGGGCATAGGCTGCTGAAATGACCGGAATCAGGGAGGTGCTGAGGGCGATCGCAAGTATCGGCGGAATGCCCGCAATACTCTGCGCCTTCAGTCCGAGAATACCAAGCAGTCGCTTCGCTTCAAAGGCGCCCACCTGCCCGCTGATGAGCGGGACAACCAGGGAAGTGTCAATGAAATAGACGGCTTGAATCGTCATGGAAGACAGAATGATCGGGATGGACAAGCTGAAAATATCTTTATAAATCCCGAGCAGCGGCAGCTTGGCTTCGGAGGAAGCCTGGATGCCGCTTTGCTTGTCGCTCCGCTTCATCTTGATTGCGGCATACAGCATGATGGCGAAAGCTCCGACGCTCCCGAACACGCTGCCAAACGAGGCTCCCGCCGCCATAACCGGGTTACCGTACCCTTGATGAAGCAGGAAATACGCTAAGAGGATAGCCGTAAACACGCGGGCAATCTGCTCCACAATTTGCGAGATTCCGTTGGCCATCATATTGTTACGGCCCTGCGAGTACCCGCGCATCATTGCGATGGTGGGGAACAGCAGCAGCGCGGGAGCGATCGCCCGGATCGCAAGCGTGCTCTCCGGAACGCCCGCATGCTTTGCGAACAGCGGAGCGGATATGTACAGCACCGCAGAGATGATCACGCCGGCAACGGCGCCAAAAATAAGCGCGGCCCGGTACACCTGGCGCGCTTCATCCGGACGGTTCAGGGCGTAGCGCTCTGAGACCATTTTGCTAAGCGTGCTGGGAATGCCCGCCGTGGCGAGCGTCAGCAGCATCAGATACACATTGTTGGCCTGCGTAAAGGCCACATCCCCTACTTCATTGAATAAATGCTCCAGTGGAACCCGCTGAAAAATGCCAAGCACGCGCGCTACCAGCGCGGCGGCGGCGAGTATAATTGTGCCTTTGACAAAAGAATCCTTCTTAGACAACCTGTTTCCCCTACTTTGCAGTGAATTTAATACCGGCCGATCCAAATAAAGAAGAGGATCACCATAACGATTTGAAGCACGACTTTAACCACGGTGCTGCTGAACAGCCCGAGCATGGAGCCAGCGCTGACCTTTAGCGCTTTGCCCGGATTCGATCCGGCGATCATCTCGCCGATAAATGCTCCAAGAAGCGGCCCGATAATGAGGCCGAACGCCGGGATCACGAACGGTCCCGCGATCAGGCCGATGGTGCTGCCGATCACGGAGGCGCGGGAGCCGCCGAATTTTTTGACGCCCCATGCCCCCACGACATAGTCCGCAATGAACAGCGCGGCGACGATCAGCGTCTGGATGATCCAGAACAACGGTCCGAACGGCGCGAAGCCGAAGAACCAGCCATAGACGAAGAAGGCAAAGTAAATCGCCAAGGCTCCCGGCAAAATCGGATAGACGGCTCCGGCCAAGCCGACGGCAAAGAGTGCGATAATCAGAATCCAACCGAGAATAGTCAAGCTTGGTCCCTCCTGTGTTTAGTTGTCAGGCTTGCATTCATGAGCAGGCCCTTGCGTTAGGTTAAGATCTGTGCTGGGAGGCAGCCGCTTCATCCAGCAGAATAAAACGGCGGATGACCTCGGCAATTCCATCTTCGTTGTTCGACGAAGTCACCGCGTCGGCTTCCTCCTTGACCGTATCCTGGGCATTGCCCATCGCAACGCCAAGGCCTGCCTGCTGAATCGCCGCCAGATCGTTCAAGCTGTCGCCGACCGCGACGACTTCCTCCATCTTGATGCCCAGCAGGCCGCACACTTCCTTGATTCCGGCTGCTTTATTCACACCGAGCGGATTGATCTCAAGATTGTAAGGCGAGGAGTTGGTGATCTCCAGACCGCCCATGTCCTGCAGCTTCAGCAGCACCTGATGGCGGATCTCGTTATCTTCCGTATGATAGCCGAACTTCAGCCACTCCCGCCCGTCGATATCGCCGTCCCAGCTTTCCTTGTTATACACGCCATCGACGGCATACGCCCAATACCAGATGCCGGCCTTCGCCGCGATCGCGTGCATTTGTTTGACGAGCTGCGGGTCCATCAGCGAACGGCGGTACAGCTCATGCGGCGCCCGCCACACTTCGCTGCCGTTCACCGTCACCATCGGTGTCTTGAGTCCAAGCTGCTCGGCGTAAGGATACGCAGAGTCGAAAGAGCGTCCGGTGGACAAGCACACATGGATGCCCGCGTCGACCGCCTTGTGAATCCATTTTACCGTCTCCGGTGTAATCAATTGTTCGTCATTCAGTAAGGTCCCATCCATATCCAAAGCAAGCAGGCGGTATTTGGCAGTCATTGCCACCCCTCCATTTTCTGTTTTATTGGTTTATATTAACCGGTTGATTCTGCTGGAGACTCTTCTTCGGCACACCATTCAAGCCGTACTCCCAGTCGTAAGCGTCAAAAATCTTCCGTGCGACCGGCGCGGCGCTGTTCGAGCCGAAGCCCCCTTCGGGGATTACAACGGCTACAGCCAGCTTCGGATGCTCGCGCGGAGCGTAGGCGATAAAGACGCCGTTGTCAACGGTGTGTTTGCCACTTTTATCATAATAATCCTGCTGTGAGGTTCCCGTCTTGCGGGCAAAATCGTAAGGGAAACCGTCAAACACCTTGACATCGCTCTTCATACCGCGCTTCACTTCGTTCCAGTACGCATCGTTGATTTTAACGGTATTTAATACCGTCCGGCCGAACGTTTTGACCACTTTGCCACTCGAATCCGTAATTTTACTGACCAGATGCGGCTTGATCCGCTCACCCTTATTAGCCAATGTTGACGCATACTGGGCAAGCTGCAGCGCCGTATATCCGCCCTGCTGGCCGAACGAGGCATAGACGAGCGCCGCCTGGGAACTGCCCGCAGCTTTAATATTGGTGTAGTTGATTTTCCCTCTGCGTTCTCCCGGGAGGTCTACTCCCGTAAAGACACCAAGGCCAAACTCCTTCATATATTTATCCCATACTTCAATGCCTTCTGAATGATATTTGTTATATAATCTCTTGCCTACCATGTCCACCATAAATACATTGGAGGAATGCTCGATGGCCTGATGAGGATACATTCCTCCATAGACATGTCCGGATGCGTTTCGAACGCTGGTCTCATGGCCTGCTCTGCCAAAATAAGCAATCCCTGTATCCGTGTACTTGTGATATTCTAAAGAGTCCTTCATTTAGCCCTAGCAATACACTGAGCGGCTTGACGGTGGAACCCATCAGAACGGCCGAGTCAAAGTTATGGCCCGATCTGCCTGAAGCAATTGGAGTAATCGTGCCATTTTGGTAGTTCTCCATAATTTTATTCCAAACATCCGTATCAATACTACCGCTGGTCCACGCATTCGTATCGTAATCCGGCATGCTGGCCATGGCCACGATATTTCCGGTATCGACTTCCATCGCCACCGCATAGCCGGTTACGGCGTCAGGATGCGTCTTGCCCTGAACGGCATGCGTATGCAGCCATCTCAATTGATTGGTGATCGCCTGCTCCGTCTTGAGCTGCATATTTTTATTAATCGTCATCCAAATGTCATTGCCCTTGACGGGAGGAACGACCTTCTCAACCTTCTCAGCCATGTTCTGTGGATTGATGGAGACCACCTGATAACCGTTCTGCCCGCGAAGCTCCCGCTGATACTCCCGCTCAAGCCCATCGAAGCCAACAAATTCTTCATCTTTGTACATCAGCCCCGAGTTCGACCCCTTCTTCTTCATCGCGTTCAGGACGTTCTGGTAGATGGGAAGACTGTTGGAATTCTTGAACAGCTTGATATACCCGACCGTCTGGACAGCCACCGTATCCTTGTCGTAATGCCGCACGTTCTCTTCCACGACTTCGAGGCCAGGGTATTCATGTTTGTGCTCCATAAAATAAGCGACTTCCTTGGCGGAAAGTCCCACCTTGATCCGGCGGGGCGTATAGCCGTTGTACTTCTTGTACTTTAGGTCAAGCGAGTCTTTTACTTGTTCCACCGTCAGCTTCTCCCCGCTCTTGTCGCCCAGTTCATTGAATTTATTCACCAGATCCGTCGCCAGCTTGTCGACAGCGGTCTTCGCTTCCGGAGTAAAGTCCGTAATGCGGGTATCTTTGTCCGTCTTTTTGGCGGTGTATTCCTTGGTGAGCGTAATGTACAGCGACTGGACAGGGGAGGAGTAGGCGATCTTCTCGCCTCCGGCGGCGAGGATCGAACCTCGCATGGCAGCCAGCGGCACATCTTTCGTATCCCGGTTCGTCTCCACTTCGGTCAGCGTCGGTCCTTCTACAAATTGCAGTACGGCAAGACGGATAATAATGACACAAAAGATCACAAACGTGCTGAAAAAGAATACATTGGTCCGCAGCGCCAGGGTGCTTTTGCCGTTGGTCTCGTCCGAGGGCGAGATTTGATTGCGAAAAAGGTTCACTTTGTTCTCTCCTTAATTATAACATCAAAGAATACCCTATGAATCCCTGTGAAGAAGGTTAATGTCCAAGGAATCCATTTCCAAAGTAACCCATTTATTGTAACACAAGCACCGCTGAGCCTCGAATATTTTTCGGCACATTTCTGTGGCCTGTCATCAAAGAAAAGGACATCTTCTTATGTGGATAAATACAAAGAAGATGTCCCCTCTCTTAATATACGATTAAAGGCTGCTGTCAGCTCCTTTAGTTCGTACCCGTTGCGCCGCTCTCGCCAGAACTGCCGCTTTGACCCGCGGATTGCTGCTGGAGACTCTTTTTCGGCACACCATCCAGCCCGTACTCCCAGTCGTAAGCGTCAAAAATCTTCCGCGCCACCGGCGCGGCGCTGTTCGAGCCGAAGCCCCCTTCGGGGATCACGACGGCAACAGCCAGCTTCGGATTCTCTCTCGGCGCGTAGGCGATGAAGACGCCGTTGTCTTTTAAATCACCTCTAGCTGCCTGCTGCGAGGTCCCTGTCTTGCGGGCAAAGTCGTAAGGGAATCCGTCAAACGCGCTGACGTCACTGTTCATCCCTCGCTTGACTTCGTTCCAGTAAGCATCGTCCATTTTGACAGTATTCAGTACCTCGCGTCCAAACGTCTTGACAACTTTCCCCGAGGGATCCGTAATTTTGCTGACAAGATGCGGCTGGATCCGCTCACCCTTATTGGCCAGGGTAGAAGCATATTGGGCAAGCTGCAGCGTGGTGTAAGCCCCCTGTTGACCAAAAGAAGCATAAACCAACGCTGCCTGGGCACTGCCTGCCGCCTTTAGATTCGTATAGTTGATTCTTCCCAGAAACTCATTGGGCAGATCAACTCCAGTGGACACACCCAGTCCAAATTCCTTCATATACTTGTCCCATACATCGATGCCCTTGGAAGCATATTTCTCATAAAGTCTCTTACCAACCATATCAACCATAAAGACGTTAGAGGAATGCTCAATAGCCAAAGCGGGGTCCATTCTTCCATAGACATGGCCAGAGGCGTTCCGAACCTTGGTTTCATGGCCGGCCTTACCGAAGGAAGTAATCCCCCTATCCGTATACCAATCTGTTGTTCTAAAAAGTCCCTCGTTAAGCCCGATCAATACGCTTAGCGGCTTGACGGTGGAGCCCATCAGAACAGTCGATTCAAAATTATTGCCCGATCTCCCGGACGAAAAAGGAGTTATCGTGCCATTCTGATAGTTGGTGATGTCCAGGATTTTCGAAATACTTCCGTCCGTCCATGCATTCGTATCATAATCCGGCATGCTCGCCATGGCCACGATATTTCCGGTGTCGACCTCCATCGCGACCGCGTAGCCCGTTATGGCATTGGGATGCGTCTTACCCTGAACCGGGTGCGTATGCAGCCATTTGATCTGGTCCGTTATTGCCTGCTGGGTCTTGAGCTGCACATTTTTGTTGATCGTCATCCAGATGTCATTGCCCTTTATTGGAGGAACGACCTTCTCAACTTTTTCCGCCATGTTCTGCGGATTGATAGAGATCTCCTGATATCCGTTCTGCCCGCGAAGCTCGCGCTGGTACTGAAGCTCAAGGCCGTCGAAACCGACGAATTCATCGTCTTTATAAGTCAGGCCCGCTGCCGGATCCTTTTTCATCGCGTTTAGAACGTTCTGGTAGATGGGAAGACTGTTGGAATTCTTGAACAGCTTGATATACCCGACGCTCTGAACGGCCACCTTATCCTTGTCGTAATGCCGCACGTTCTCTTCTACAACTTCCAGGCCGGGATATTCATCCTTGTGCTCCATAAAATAAGCGACTTCCCTTGAAGAAAGTCCCACCTTGATCCGGCGAGGCGTATATCCGTTATATTTTCTGAACTCCAGATCGAATGAATCCTTGACCTCTTCCACCGTCATCTTCTGCTCGCCTGGATCACCCAGCCGATTAAACTTATCCACCAGGTCAGCCGCCAACTGGTCGGCCTTCGCCTTGGCTTCCGGAGTAAAGTCCGTTTTGCCGGTATCCTTGTCCGTCTTTTTGGCGGTATACTCCTTGGTCAGTGTAATATACAACGACTGAACGGGTGTCGAAAAGGCGATCTTCTCGCCTCCCGCAGCGAGGATCGAACCTCGCATGGCGGCCAGCGGCACATCTTTCGTATCCCGGTTCGTCTCCACTTCGGTCAACGTCGGTCCTTCCACAAATTGCAGCACGGCAAGACGGATAATAATGACGCAAAAGATGATAAATGTGCTGAAAAAGAATACATTGATCCGCAGCGCCAGGGTGCTTTTGCCGTTGGTCTCGTCCGAGGTCGAGCCCTGCTTGCGAAAAAGGCTCACTTTGTTCTCTCCTTTATGATTCAGATAATTAGAATAAATGCCTCAAAGCACACTTTCCTTCATATGTGTGGAGTCAAAATCCGGCGGATTGAACCAGTTTCCGCTCTTGGCCCATGTGGAGTCCATTGGAA
This sequence comes from Paenibacillus sabinae T27, assembly GCF_000612505.1. Taxonomy (NCBI): domain Bacteria; kingdom Bacillati; phylum Bacillota; class Bacilli; order Caryophanales; family Paenibacillaceae; genus Paenibacillus; species Paenibacillus sabinae. Next base: position 4,312,970 of record NZ_CP004078.1, read on the forward strand.
TCCACGCCTTCCGCTCGGCGATATACACCTCGTTCCAGGCATGCGGCCCGTATCCGCCCTGACCGTCATAGCCGCGGCCGGTTACCACCCGCACATCAAGGCCCTGCGAACGGGCCATCACGGCATAAAGCCGGGCATAGTCGATGCATACGCCAAGCCGGGTATTGAAGGTATCCTGCGGCGTCTGTTCTTTCCATATCCGATTCTGCTCATAGTTCTCCGCTTTGGCGTAATCGTAGGAAATTCTGCTGCCGACCCAGTCGTAGAGCAGCCGGGCTTTCTCCTCGTCGTCCTTCGCGTTCCCCGCAATGTCCTCCGCCGCTCCGGCAATATCCTTCGGCACATCCCGGTCGATGATTTCGTATTTGCGCCGGAGAATTTCGTTCATCTCGTCGGCGACCGCCTTGGTCAGCACCGGCAGATGGTCCTGCACCGTGGTACCGGCCACAGGCTTGATCACGGATTCGACGCCCTGCCGGTACACCGGCGACTCTTCCACGTAGCGGGACAACCCGCTGCTTGGACTCAGTCCGGTCCAGACATACAGCGCGATGATGATCAGAAGGCAGCGGACGGCGCCGATGAACAGTCCGATGCCCGCACCGCCGAGGCGGCTTGCTGCCGAGATTCTCCTGCCCGGCAGACCGGGCCGCCGGCTCCGGGGAAACGGCAGCAGCGGGACCAGCAGCCCCAGGATGATCCGGATCAGGCTGTAGCCCAGGATCAGCAGGAACAGGAACCGCAGCAGCGGAAGTCCCGCAAGCGCCGACACGGCAGTGTAATAAAGCTGCTGCCACTGCTTCAGTTCTCCTGCGGGCGCGGTTGTTTCCGCCGCCCACGTTTGAACGTACGGCGAGAAATACGCCGCGGCCAGCGCGGAGAGAACCAGCGCCGCAATCGTCGCAATGCCCGAACCGAGCAGCCCGAACAACCTGCCCGCGGACATGGAAAATCCCCGAAACCAGCCCTGAATCAACGAGAAGGCGGCAACAACCAGCAATAATAACGTGATGATATTGGCATCGCGCAGGCTCTGCAGCCATTCGTTCAACATGTCTTCCCTCCTGCTCTAACACCTGTCTTGTATTTTGCTGCGACTATGATTAATCCGGTACCGATCGTTCTTGAAACCCTTTATTGACCCGTTCCCTGCGCTTTCCGCGCTTCATTGATGAAGCTGCGCAGCGTATCGTTCACGCTCCACTGACCGAGGCTGACGCCGCGGAAGGTTACGTTCACCTTATCTTCTCCGGCCTTGCCCTTCACCTCAATATTAGGCGTCGTAATCGTAAAGGTTCCGTCTTCACTCGCGGTGTAGACAGCATCCTTCGCTTCCTTCAGCATTACGCTCTGGGCTTCGGTCTTCAGCGTGTCGACCGTTCCCTCCTTGACCTTATTCACGGCATTTCCGATCTGATCTATAGTAACGCCGCTGTAGATGAGCAGCCCTGCGACAATGACAATGGCAATCGCCCATTTCAGCACCGTTTTGACCAAATTGACAACAGCGAACAGCAGCACCAGCCCGATAACGATCACGAGCCAATTTTCTCTAATAAATTGCGACCACACCTGAGTATCCATCAATCCTGCAACACGCTCCTGTACCTATTTGCCCCGGGCTCCGCTCTATACTGTTTCGCATAAGCGCTATTGCCACGGATATTGATTATTATACATGATCATTCGTCATATTTCACAAATCGGTCTAGATAAGTTGAACTTAAGATTTTCCCATCAGATATCAGTCGTAACTACGAGAAACGTTTGGACTTCCGGCCGGTGTTGTCTCCAGATTTCTTGATTTAAACCGCTCCTCGCGGATGAAATCCGGAGACAAAGGCGATCGCTATCGCTCCTACAGTTCCAAACTTCCCCTTTGTTACTCCTTCTTCTAATTTATTTCAAGTTCATCTTATTTAGATTGGTTTCATTCTTATATTTCAAGAAGAAACGGCTGCGCCGTCCTGTTAGGGACGGTACCGTTTCTCGTAGAAATATAAGGCAAATGATAAGCGCGAAGCTTATACTTTCTTATATTTTAAAAAAACGGCATATGCCGTCCCACCCTCACGTAAAGTACAAGTAGCGATTGTCCACACCTTCCGGGAAGGTATCATTTCATTTTTCATTTCTGTCCGCCCTGACCTGGCAAGCCTGGGACGGCTCATGGAGGTGCACAGCCGCTTGAAGACCGCACTCTGGCTCTATCTGTTCTTGTTTCTGGCCTACTTTGATCTGCATGCGCAGTATCCCGTTCTGACCCCCTTCGCCATTTCGCTGGGCGCCGGTCCTGCCTTTATCGGCTGGATGATGGGCATGTATTCGCTTACGCATCTTCCCGGCAATCTGCTGGCCGGCGTGCTGATCGACCGAAAGGGCAGCCGCCGCTATATCGTCTACAGCCTGGTCGCCGCGGGCGTAATCCTGCTGTTCCAGGCGTATGCCCGGCTGCCGTGGCATCTGCTGCTTCTCCGGGCGGCGAGCGGCTTTGCGCTCGCATTCCTCTCCCCCGCCTGCATGTCGCTGCTCGCCTCGCTGTCAAGCGATTCGGAGAAGCAGGGGAAGTACATGTCCGGGCAGGGGATCGTGCATACACTCGCTTCCGTCCTTTCGCCGGCCGCCGGCGCTTTCATCGTAGCCAAAGCCGGCTTCTCAGGCACGTTCCTGAGCCTGGGCTGGCTGCTGATCGCTACCGGCGTAATGGCGTTCTTCAGCGTGCCAAGGGCTGCAAGGAACCAGCCGGCGAAGGCGGTAAGTGCAGCGGCGGAACACGGGCACGCCAAAGCGTTGATTTCGCCGGAAGCCGCTTCAACGAAGCTGGTTCCCTTCCGCTTTCTCCTGCTGCCCTTCTTCATTGCAGCCGCCCAGGGCGTACTGTTCTTTGAGCTCCCCCTGTCGCAGGCCGCAAACGGAAACAAGGGCATTCTTTCAACGGGAATTTTGCTTTCGCTGCTCAGTCTCGGCGCGCTCGTCACGTTGAGCATGCTGTTTATGAACCGCCTGCCCGCTCTATGGCGGATCGGCGCGGCGCTGCTTGGCATGGCGCTCTGCTTCTTCGGCCTTGCCGCCGTCCCCGGAATCCCTCCGGCGGTCATTCTGTTTCTGATGGGCACCGCAAAGGGCGTGCTGTTCCCGGCCTTGGCCTCGCTATTCATCAGCATCGGCGGACCCGGGCGTATGGGGCGGATCTTCTCGCTGCAATCCATCGCCACTTCTCTCGGGGCCTTCGCCGGCCCTGTTGCGGCCGGACAGCTTCGGGGGTTCGTTTCGCCTTACTTCATCGCCTTCGTTCTGGTGATGCTCGCCCTGCTGATTATCCCGCTTCCGGGATCAGGCAAGCTGTCCGCCTATCGTCCCGATTGGGAAGGTCCGGCGATTTGATCTATACGCAGTACAGCCGCCTCCCTAAAGTCGAGTCTTGCCGTCCGTCGTTAAATGGGCAGGGACACAAACCCGGTAGATAAATCGACATATAATACATCGTAGTCAAGAATCCACTGCGAAAGAGAGTTGATCTACATGATGAATCCCTGCTGCCCTAAACCCGTTGCACCGGTTCACACTGTTCCGGTGTGCCCGACATCTGCCGGCGTTATTCTGGTCCTCTACGTCCTGCTTGTCATTATCCTCAAAACATGCTGGTTATAAGACACGGACTCCGCTCTCTATAGCGCATATTCCACGAAATCATCCGGACAGCCGTCAGGCTCCGGGTGATTTTTTTGCTGTATCCATGTACGGTTTCAAGCCGCGAGATAAAATATCCGGCAGATTCTGGCGGATGATGCGACATTTCCCGGGGAATGACTACAATCCTGCGGCCGCTTCTGTTAAAAGTGACAAACCTTAGGTAATATATAGGTAAAGGCCCGGCAGCCGGTTATGCCGCGCTTCCATTATCCGCCGGAGGTGACGCCGCCATCATGTCCATTACCATCATCGTCGAAGGAAAGAATGACCGCAGCCGGTTAAGGCGTCTGCTGAAGCCCGAGATCGACATTCTGTGCACCAACGGTACGCTCAATACGCTAAAGCTTGAGGCACTGCGTAAACAAGTCGGAGATAATGAAGTCTACCTTTACATGGACAACGACAGCTCCGGCAAAAAAATACGCGGCGTCCTGCGCGAAGCTTTTCCCGACGCCGAGCATATCTACACCCGCCGCGGTTACGCCGGAGTCGAAGGCACGCCCGATGAATACAATATTTCGCAGCTTGAAAAAGCGGGGCTGGAAGAATTCATTATCTATCCCGAGCCGCTGCCCTACTGAAGCAGCCCGAGTCCTTATTTCCGAAAAAAGCGCCTTTTTCAGCTTTCCCCTTCCATGTCGGAACAAGGGAAAAACGAAAAAGGCGCGTTTCCAAACAAAGCTTACTCATCCAAAGCGTTTACTCGCGGGCGAGCTTGTTCACCGCATCCTCTAGAAATTCCGGGGTCACCTGATCCATGTCGCCGGCATTGTACAGGGCGCGCAGCCGGTTCTCCCGGTCCACCAGCCCGATCAGGTTCGCGTGGGCGAAATTGTCCTTGCTGTTCCCCGCGATCAGGATTTTGAACGAATCGGCCGCCAGATTCCGCACCTTCTCCTGATCGCCGCGCAGAAAGTACCAGCCGCCATAGTTCGCATGGAAACGGTCGGCAAACGTCTTGATCGCTTCGCGCGTATCATTCTGCGGGTCGAATGAGATGGAGAGGAAGGACGAATCTTTGCCAAAGCTGCCGTCCTTGATCAGCAGCTTTTGAGTCTGCGACAGGGTAAAGGTCGTAACGGGGCACACATCCGGACACTGGGTAAAAAAGAAATAGACCAGCCGGACCTTGCCCTCCGTATCCGACAGCGTTACCGTGTCACCGTTTACATTTTCAAGGGAGAAGTCATGCACTTCCCCGATAACCGGGAGCTTCCCCGTTCGGGAAGCCCAGGAGCTTGCGGCCAGATAGGCCGCCATGGCCAGCGCGAGCAGCAGCATCAGCCAAGTCCATTTATACCGTAAGAGGATGCGCATGATCTTCTCCCTTCGTTATCCGTTAATCGTATTGAGCACCATAGCGATCAGGCTGAGCGTCAAATAATTAATGGAGAAAAAGAAGTTCTGCTTCGCCCAGGCATCATCATCCTTTGCCCAGAGGCCTTTTAGCGTCAGATAAAGCCAGGTGACGGAGAGTCCGGCCGAAACGATCAAATAAAAAATGCCGGCGTAATCGTACACATACATGTACACCGAAACCGGAACGAGCAGCGCAACATAGGGAATCATCTGCAGTTTGGTGCGCCGCGTGCCTTTCACGACCGGAAGCAGCGGAAATCCGGCGGCGCGGTACTCTTCCTTGCGGCGGATGCCAAGCGCCCAGAAATGCGGGGGCTGCCACAGGAACAGCATCGCGAACAGCAGCCAGGCGCCAAGATCAACCTTGCCCGTTACGGCAACATAGCCGATCACCGGCGGCATTGCGCCGGAAATGGCGCCGACCGAAGTGCTCCAGGTGGAGGTCCGCTTCAGCCAAAGGGTATATACTACAACATAGACGAACATACCGACGATTCCGAACAGACCCGCCAATACTCCGGAAAAAACGAATAACGAGACGAGTCCGGCGATACCGAGCCCTGCAGCGTAGACCAGAACCGTATTCGGCTTCAAGCGGCCGGTTGGCAGACCCCGTTTCTTGGTCCGTTCCATTTTCATATCCAGATCGCGGTCGAAATAGTTGTTGAATACACAGGCCGAAGCCATCACAAGCATCGTGCCGATCAGGGTCAGGATAAGTTTGCCGTAATGAACATCCCAACCGGAGGCCAGCCAGAAGCCCGCGAACGCGGCGATCAGATTCGACCGGATAATGCCCGGTTTGGTTACCGTAATGAAATCGCGCCATGTGGCGCGCTCGGCTTCAGGGGGGAGTTTAGCGGACATGGCCGCGGATTCGGAAGAGGCTTGATATCTCCATTGATTATCCACGTATATGAGTTCCTCCTTAATGCTCCGCCTTGAAGACGGAACGTACTTGCAAGCCTGTTTCGCAGTTTATACTGACGAACATTAACCTTCCGCTGTTAACTTTATCATAACAAACGGCAAAATACTTTGACAATCATTGACCAAGATGTTCATCAATTTGACAATTGCGTGACGGAAAATATTTCAGTTGAACATAAATATTAAGGAGTTAAAATGGGTAGTTATTAATAGAGAACTTCCGTACAAAGGAGAACTGCGCTATGGATACCGCTACACACTTCGTTATGGGTTTTGGACTCGCGGGGCTCTCCTTCGTCGATCCCGCCGTCTCCTCGCAGCCGATGCTGGCCGGAGCTGTCATGCTGGCCACCGTTATCGGTTCACAGGCCCCGGATGCCGACACCGCCCTTCGGTTGAAAAGCAATGCGGTCTATATCCGAAATCACAGAGGGATCACTCACTCCCTTCCTTTTTTATTGCTGTGGCCCGGGCTCATCACACTGGTGTTTAGTCCGATTTTCGGACTAAACGATGCGCGCTCCGTCGGCCATCTTGCCCTCTGGAGCTTTATCGCCGTTGCCATTCACGTGTTTAGCGATTTATTCAACACGTACGGCACTCAGGCCGCCCGGCCGTTCACCGAACGCTGGATTGCCTGGAACATCATCCATATTTTCGACCCCTTTATTTTCGGCACCCACGTAGCGGCTATCGCGCTGTGGGTTACAGGCCTGATCCCGCCGGCTCCTCTATTCGTGACGCTGTATCTCATCATCGTCCTGTACTACATTTGGAGAACCGCCGCGCATTTCCGGGTCACCCGCAGCATCATGCTTAAAGACATCAAGCATGACCCCAGCGACAAATATATCGTCATCCCCACAATTACGCCAAGGCGCTGGAATGTCGTCAAGGCTAAAAAGGCAGGCGACTACTATGTCGGCCAACTCAATTACGGACGCCTGGAGTGGTTCAAGCACGCGGTCAACTCCCAGCATCCGGCAGTGGAGCACTCCAAGAACCATCCGGATATCCAGGCATTTCTGTACTTTACTTCGTATGCCGTCGCCGAGGTTGAGGAATTGCCTTCGGGTTATATTGTACGCTGGGGAGACGTCCGTTATTTGCACCGCAAGCAATTTCCGTTTGTCGCTGTGCTTGTCATGGACCACCATTATCATCCGCTGCAGACTTATGTGGGTTGGCTCAGCAGCGAGAAGCTGGACGAACGATTCGCTATTGAGCCCGGGTCGATGAAAGTATAATCTTTGTCCATATAAAAAATCCCGAAGCCTTTCATAGCGCTCCGGGATTTTTAGTGTCAACCGACCTTATTTCATTATAGAATAGTCTATTATTGGGCAGCCGCCTTGATCCAAGCCCGTTCGGGCTTCGAAAGGCCTGCCTCGAAACGGAGGCATTCCATGAATAAAGGACTCTCGCTATGGTTCGCCCTTTCTTCGATCCTGCTCCTCGCCGCAGCCTCCATTGCCCTCAGCTACCGGCTGTGGATGGCGCTCCTGCTGGGCGCCCTATGCGTGCTCAATATCGGCTGGGGATTCATCATCAAAGCCCGCAGCGAAAGGAAATGACAAGCGTGCGCCGCAAAGGGTTTACACCCTAAGTCACTTCAAACCACAAGACCGGGAGAATCCCCCGCAAGAATACTCGCGTCCAGAAGGTTTACGGTCTTAACGCGCCGGCAGGAATCCCATCCGATCCTTGACCCCGGCCAGCGTTACCGACGCCACGGCCCGGGCGCGCTCGGCTCCCGACGCGAGGATGTCGGTAATGGCGCCGGAGCTGCGGATCTCGCGGTAGCGCTCCTGAATCGGCTCAAGCGTCGCCACGACGACTTCGGCCAGATCCTTTTTGAAGCCGCCGTACATCTGTCCTTCATAGCGTTCGGTGATTTCCGCAAGCGACAGCCCGGAGCATTCCGAATAAATGCTCATCAGATTGCTGACCTCCGGTTTGTTCGCCGCATCGTATACGATTTCCCGACCGGAATCCGTAGTCGCCCGGCTGATTTTTTTGCGGATGACATCCGGGGAATCGAGCAGGGCGATATAGCTGCCTGCGTTCGGGTTGCTCTTGCTCATTTTCTTCCGCCCGTCATCCAGCGACATGATCCGTGCGCCGACCTTCGGAATATACGGCTCCGGAATGGTGAAGAACTCGCCGTAGCGGTGGTTGAAACGCCCCGCCAGATCGCGGGTCAGCTCCAGATGCTGCTTCTGGTCTTCGCCCACCGGAACGAGATCCGCGTTGTACACCAGAATATCGGCGGCCATCAGCGCCGGGTATACGAACAATCCCGCGCCCACGGTGTCCTTGCCGGAGGATTTGTCTTTAAACTGCGTCATCCGTTCCAGTTCGCCCATCGCGGTGAGCGTCGTCATAAGCCAGCCCAGTTCGGCGTGCTGGGGCACATGGGACTGCAGGTACACATTGGACCGGGCGGGATCGATGCCCGCCGCGATGAACAGCGCGGCTACTGCCTCGGACTGCTCGCGCAGGCTGGCCGGTTCCTGCGGTACGGTGACGGCATGCAGGTCTACCACCATAAAATAACACTGGTGCTCTTCCTGAAGCTTGACGAAATTTTTCATCGCGCCGATATAGTTGCCGAGCGTCAGCGAGCCGCTGGGCTGTATGCCGGACAGAACTTTTTTCATAGTATATCTCCTCCGATTCAAATTCATGATCATTTCCCTAAAAAGAACGCAAAAAAGCCTCACTCCCAAGGGACGTGAGACCGTGGTGCCACCCTTATTTACCGCTGCAGCCTTTCTGTTGCGCTTACCGCCTGGAAGCGTCATGAAATGCTGCAAACCGCCTTAAGACTTCCTGTAACGGGGAAGAACCGGCCGGTCTACCAGGGAGAGTTCTCCCGTTCGATCGCGGCGCTCAGGGGTCCATTCATCCGGGAGGCATTCTCCGGTTCGCATCACCCACCGGCTTTCTGATGACCTGCCACTCCCGCCTACTTATCCCCGTCATCGCATTGACAACATCGTTAACTGAGTTCATCATAGAGCCCGGAGAGCAGGTTTGTCAAATGAGTGTTTAGCGAAATAATGAATTGTTTAACCGCGCGAACATAAATCTGTTATGATAAGGATATCGTGTTCACATCTATATTTTCGAATCAAGCGTACGAAAAAAAGGAGCATGGATCATGAAACAGGTGACCAAAGGGCAATGGTGCGGTTATGATACTTACATTTTGCACAGCCGCGATTTGGAAGTCACGCTGCTGCCGCGTCTTGGCAACAACGTAATCTCCCTGTGGGACCGAAAGGAAGGGCGGGAGGTTCTGCGCCGGCCGGAAGAGGCGGATCTGGATTTCTATATGCAGAAGCCCTATCATTTCGGCATTCCGCTCCTGATTCCGCCAGGGCGAATCTCCAAGGGGCAGTTCGAATTCCAAGGCGCGCATTACCAATTTGACCGCAACACCGCCGGCGACAACCATATTCACGGCCTTCACCGGACACAGTCCTGGTGCGTCAGCGATATTGAGGAAGACGATGAGGGCTGCGCGGTAACCACCGAATTCAAGACGACGGACGATCCCCACTGGATGCAGCAGCTGCCGGCTCCGCTTCAATTTGAAATGACCTTCCGGCTGCAGGATGCGGTTCTGTATCAGACCCTGAAGGTGACCCATCTCGGCAGCGGACGGAGCATCCCTTTCGGGATCGGCTATCACACCTGGTTCATGATTGACGGACAGCCGCAGCGATGGAGTCTGAAGCTGCCCGTAGAGAGTATCTACGAGCTGAATGACCAGCTTCTGCCCAGCGGAAAGGTGCTTCCGCTCGGCCCGCTCGAAGCCCTGAATGAAGGCATGAACCTCCAGGGAACCAATTTCGACACCGCTTTGCGGATCGGCGCGATGACCCCTGTTCAGGCTCTGCTGCTTCGTGACGACGGCTACGGGCTTCGTTACAGCGGCGACGGGAACTATTTCCGTCATTGGGTCGTTTATACGAAAGGGCCTGCCGACCAGTATCTCTGCGCCGAGCCGTACACATGGCTTCCGGACGCGCCCAACGTTTCCCGGGACCCGGACTTCACCGGACTTCTGACGCTTTCTCCCGGCAAAAGTCTCGAACTAAAAACCTCAATTGAAATCATATATCCCGAAAAATGACATAATCGTGGTATTACAAATACCGCAAACAGCGCCAAGAGGGCAATCCGCAGCTACAAACCGGGTTGCCCTCTTGCTGCATTCCGCAGCCGGGATTAGCTTTGTAAGGACGCGCGTTTCTAAGGAAAAATCCGCAGCTGACGCGTGAATTCGCCGTATTTTTATACACTTATTCCCAGCCTTTGAACCTTTCTTTATCATGCATGAATTCCCGCCTTCGCGCTCATACTATCTCTACCAAGGACGAAGGAGGTGACACACATGGGTCAAGTAGGTCAAAACCAAGGTCGCAGCAGCCGTTCCAACAACCTGGTCGTTCCTCAAGCAACCGCTGCGCTGCAACAACTGAAACTTGAAGCGGCGCAAGAGCTTGGAGTAACAATCCCTCAAGACGGTTACTATGGTAACTACACTTCCCGCGAAACCGGTTCTCTGGGAGGATATATCACCAAACGTCTTGTACAACTGGCAGAGCAACAACTCTCCGGTCGTGTGTAATGCATAGTTCATCGTTTTTATTCAGCCGGTCCTAATGGGCCAGCCGAACAGCTAATCGGCCTCCCGCTTCGCTGAAGCGGGGGCTTTTTCAAATTCAAGTATGATTAAACAGCGAAGTTATCCGCAATAATGATCAGTCTCTGCCTGTGTGTTGCGGGGATAGCGGATCATCAGATTAGCCATGTTGTAATTGGATTCCATTACGGCGTCGACCATTACAATATCCTGCCTTACGGCAAATTCATAGCTGATTTCGCCATGCGTCCACCGCCGTTTGAATTTCAGACTTTCCAGCGCCATCAGGCGAAACGAAGACAGCTGCCCGGCGGTAAGCCCCTCCCCCTTGTCGGTGAATGTGCCGCTGCGTCCGGATAGAGGATTATGGCGGATACCGAATTTGCCAATGACATTATTTCGTATTTGTACAAATACGGTTCCGGAAGACAATCCCGACAATTCCTCCTGAAGCTCTTTAAACACCAGATCCATCTGCCTCGCCAAAGACAATTGTTCCGTCTTAAGCATATCTTTCCTCCTCTTTATACATACAGCCTTACTGCCTAAGGCTTAGGACTCATTATAGGATATCGGACCGAACCGTACAACAATTATCAACATAATTGGGTTATTATCCCTATAAATGCGCATTTTTCAACGTTTTCTTCCATCTTCCTTGCTTCTAATCGATTGTTTTCGACAAATATCCATGAAAAACGACCCCCACAATGCTACGCATCGCGGGGGTCGTTCATATTCGCACACTAAAAACGCAACAAAATGTGCTTTTTCTCCTCAAATCTAACTAACTTTTGCGTAAATCCGAAGTCAAGCCAAATGCTTCGTCATCTCCAGGAAGGCAGAAATGTCTTCAAGAATCAGATCGGCAGCTCCCTGCCAGAAGTCCGGCCGAGTCAGATCGACGCCCAGATGTTTGCGTACCAGATCCTCAAGCGTCATGACGCCGGTATCCCGCAGCAGCGCATCGTATTTATCCGCGAAGGACGGCCCTTCCTGCAGAGCAAGGCGGTATAGCCCCGTGCTGAACATATAGCCGACCGTGTACGGGAAATTGTAGAACGGCACGTCGGTAATATAGAAATGCAGCTTCGACGCCCAGAAATGCGGATGGTAGCCGGACAGCACTCCGCCGAACGCTTCCTTCTGCGCCTCCATCATAAGCGCGGAAATCTCCTCGGCGCTGACCAGTCCACCTTTGCGCTTCTCATAGAACCTTGTCTCGAACAGGAAGCGGGCATGGATGTTCATAAAAAAGGCGACGCTGTTCTGAATCTTCTCCTCCAGCAGCGCCAGCTTCTCCTCATCGCTGTCCGCCGCCTTGACCTGGGCGTCCGATACGATTACCTCGGCGAAGGTTGAGGCCGTTTCAGCTACGTTCATGGCGTAGTTCTGATTCAGCACCGGCTGGTCATCCAACAGGAAGGAGTGGTAGGCGTGGCCCAGCTCATGCGCCAGCGTGGCGACATTGGAAGGCGTGCCGCTGTACGTCATAAAGATCCGGGATTCATTTATCAGCGGGAACGAGACGCAGAAGCCGCCGGGACGCTTACCCGGCCGGTCCTCTACCTCGATCCAATCGCTGTCGAACGCGCGCTCGGCGAATTCCGCGAGCTTCGGGCTGAACTTGCGGAACTGGGTGACGATTTCTTCCGCCGCCCGGTCGTAAGGAATCTTGCCCGAGGACTTCGCAATCGGAGCCTCCACGTCTTCCCAGCTGAGCGATTCCAGTCCCAGCAGCTTGGCCTTGCGCTCCAGGTACGAGATAAGGACCGGCTTGCTCTTGACGATGACATCCCACATGGCGTCTAGCGATTCGCGGGTCATGCGGTTGATGCTGAGCGGCTCCTTCAGCACATCGTCCCATCCCCGGCGCTCATACAGCTTCAGGCGGAAGCCTGCCAGATGGTTCAGCGTGTCGGCGGCATAATCGGCGACGCCTTCCCACGCCTGCTCCCATTTGGCGAACATTTCCTTGCGCGCCTTATTGTCATTGACATGCAGCTTGTTGAAGGCTTGGCCCGCTGACAGCTTCTTCTCTCCATCCTCGTCGGAGTAGGGGATGGCGATTGAGCTGACGATCGTCTCATAGTGCTCGCTCCAGCCGTGATAGCCGTCCACCGCGAGTTCAAGCGCCAGGCTCTCGAGCTCAGGGCTCATTTTCTCGCGGGCTAGGTCCCGGCTTTCGCTCAGCACGAACGACAGCGGCGCGATTTCGGGCCGGGCCATCCATTCTGCCCATACCTCGTCACTGGTCTGGCGCAGTACATTCTCGAATTCCGACGTTACGCCCTGAAACCGGGCGCTGAGCCCGGCCACGGTGCCCGAGAGGCGGACGGCTCCTTTATCCTGCTGGTTCTGCGCGCCGAGGCATCCGGCGAACTCCGATGCCTGAACCAGCCGCGCGGTACAGCTCTGCAGCAGATCGATCACACCGTCAAGCGACCGGGTCGACTCCAGATCGGCCGGAGCCTGCGCGGCTCTTACCTTGTCCGCTAGCGTGCCGATATCCTTTTCCAGATCGCTTAAGAAGCGTTCAAACTCGGGAGAAGACGATCCTCCCGGAAAGAGAGAATCGAGTTCCCAGGTTAAAGACAACGGCTGTTTCATCTTCTATCACCATTCCTTTACAAATGATCCATTCCCCGGAACCGTTCATGCAACATTGCTTTGTCATCTGCCGCATCCCATGGTAAAGTGAATAACACGCCTTACCTTTAAGCATTGCGCAGAGATCCGGAGCTCCTGCTTATTCATCGTAATCCAAAGACGGGAATGCTTCAACTCGTCTACAGCTTGTATACCTAAGCGTTCGAACCCGGGTTCTGTCAAATGCCCATTTCATTTACAAAAGGACAGGAGGATCTTAACCATGCGGCCACTTCAAATTTCGCCGGAAACGGCCTTGATGCTCTCCAAGCAGCTGGGTGTGCCCCTTGAACACTTGATGCATATGCCCCAGCATATTTTATTGCAAAAAATAGCCGAGCTATCCAAAAAAAATACGGAAGAAGGTAACGCGGAAGCCGGCGGTGAAGGCAAGGACAAAGCATGATTCCATTCAGCCACGCCTGGCCTTATGAAATCATATTGGGCGATGTGTACGTCCAATCCTGTCCATTCTGCCATACGGAGAACGTGCTTCTCCCCATGAAACCAAAAGAGCTGCAGAGTGTTCGGGAAGGCAAGAAGAAACTTCTTGTCTTCCCGTGCTGCAGCGAAAGGCCAGTCGTCGTGGATAGCGACGGCGATTATTTGTTGTTCGACCGGGCGGTGCGCTAAAGCGCCGCCTTTTTTTTATAGCGGCAACCGGCAGATGTGCTTCGTTACGTCCCCGTCAGAGTCGTTCCCGCAGCCGGACCGCTCTCTTCCCCGAGCATCTGCTCGCGGAGGACCGACCACTGCTCGCGCGCTGCCCGAATCATCGAAGCATCCATAATCCGCCGGTCGTTGATCAGACGGGAGAACCATTTGACGGCCTCGGAGAACTGGCCGATCCGCCGGTAGATCTCGCCGATCAGGAACATCAGCCGCGCATCATTCCCGCCAACTCCATCCTGTTCAAACACATGGATATAGGACTCCAGCGAATACTGGAGAAAGCGCTGCTCCTGCCCGTTATCGCCTTGATAACGGTAGAGCCAGGCAATATGGTGTAGAAGGCTTGCGACGATTCGCTCTTTGTCGTGAATGAACTGTGCGCAGATAAGCGCCAGCTTATAGGTCTCCATTGCTTCTGCCCAGCTGCGCTTGCCTCCGAAATCCCGGGGCTGCCACCGGCTGCTGATCCGCTCGTTAATCGCCTTCCGCTGCCAATCGGCCAGCCTGGACACGGAGTTCTCCGTAGAGGCGAAGCCGCACGAGGGACAAACCCGGACAACATAGTAATCCGGATTCTCTTCCTTGTAGTAGGCGCAGAAATCGGCATCCCGGCGAAAAGCCCTCTTCAGGCTCGGACGCACTCTGGACGTTTCAAATTCATGTTCACAGTTGCAGCACACTACTTTGATCGTATACAAAGGCTCCAAATAGGTCATACGCCTCATTCCTTTCTCGTCCGTCACGCTTAATCTGCTGCGGGGGGCATGTTGACGAAGTGGCGGGCCGGACCTGCCAGCCGCTGTAGTACGAAAGTCCGAAGCGGCTCCTCTACGCCGGTTTCCTCCAGCGCTTCTCCCATGCAGGCCAGCCACTCTTCTGCCCGGTTCTCCGTAATCGGCACATGCATATGCCTCGCTCTCATCATGGGGTGTCCGTACACCTCGGAATACAGCGGCGGACCACCGAAGAATTGGGTCAGGAAGCGGTACTGCTTATCCATAACGGGAGAAATATCGACCGGAAAAAGAGGACCAAGCCGCGGGTGGGCCTGCACTTTGCCATAAAACACTTCCACCAGCCTGCGTAATCCTTCGGCTCCCCCAAGATTTTCATATATGCTTTCATTCGGATTCATTGAAGTAACCAACTTTCCGCCGTTTTTAATTATATCGGCCTATTGATTATAACAAATTAGGGGTCATTCGACATCTTTCGCCCCAAATTTTAGTTATGACAAAAAACCCTTACACAGTAAACAAGACCCGTTCGGAGATATTGTTCTGTGAAAAGGTGCCTATATGTAATATTCCCCCTAATAAGTGAAAAAAGACGCTAAACAAGCCAAAAAAGACGCTAAACAAATGTTTAGCGTCTGCAGCATATTAATAGGTCCGCCAATCCTCATCGCCGGGAGAGACGAGGGAGGCCCGGATGACATAAACAAAGGCGCAAACGAGAACGCCGGCAACTACGCTCATCATCATCACTCCATCCCTGAATTTTGAAGTTTTCGAAAGGGTGCTTTAATTAACTTTTATATTACCATAAATAAAGCGAAAATGCACTCCCGTTTGTAACCGCTTTCCTATATTTTTTTGGGATGTTTGTCCCTAATACCGCATATCTTACCATAGACCGGGAGGCGTAAATTATGACCTTGAACAAGTTAAAGGGGCCGTTTCTGGCGCTGGTGCTCGCCGGCTGCATGCTGCTTCTGCTGCTTCACCCCGAAGCCGCCCTTGGCGCCGCGCTGCGCGGGCTGGCCATCTGGTGGGATGTGCTGTTTCCGTCGCTCTTTCCCTTCTTTGTGATCTCCGAGCTCATGCTTGGCTTCGGGGTCGTCCACCTGTTCGGCGCTCTGCTTGATCCGCTGATGCGCCCGCTGTTCCGAATCCCTGGAAGCGGCGGCTTTGTAATGGCGATGGGCTATGTGTCCGGCTACCCGGTAGGCGCCCGACTGACGGCCAAGCTCCGGGAGCAGAATCTGCTAACCCGGGTGGAGGGCGAAAGACTTGTGGCCTTCACGACGTCCTCAGACCCGATCTTTCTGCTGGGCGCCGTATCAGTCGGCTTCTTTCAGAATGCCGCTTTGGGTCCCTGCCTGGCGATTGCCCATTACGGCAGCGGCCTGCTCGTCGGACTGCTGATGTCCTTTCACGGGCGCAAGGAAGAGGCGGACGCCGCGGGCCCGCCCAGGTCTGTGGCGGAACGGACAGCCTCCCGCTCGGCCACGGCGGGGCCCCCGAAAGCGGCGGGGATTCGCGCCGCCCTCGCCTCCATGGCCGAGGCCCGCCGCCGCGACGGGCGTTCGCTCGGAGAGCTTCTGAAGGGGGCGGTGCAATCCTCTCTGCACCTTATTATTGTCGTAGGCGGCCTGGTTGTATTCTTCACTGTACTGATGGAGCTGCTGAACCGAGCCGGAGTGATGGCCTTCCTCTTTTCGCTGACCGGAGGACTCTTATCGCTCTTCCGTTTCCCCGCCGGGTTGAACGAGGCGATCACCAGCGGATTCTTCGAAGTTACGCTTGGTGCCAAGGCCTCAGGAGCCGCAGCGTCCGCGCTCCCCTTCAAAGCCGCCGCGGCCGCCTTCATTCTCTCCTGGGGAGGCCTGTCCGTGCACGCCCAGGTCGCGAGCATATGGAACGGCACCGGGCTTCGCTATCTGCCGTTCATGGCCGCCCGCTTTCTGCATGCTTTCCTGGCTGCCGGATTTACGCTGCTTCTCTGGCGGCCAATGATGGAGGCATCCCCGGCGCTGGCCTTCCCGTGGACGCCCGTTCCCGGACTGTATCCGCCCGCCGCAGGATTCGCGCTCCTTCCTCTCCTGCTCGCCGGCACTCTGCTGCTGTCGCTTGCAGCGGCTGCCACCGGCAGGGTTCTGCGTCTTCTGCGCCCGCGCGGAAGTCGACCCCGGAGCTGACTTAGCGGGACCATTTAGAAAGGACCGCCGCCGCCCGGGCCGCTCCCCTCCTGCGGGTAGCCTCCCTTGCCGAACCGGGCAGAGCGGCCGCTGCTTAAGGGTGCTTTATCCTTTTGATCCGCCAAACATTGTGTTCCGGACTCAGATTGATTATGATCGGTGTATGACAGAACCTAACAAAGGAGTCTATTCACCTTGAGATATTATGTCCTGGACCGCGGAGATCAACTGTCTATTGATCTCAGCGAACAATTTCACAAGCTTGCGAAGGAGCGGGGACTGCAGCTCGACGCCGAGTCACCCGAAATCGTCGTTTCCATAGGCGGAGACGGCACAATGCTTCACGCCTTCCATACCTTCATTGACCGGATTCCCGAGCTGGCTTTCGTCGGCGTTCATACGGGCCATCTGGGCTTCTATGCGGACTGGCAGGCCGATGAACTTCCCGCCCTCGTCGATTATATGTCCGGAAACGGAGACCATCATCCGCATAAGCCGAAGATCGTTAAATATCCGCTGCTGGAGCTGGAGATCCACAGGAAATCAGGAACCTCTTCCCATATCGCCCTGAATGAGGCCACGCTGAAAGGGGTGGACGGCACGGTTGTTCTTCAGATCGACATCAACGACGAGACGTTCGAGATGTTCCGCGGGGACGGAATCTGCATTTCAACGCCCTCGGGAAGCACGGCCTATAACAAAAGCCTCGGAGGCGCGATGATCCACCCTTCCATCGAGGCCCTTCAGATTTCCGAGATCGCGTCAATCAACAACCGGGTGTTCCGCACGATGGGTTCCCCGCTGGTGCTACCCAAGCATCACCACTGCGACATTTTTTCCTGCAGGGAACAGAAGCTCATGCTGACGCTGGATCACATCAACCATCCTATCGACGATCTGATTTCCATGCGGTGCCAGGTGTCGGAGAAGAAGATCAGCTTCGCCCGTTACCGTCCGTTTCCATTCTGGAGCCGGGTACGTTCGGCATTCCTTGTATAAGCAGCCTGCGGAAATCGCACTCACATAGACCTGAAACGAGCCTGTGCGGCAGCCTCCCCGGCTGTTGACGCAGGGCTTCTTTTTGCCTGCAATCTATCAAAACGACCGTGTTATGCCGATAGACATAGAAAGAGACCAAATGGTATAATGAGGCTATTTTACAAGAGGTTACATAAAATGGGGCGGAAAATGGGATATTCCGATCTAAAAGGCAATGAAGCGGCGGGGCCTCAGCAGACCTCTGCATTTACCGGAGAGATCGGGTTGACCGGCCCTGGGACGATTACATAAGCGAAAATGACGGGAAATTCGGATAGACGGCACTTTATTAATCAGCAGCAGCTTTACCGTCTCCAATACAAAGGCAGGCGGACCAAATAATCCGTAAAGGACGTTATAAAATGACATTTAAAAAGTTAACGGCGGCGGCGGCCGGCACCTGTCTGGCCCTGTCGCTGGTTCTATCTCCTGCAGCAATGGCGGCGGATAGCACGCAGGCATCCGGCCAGGCTGCCCCGGATACCGATTTAATCCATGAGGTCATGCAGTATATCGAAGATTACAACCTGACCGGAGCCGATAAGGACGCCCTGATCCGCGCCGCGATCGACGGCATGGTGGAGTCGCTGAACGACCCTTATACCCAGTATTTCAGCAAAGACGAGAGCAAGGAGCTGCAAAGTCAGCTGGCTCTGGATTATGTCGGCATCGGCGTCCAGCTGGTCTACTCGGGCAACGAGCTGTATATCGAGCAGATCATGCCCGGATCGCCTGCCGAAAGCGCCGGACTGAAACGCGGAGACACCATTCTGAAGATCAACGGCGTGAAAATCAGCGAGCTCGAAAGCGACACACTGAGCGGTAAGGCGGGCACCAAGGTGACGCTGCTCATCCAGCGCGGCGGCGTTTCCAAGATCTACTCTGTGAAGCGGGGGGAAATCGAATATCCATCGGTTACCGGCAAAATCATAGGCCCCCAAATCGCCTATATCGAGCTGAACGGCTTCACGGAGGATTCCGATGAAGAATTTGCAGCCGTGCTCCAGAAAATGCGAGCTTCAGGAATGAAGTCCATGGTTCTCGATCTCCGCAACAATGGCGGCGGATATATGGATACGGCTTATAATATCGCTTCCCAGTTTATCGACAAAGGGATTATGATGTACACGGCGGACAACTCGGGCGTTCTTACCCCGGTAACCATCACGAACGGCTCCAAAATCGATGTGCCTGTCATTATCCTGACGAATGAATATACCGCCAGCGCCTCCGAAGCGCTGACCGGAGCGCTGCACGACAATGATCTGGCCACGGTCGTCGGTACCAAATCGTACGGAAAGGCCCGAATTCAAAGCCTGATGGAGCTGTCGGACGGCGGCCTGCTGAAGCTGACAACGGAAAGGTATCTGACTCCGGATAAAGTCGATTTCAACCATATCGGCCTGACCCCGGATATCGAGGTTAAAGACGACGCCGCGCAGATTATCACCGCGCTTCGGCTTGCGGGGATGAAATCGATCGAAGCCGCGGGCGACAACCATATTCTCGACGTGAACGGTTCCGCTTTTTCCGGAAATGTCGGTCTGGTGAAGCAGGGGGGCCGTGTGTACGCTTCCTCCCGTGTGCTGACGGCGCTTGTTAATGGCACTTTGACCTGGGATGCCAAGAACAAGAAAGTCATCGTCGCCTCAGGGTCCGGCAAGACCTTTGGCTTCAGCGTCTCCTCGAAGGAGGCGCTCTCCCGGAACGGAGAAACGTTTATCGCACTCAACACCTTTACGAAAAAATTCCCGGCGGTAATCTGGAGCATTAATCAGGCCCAGAACCGCCTGACGATTACTGTTAAGCCTTAGGAGCAGCAATTTACGCCGCTGAACTTATGCTAAAACAACAAAGGTGCCGCAAAGCGTTCATGGTACGAACGCCTTGCGGCACCTTTTATCATCATCCCGGTTGCTAACAACATTTCAAAGAACGTTACGACGGTCCCGAAGGACCTTGCGGCGGTCTTTGCTGGGAGCCTCTGCCCTGGGCATCGCGGCTCTGATACTCCCGGGACGGATTACTCTTCGGGTGGTTGTCCCGGCTTTGATGATCCCGGGACTGGTTCTCGCGAGGGCCTTTTCTGCCCTGATAATCCCTGTTCCGGTTGTCTCTTCCGCGATCCTTGGCGGGTCTGTCTTTGGAAGTATATTCTCTGGATGGCACCTCTTTGGAAACGGCCGATTCCGCCTGAAACTTTCTTGAGGAAATCTGCGGAATGCCTTCCTCTCTGGCAGCGGCCGTCTGGGAGACCGGCCCTTTGCCCGGAATCTCCTTTGAAGCTTCGCCAGGCTCCTTGACCAGAATATCTTTGGCGTCCGGGTCCTTTGGAGCATCCTTCATCTTGCGGAGGACAAAATAGGCGCAGCCGAAGTTGCAATATTCATTAATGTAGTCGATCAGACCCGAAATGACCGTATCCCGGTTCGCCTTCGGATGATTATCCCGGTAAAAGCCTTTCAGGCGCAGCTGGCTGTAGCCCCAATCGCCGACAATATAATCATAGCGGTCGAGCACCTCGCTGTATCTTCCACGGAAACCCTCCGGATTCCAGCCCTCCTTATGGTTCACCATAAGCTCGTAACATTTGCCGCCAATAACGATCAAGCAAGACTCGCCTGCCTTTCACAAAAAATATAATGTCACGGGGTCAGTTCGTTACCGGCCGCCCTTCGCGGGCTTTTTCAGCCGATTGAACCTGCTCATGCGCATGATAGGAGCTGCGGACGAGAGGTCCCGATTCCACGTGACTGAAGCCGCGCTTCAATCCTTCTTCCTTCAGCCGCTGGAAATCCTCCGGCGGATAATATTTCACAACATCCAGATGCTGCGGGGACGGCTGCAGATATTGCCCCAGCGTCAGGATGTCGCAGTCGACCTCGCGCAAATCGTCCATCGCCTGCAGGATTTCGTCCCACTCTTCCCCGACTCCGAGCATGATGCTGGACTTGGTCGGAATCTCCGGCTGCATTTCTTTGGCCCGGCGCAGCAGTTCGAGCGAGCGGCGGTATTTAGCCTTGGCGCGAACGCGGTCGGACATACGCTCGACCGTCTCGATATTATGGTTCAGAATATCGGGCTTACTATCCATCACAATCTTAAGGCTGTCCCTGTCACCGAGGAAATCGGGAATCAGCACCTCCACGCTGCACAGCGGCAGGCGTTTGCGAATAGCGGCGACCGTCCCGGCAAAAATACTTGCGCCTCCGTCCTTCAGATCGTCGCGAGCCACACTGGTTACAACGCAGTGGCGAAGGTTCATGTTCTCCGCGGCTTCAGCCACCCGTTCCGGCTCCTGAAGATCCAGTTCGGTAGGCATCCCGGTGTTGACTGCGCAGAAGCGGCAGGCGCGGGTACAAATGTCACCCAGGATCATAAAAGTTGCCGTCCGGTTCGCCCAACATTCATAAATATTCGGGCAGCGCGCTTCTTCACAGACGGTATGTAAAGTTTTGGAGCGCATCATGCCTTTAATATCTTGATAATTATCGCCGGTTGTCAGCTTAATACGAATCCAATCCGGCTTGGGTTGTTTAGCATCTCTATTCTTCATGGTAGCAAACCCCTCTCCGACTGAATGTGAAAATGTAAAGTTACTGCCTTTCATTATAACATGCGCCATCCGGAATTGCCTGCTTTTGTGAAAGAAGGGTGACAAAAGCAAAGCCGAACTGTTAGTGAGACCCCGGCTTCTTTTCCTCATGGATAAAAAATGCGA
Source organism: Paenibacillus sabinae T27 (assembly GCF_000612505.1). Classification (NCBI taxonomy): domain Bacteria; kingdom Bacillati; phylum Bacillota; class Bacilli; order Caryophanales; family Paenibacillaceae; genus Paenibacillus; species Paenibacillus sabinae. The sequence continues at coordinate 4,334,606 of NZ_CP004078.1, forward strand.
ATTGGTTCAATCTAAAAGAAAAGCTGCTGCTGTAATCGCCCTTATATCCGTAAAAAGGAGGCTTGTAAACCTTGCCGTTCCTACGAACAAGAACGCAGCGGGCGCTGATTTCCCTATCCGCAGCGGCCGCCCTATGGGGAAGCTCCGGCGGCGCAACCGCTGGAACCGCCCTTAATCCGCAAGCCGGGGACAAAGGATTGTCTCATCAGGGAAACCGTATTGCGGTCCGGTCCGAAGCCGCTGCCGGAGATACTTTTGCCGCCCGCCAGCACCTCTTCGACCAATTGAGCGCAACAACCAATATTCCCTGGTACCGTCTGGCGGCCATCGACCAATATGAACGAACCCTTGCCAAAAAAGGAAAATCAATGACCGACGGGCCTCAACGTCTCATTGGAATTTCGGTTCCCGAGCCGATTTGGTGCGGTCCGCTGAATCCGGATCAGGAGGATACCTCTCCCTCGTCCATTTCCTTCTTTGACGGATTCGGACGCGACGGCTCGGGAGACGGCAAAGCCGATCTCCGAAACGACATTGACGTTCTTTACAGTATGGCTGCCTATCTCGCCAAATACGGAAACTCCGCCAGCGACTTCAACATTGCCGTCTGGGAGTATTACCACAACGGCCGCGCTTCCCAGCGCATCGATCAATTCTCCAAGCTGTATCGGCACTTTGGCCGGCTAGACCTTTCGGGGAGCGCTTTTCCGCTGCCGCTGGGCAGCACATACTCCTACCGGAGCACCTGGGGCAGCGGGCGAAGCTGGGGCGGCGCGCGTATTCATGAAGGCACCGACCTGTTCACGCCCCACGGCGTCACCGTGCGGAGCACCTGCTACGGCGTTGTGGAGACCAAAGGCTGGAACCGCTATGGCGGCTGGCGGATCGGCATCCGCGACATTGAGAACCGCTACCATTATTACGCCCATTTGTCCGGCTTCGATAAATCGCTGTCCGCCGGCGATATCGTCATCCCCGGCCAGCAGCTCGGCTGGGCCGGCAGCTCCGGGTATGGCAAGCCGGGGACGCAAGGGAAATTCCCGCCTCATCTGCACTACGGCATCTACAAGGACCGCGGTCTTACGGAGTGGGCCTTCGATCCTTACCCGCTGCTGAAGCAGTGGGAGAATACCGAACGAATAGCGCTGAAAAAGAACAAGAAGAGCCGCTGAGCAGAACCAGTGGCTCTTTCTCTCGGTTCAGATATCCTTTCTGCCAATTCCGTATTCCGCCAGTTTGCGGTACAAAGTCGATTTGCCGATGCGCAGCAGCCGGGCAGCCTCCACCACATTGCCGCCGCTTGCTGCCAGAGCGCGGCGGATGCTCTCAAGCTCTGCCTGCCGCATGCTCTTGACCGCCGGCGCCCCCTCTGGTGCAAATGCCTGAAGGGGCGCCAGTGTAGAGTCCCGAAGCCCGCTTTCGTTCTGGCTGACCGGAGGCGCTTCTCGCTCCGTAATGCAGTCCCCGGCGCACAAATAATAGGCCCGCTGGACAGCGTTTTGCAGCTCGCGCGCATTCCCGCTCCACCGGCGCTCCTTCAATTGCTCCAGAAAACCGCCGCCAAACCGTTTGGCCGGTCCGGGATTTTCCTGGTTGCATTTGCGCAGGAAGAGCCGGGCAAGCGGCGGTATATCCTCCGGGCGCTCCCACAGCGGGGGCAGCTTGAGATTGATGACATTCAGCCGGTAATACAGATCGCCCCGGTATGCCTTCTGCGCAACTTCCTCCAGCAGATCACGGTTGGTAGCCGCGATGACCCGGACATCCAGCAGCCGCTCATGCTTGCCGCCGATCCGCCGGACCTTGTGGTTATCCAGCACCCGAAGGAGTTTGGCCTGAACTTCAAGAGACAGCTCGCCAATCTCGTCGAGAAATATCGTCCCACCGCTGGCCAGTTCGAACTTGCCGGGGTTGCCTTCGCGTAGTGCGCCCGTAAACGAGCCTTTCTCATAGCCGAACAATTCGCTTTCCACCAGCTCCTTGGGCAGCGCCGCGCAGTTAATGGCGATAAACGGTCCGTCCGCCCGCGCGCTGGCGTTATGGATGGACTGGGCGAACAGCTCCTTGCCGGTGCCGCTCTCCCCTTCGATCAGAACCGTGCAGTTCGTTCTGGCGATTTTTCGGGCAAAATCGATCTGCTCCTGCATATAGGGATGCTGCGTGACGATGTCCTCAAACCGGTAATTAGCCTTGAACCCCGCGAGCTGATTAACCTCCTTGCGCACCTGTACCGCTTCCCGAATGGTGAGCGACGCCCCGAGCACCCGTTCATCCAGCGTGTAAGGACAAATATTGACCATGCAGTCAATCTTCTTTCCTTTCACCGTAAGCGTACAATCCGCATACCCGATGCGGGTCCTGTTCCGGAACACGCCCTCCAGATCGACCTCCCGCAGCAGCTCCTTGATGTTCATCTCCCGAACCTCATCCATCTCCAGCATAAAAATGGAAGCCAGCCGCTCATTGAACGACCGGATGCGGTACTCTGTGTCGATCACCAGCAGCCCGTCCTGCATCGATTGAAACACGGCGTTCATCAGCTGGTTCGTCTCCAGTACATTCAATTGTTCTTCGATGCTCTTCACGGCGGAAACGACAATTCCAAATGTGTGGGGATGCACATCCTCCGCTTTGCCGGAAAGATCGAGGCAGCCAATGACCCGCCCGGAGCTGTCGTGAATCGGCGCCGCCGAGCAGGTCCAGGCGTGATGCGATTCGCAGAAATGCTCGTCCCCGACCACCTGTATCGGCAGGCCGCCCGTCAGCGCGGTTCCGACGGCGTTGGTGCCGACGCTGGCTTCATCCCACCTGGCCCCCTCGATAAAATTCACTTTCGCGCACTCCGGCTCAATTTCCTTGTTAAGTATCGTGCGGAGCAGCACGCCGTCCTGGTCCGTCAGCACGATAGCGTAAACCGTATCCTTGATCACCTGGTAGATGCTGTTCATCATCGGCTGGGCCACGGAGACCAGCAGCCGCTTCGTTTCGAGCCGCTGCCCAAGCTCTTCCGCGGACACCTGCACCCCCCGTCCCTGCAGCGGGTTGACTCCTGCCTCCCGGCATCTATTCCAGGAAGCCGCGATTTCCGGACGCGTTCCTTCGGGAATTCGCCCGCTCTCGATAAAAGCTTCCCATCTGCTCGTCGTATTCGGAAATCCGATCATTCCCTGTTCCCCCTCTGTCCGCTCCTTCGGCCGGACATGCATATCCTGCAGCCGTTATTATTGTATGCGCTTACAATATTCTACCTTTATTATAAGTGCCCGTTCCTAGATTGATAACGGCAAAAAAACGGATAAGATGAACTTCTAATGACATTTTCCCATAACGGGAAACGCCCATCGGGTTCATTCATCTTATCCGTACCCGCGGCAGAGGGGGAACGTCCTGCCTAATGCGAATGAATCGCGCGGTGATTCACGGCAAGGGCCGCTTCCAGCAGCGCTTCGGAAACGGTCGGATGCGCGTGCACCGTCGTTTCGATCTCATCCAGCGTCGCTTCCAGCCGAAGCGCCAGCGCGCCCTGAGCAATCATATCCGTCGCCCTTGGACCCGCGATGTGCAGCCCGAGAATTTCACCGGTCCGAGCATCGGTTACATATTTGACCAGCCCGTTCGTTTCGCCCATAATCATCGATTTGCCGTTGGCCTGAAGCGGGAATATCCCCGTCTTCACATCCCGTCCCTGATTCCGGGCTTCGTCCTCGGTCAATCCGACGGAGGCCAGTTCCGGCCTCGTATACACACAGGACGGCACGGTCCGGAAATCGACCGGTGACGGCTCGCCCATGATGTGCTCGGCCGCAACGACTCCTTCCGCCGAGGCGACATGCGCAAGCATGACTCCGCCGATGCAGTCGCCGATGGCGTAAATGGATGGCACCGCCGTCCGCATGTTGCGGTCGACCTCTATGGCCCCCTTCTTAGTAGAGACTCCGAGAATCTCAAGCCCGAGTCCCGACGTCTTCGGACGGCGCCCAATGGACAGCAGAACCTTCTCCGCTTCGATGGTAATCGGGCCGGAAGGCGCGACCGCCGTTATGGACAGGCCCTTCGGCGTTTGCTCTATTCGCTCAACGCGGGTTTCCGTGTGAACGTCCACGCCGGCGGCGGCGAATTCTTTCCGCAGGCAATGGACAATGTCACGGTCCATCACGGCGATCAGCTCCGGCAGCATCTCAATGATCGTTACCTTGCAGCCGAGGCTGCTGTATATACTGGCGAACTCACAGCCGATGACCCCGCCGCCGATAATGCAGAGGCTGTCTGGCACCTCTGGCAGCGACAAGGCTTCGTCGCTCGTGATTACCGCAGAAAGCTCCGTGCCGGGAATAGGCACCCGCGACGGCTCCGATCCGGTGGCAACAATGGCCCGGTCAAAGACGACCGTCTGCAGGCTTCCGTCTTCCTTGCTCACTTCCAGCTCGTGAACGCCGGTAAATCTGCCGGTGCCGATGATTTTCGTTACTTTGTTCTTCTTAAGCAGGGCGTCGATTCCGCCCGCGTTTATGCGGATCATCTTGTCCTTGCGTTTCTGCAGACGCTTCCAGTCCACCGCAATCTGCGGGACCTCCAGGCCGATCTCGGCCGATTCGCGCTTCAGCGCCGTATAAAGCTCTGTCGTATGCAGCAGCACTTTGGTTGGAATACAGCCGACGTTCAGGCAGGTTCCGCCCAAAGCTTTTTTCTCGATCAGCGTCACTTCCGCTCCCAATTGGGCGGCCCTTATGGCGGCGACATAGCCGCCGGGACCTCCTCCAAGCACGACAACCTTCATCCCTTATTCTCCTTTCACAGCAGCAGCAGCGCCGGATTCTCGGCGTACGCCTTGATTCGCTGCATAAACTGCGCCGCGACCGCGCCGTCTACCGCCCGGTGATCCGCAGTCAGACTGAGATTCATCAGCGGCTTGACAACGACTTCGCCGCCCACGGCAACCGGCGTATCCACGATCGCATTTACGCCCAGAATCGCAACCTCGGGCTGATTGATAATCGGGGAAAACGACTCCATGCCGTACATCCCGAGATTGGTTATGGTAAAGGTGCCTCCGGTCATGTCGGCCGGGGTCAAGGTATTGTCTCTCGCGGCTGAGGCAAGGGAGCGCACTTCATCCGAAATTTCGCTCAGTCCTTTCCGATGGGCGTTGCGGACAACCGGCACGACCAAGCCGCTATCCAGCCCGACGGCCACGCCGATATGAACCGCTTGGTGAAGCACCAAGTCATTCCCTTCAATGGAGCAGTTAAGCAGCGGGTGCTCCAGCAGCGCCTTGGCGGCGATGGCGACCAAGAGATCGGTGTAGGTGATCTTCCGCGAAGCCTGAAGCTGACGTCTAAGGGCTGCGAGCGCGGTGGTATCCACCCGCATGTTGTAAGTGACGGCGGGTGAAATATCGACACTCTCACGCATCCGCTTGGCGATTACCCGGCGCATCGCGCTCATCGGAACCCGTGATACGACTTGTTCCGGCAGACCCGCATTCGAACTCACGGCAGCCGCTTCGGGAGTAACGGCTCCGGATTTCACTCCCGGGACTTGATTCGGCCCGGATAGGACTGTTTCTGTTCCGGCGGCGTACGACCGGACATCCTCTTTCATGATTCGGCCGTCCTTGTGAATGTCGGCGGGATTTATGCCAAGCGCCGCCGCTTCTTTCGCCGCGGCCGGAGAAATCCGGACCTTGGGCGAACCGTGCTTGCCGCTATCGGCATACCGCCGCACGTCGCCGTCCGTTATCCGGCCCTTCGGCCCCGTGCCTTTCACCGAAGCCAACTCGACGTCCAGCTCCTTCGCCGTTCGCCGGGCCAGCGGCGAGGCCTTGATCCGCCCGCCGTGTGCAGCCGGTTCGTCCTGGGCGGCTTCTTCCTCCGTAGCTTCGGCTTCCGCCCCAGAACTGCCAAGGCCAGCTGCCCCGGACCCGGGAGACGCCGCTTCTCCTTCCGGCGGATTTCCGGAAGCCCCTTCCGGAAGCAGCGCGGATATATCCTCATCCGCGTCCGCTATAATCGCCAGTGGATGAAACACCTCCACCGTCCCTTCCTCAACCAGAATCGCCCTCAGCACGCCGCCGGTTTTGGCTTCGATTTCATTGGATATTTTATCAGTCTCCACATCGAACAGAATGTCCCCCTGCTCCACGCGGTCTCCCTTGGCCTTCCGCCAATTGGAGACGGTTCCTTCCGTCATTGTCAGGCCCAGCTTGGGCAGTACGACCAGTTCAGCCATGACGCACCTCCATGATTTAGAGCATCTCTTTAACGCCCTTGATGATATCCTCTGCGCTCGGCAGCACCAGCGACTCCAGCACCTGAGAGTAAGGGACCGGCGCATCCAGCGCGCCAATCCGCACAACGGGGGCGTCCAGCTCGTCAAAACACTGCTCCGAAATCAGCGCCGACAGCTCGCCGCCGTAGCCGCCCCGTTTTACTTCCTCCGTAACGACCAGCGCCCGGTGCGTCTTGCCGACGGACCCGAAGATCGTCTCTTTATCCAGCGGATAGAGCGACCGGAGGTCTATCACCTCGGCCTCGATGCCGTCTTTGGCGAGCGCGGCCGCCGCCTTCAGCGCGTCATGCACCTGCTTGCCGTAGGTGATGATCGAGACATCTGAGCCTTCCCGCGCAATTCGGGCGGAACCGAAAGGAATCGGTTCAACCTTGTCCGGCAGTTCGCTTTTTTGCGAATACAGCACCTTGCTCTCGATATAGACCACCGGGTTATCGTCGTCGATCGCGGTCAGCATAAGACCCCACGCATCCTGCGCATTGGACGGATATACCACTTTAAGTCCGGGCACATGCGTGACCCACGCTTCCAGCGAACCGGAGTGCTGCGCTCCGGCGCTGATGCCGCCGCCTGCGGGGAGCCGCAGCACGAGCGGCACGGAGATTTTGCCGCCGAACATGTAGCGCATCTTGGCCGCCTGATTGACCAGCCCATCCATGCCGAAGGTGAGAAAATCAATGAACATCAGCTCCGCCACCGGTCTCAGACCCGTCGCCGCCGCTCCCACCGAAGCGCCGACAATCACTCCTTCCGAAATCGGGGTATCCCGCACCCGCTCCTCGCCGAACTGCTCCCACAGCCCTTTCGTGACGCCGAAGGTGCCGCCGTAAGGACCGACATCCTCACCCAGTAGAACGACGTTCTTGTTCTCCAGCATTTTCTCCCGCAGGGCTTCGCGGATGCCCTCGCCGTAGGTTATTTTTCTCATCTGATTCGCGCCTCCTCGATCAAATCGGAGTAAATGTCCCGCACGGAAGACTCCGGAGCCGGATACGGGCTTGCGTCGGCGAACTCCAGCGCTTCCCGGATTTCCTGATCGATCTCCTGCCGGATCGCCTCAAGCTCCTCTTCCGTCAGGCCGCCGTTGTCCAGCAAATAGCTTTCGAACCTTGGAAGCGGGTCCTTTTGCAGCCAGGCCTCCACCTCCTCCTTAGGCCGGTAAGCGCCCGCGTCGCCTTCAAAATGGCCGTGATGCCGGTACGTCTTAAACTCCAGCAAAGTCGGCCCTTCGCCCGCTCGCGCCCGGCTCACCGCTTCGCCCACTTTTTCGTAGACCGTAAGCACGTCATTGCCGTCCGCCGAAAGCGAAGGCATGCCATAGCCGGAGGCCCGCTCCGAAATATCCTGTATATTCTGGTGTCTCGCCTGGCTGACGGAGATGCCGTACAAATTATTCTCGCAGACGAAAATCACCGGCAGCTTCCACAGGCTCGCCAAATTCATCGCCTCATGGAAGGTGCTTTGGTTCGTGGAAGCGTCTCCAAAAAAGCATACGCTCACTTGATCGGTTCCTCTGTACTTCGCGCTCCAGGCCGCACCCGTCGCGATCAGATGCCCGGCCCCAACAATGCCGTTGGCGCCAAGAATGCCCAGCTCCGCGTCCGCGATGTGCATGGAGCCTCCTTTTCCTTTACAGTAACCCGTTTCTTTGCCGAACAGTTCCGCCATCATGTACTTTAAATTGCCGCCTTTGGCAACGATATGCCCGTGCCCCCGATGGGTGCTGGTAATGTAGTCATCGTCCCTCAAGTTCGCGCAGGCGCCGACGGCGATCGCTTCTTCCCCGATATATAAATGCACAAAGCCCGGAATCTTGCCTTCCGCGAAGAAGACCGACGCTGTCTTTTCAAACTTGCGAATGCTCTGCATTTTCCGGTACATCTCGCTCAACAATTCTTTTGGAATGGTCAAGGTGAATCCCTCCCGATTCTTTAATAGTCCCTGCTGCCGTTTCTTGATGGAATCTCTGCTTCCCGTCAGGCGCCCCACCCCCGGATTAAATTGGCCTTCGCTTATATTAAAGATGCAATTTCCGTGCCAACATCTGATCCCCTGAAACAAAGGGCCGCACTAAAAAAACCTTTCCCATTCTGGGAAAGGCCGGGAGAATCCTTCCCATTTCGGGAAGAATCGGGAAAGACGGGTAGCAGGCTGAATTTCGAATAAACTGGTGGCTTATTTTTCCACAATTAGCTTCTCAAACGCCGGGGCATCGAATCGGTCGCCCTGTACAAGCCATTGCCCGTTCACGTTAACAAGGGTCAGTGCCCCCTCCAAAGGAACGCGCTTTCTTTCCTTGCCTTCCCGGTCCGACAACACAAGGTCCAATGTATAATTCAGCTCGACCGTATCTTGTTTGCGTTCTTCCGGGTTGAACTTTAGGTTCTCCGGTTTTAAGGATAGATTCTGTTTATGTGCGGCTTGCAAAGGCAATAGCGTGTACCGGGTGTCGACTGCTTTTTTATAATAATCATCCGTGAAAAAAGGCTTCATCTGTTCATTTCGCTGCCGGATCGATGTTTCGGACAAAATATCTTCGGATGCCTTGACTTCGTATTCCGCCTGTTTGTACTTCTCTGCGGCTTGGACAGCCCTATCCACATTCGGTGATGAATTGCAGCCCGCAAGGATCAATAGGGAAAGAAACGTTGCGCTTAACAAGGACCAGATTTTTCGCATAGCAGCCACCTTTTCAATAAATTGGAAATTACTGAGATGATTTTACCATATTTATTTCATTTATGAAGCGACAAAAAAGCCCTCCCCTACCGGGAAAGGCTTAACACGGTTCGGTTGGGCCCCTATCGGGAAGATGCAGGTAAACCGGATGTTACATGGAAGAAGCACCTTGGATAAACTGGTGAACCTTGTCCAGAACCATCTCTTTCTCCTCGCAGTAGCACAGCATATGCCCGCTGCGCTCGACCAGCAGGATTTCCTTGCCCGTAGAACCGATATGCTGCTCCAAATAGTCCGCGCTCTTCGTTTTGACGAGATGATCTCTCGTTCCCTGCACAATGAGCGTCGGCGCCTCGATCTGCGGGAACAAGTCAAAGCTCTCCCGGACGATCCGATTAAATTCGCGGTTGGCATGGATCGGCGTCGAGCCGAACTTGCTCACATAATTTTTCAGCATCGCAGGGCTCCCCAGCGTCTTCACAATCTCCCCCGGATTCAGCGGGAAGACCGGCGCGGCGAGCAGGGTCAGCGATTGGACGAGGCTTTTGTAGCGGACGGCCAGACGGGAAGCGATTAACGCCCCCATGGAAAAACCGATGACATGCACGCCCTCCCCGTCCTGCGCAAGCTGCTCCAGCTCGCTCCCGGCCTGCCGGTACCAATCTTCTCGGGTGGCCCGCCGCATATCGGCCCTTCGGCCGGTGTGCCCTTTTAGCGTGAACGTTTGGGTTAGATAATGATGCTGTTTCAAATATTCCGACAGAGGCTCAATTTCAAAAATTCCTCCGGTAAATCCGTGGATGAACAGACAGCGTTCCATGATCATTCCTCTTTTCGCGGCGGTTCGGTGGTGCAATGCCTTCATTATACGCCTGCGGCGGAGGGGATACCAAGTCTCTGAAACATAAGAAGAAACGGCTGCGCCGTCCTGTTAGGGACGGTATCATTTCTCGTAGAAATATAAGGAAAATGATAAGCGCGAAGCTTTACTTTCTTATATTATAAGGCTGCAGCAAAAAAACCTTTCCCATCATTCTGGGAAAGGCCAGTAAGGACGCTTCCCATTCCGGGAAGGATCGGGAAACTCACTTCTCAACAATTAGCTTCTCAAACGCCGGGGCATCTAATCGGTCGCCCTGTACGAGCCATTGCCCATTCACGTTAACAAGGATCAGTCCCCCCTCCAAAGGAACGCGCTTCCTTTCCTTGCCTTTTAATTCGGTCGCTTTTTTTGTGGAACAAAAAAAGGGAACGTTCATTGTTCTTTTCCTCTTACGCGACAACTACACAACAGGCAGCAGATACTGGCGCGGCGGCGTTAAGCTACGGGCAAGATGCTTCCAATTTGTGCTAATATGGATAGGTGGCATTAAGAGCTGATACTGGGGGATTTAAGCCATGACTAACATAAACTTTTCGGAGACAAAATTAGCCAGTAGGTATGGAGAAGAGCCTTCAAGTGAAGGTAACAACACTGTGTTTGTTGACTTAATCATTGATTGGATATCCTTATATCAAAGGCTGAAAGAGCATGACTTCATACCTGCCTTTGGTTGGGGAAATGATGAGCAACAACAGCTTACAATTGACTACTTCTTATTTAAGTTTCCTTTTGAATTCAAGTATCATAGGTATCCAATATTGATTTGTCCGCAGTGCGGTGATTTAGAATGCGGATATATCTCTGTAGCTATTGATAAAGAATCAGATATTGTAGAGTGGAGTAATTTTTACTTAGAACATAACAATCAACCGCTCGATATTGGACCTTTCCACTTTAAATGGGATAACTACAAAGCGGCAATAGAGAACGCTTATGAAATCGGTCGGTTGAGCTAGCGGAGAACGACGGCAGCTTCACGCTTAGTTTCTATGATGTAGATTGAGGTGAGATATGTCACAGTTCCATGTTACGCAAACGCTGAAGACAGAAAAAGCTTTTATCATTAAAGGGATTCTGCTGGAGGGACAAATAAGTAAGGGAATGGTTATTCATGTGTCTCTAAATAATTCCTTGCAAGTGACTGGCGGTATTAACGGAGATCAGGAAAAATAACGACCATTATGACATCGTAATTGGATGCTCAGATCAAGATGAGATTGAACTGTGGGAAATGATAAATATGTAATTAGTATTCAGTAGTCATGATTGAACTAACTGGGTACGATAGCACCACGAGACGACGGCAGCTGGTCACGCGATTGGTTGTCGTTTCTAATTCAAGTAACTAGAAGTAAGGCCCAATGTTATTTTACATCGGTTTTTTTGGGATCGGTCTTCAGGGTATGCGAACGATGCTGACAATTTGGTGCAGGAAATGCACGGAAAGTCATTTTTATTTGCGATAGTATTTAACTCAAAGGGAGGGAGAACTGAGGGCCCTCAATTCGAAATGTATTATGGAATGCCAGGGCATACACAGGGTGAGATCTGGATACCAGTAAAGAAAAAGTAACGATGGAACTAACGAGAAGCGTTAATTCCAGACGTTAGTTGAATGTGCAGCGCGGCAGCCGGCCATGTGATCATCCAGTTCCAAAACACCAAAACAGAACAACAAGGAGCAAGATCCACGGCGATTTTGCTCCTTGTTGTTCTGTTTTGTTTCTACATGAGGGAAAGAATAAAAAATCCTTTGGCTGCGACGAAGATGATGTGATGTGGGATAATAAAAACTCATAAGAAATACAACTTAGTATTTCAAGCAGGAAAAACAACTAATAAACAACTATATAATGTGGAACAATTCAATATGGAGGGTAGAATCATACCTTCGATGATCATGCCCCTTATGAAACTTCCGGCTCTCTCTGAAGAGGAAATACTGCAAATTAATGATCAGGATTTGCATGACTTTTTGGCGTTCCCGATTTTTCAGCGCGATACCTGGCTGCAGCCTTCTTCATTTATTGGACCACAGAATGAGCAAACACTGGAGACTTTCATACAGCTGTTTAGGAGATATTGGCAGACTTTCAAGGGATCTTCTTTTATGAATAGCCCTAAGATTGAAATTCTTGTCCAATTATTTAATAAACCGACGTTAACGGCGCATCCTCTTGGCGGCCAGCTCCTACTCTTCCTTCTATTAGGTAGCGGCCAAGCAACTGAAATAATTAACTGGTTAGGTAATCCAAGTACATTCTGCGGTTGGGTTTCGTATTTAGAAGATTTAAACCGGCATATCCGGGAGGAGGTGATGTAAATTCGTAAGATTGGAGTTGCAATTGGTGGTGGACGAGCTTTTGGTGTACCCGTGGCCATACTAATTTTCATCGCTGCAGGATTTGCCTTTCCCCTTCTATCCTCTAAATTGAACCTGCAAGAGGAAAGGGTGCTGTATTGAGAAAATAAAGTACAAGCCTGGTGTCATTGATTAACGTGGTTTTAAAATGAAGAATCATCGCCTTTGAAAGGTAAGTTTTTGACTGATCAGATACAAGAAGCAGCGGCAGAACAAGACTTGATAAATAAGTCTTAAACTGTCGCTGATCCTCCTTGCCAAGACTGCTTGTGTACCAAATTTGCATTTCGATCGGTAGTAGTGAGCCTCAAGTTATCCCCGTGGTACGCCTATACGGTTCTCGATACATCCCGAGACGTTCACCCAGGAGTGAGACATCCCCTGGGTACAGCTCTCCATAAATCTATCCCTTCCTGTCTAGATACTCGGATGAAGGTCTCGAACAGGGCTTACATTCTCCAGCAGCGAAGCGAGGTGAAGAATTGTTGACTCTGCATACCAGTTAGATACCAGCTGCACCCCGATCGGTAGTCCGTCCTTGCTGGTGCCGAATCTGATCGACAACCCCGGTAGTCCGGTTACGTTGAACGGCACGGTCGCGCTTTGAATGTGTGTGGCGGGTACAGTCTGGCCGTTGATGACAATTTCTGAGAGGCCATGTGCATGTGCGGGAATAGGCAGTACAGGGCAAAGCAGCGCGTCATAACGCTGGAAGTATTCGGCGAATCCGTCCTTAAGCCGCTCTGCGGCTTGCTCTGCGAGGATATAGTCGCCATAGTTCGTATCGGACGTCTCAAGCATCGCTTTAGCAATTTTGAAAATCTCGTTTTCGTGTCCGGCAGTTGCTTCCACGAAAGCGGGCTTAAGTTCCATTACGTGCAGCCGATTGAATACATCGAGGCTATCATCCAGCTCGAGCGCCGGAATGCGCACAGGTTCCACAATGCAGCCGGCAGTCTGAAGCGCCTTGGCCGCCTCCTGGACGGTAGCCGCAACCTCAGTGTCGATCAGTCCGAAGCCAGGCTCGACCAACCACCCCACTCGAAGCGGATGATCCGGCGAGGATCCCGCCCCAGCATCAAACGCGAGGGTGCTTGTGGAAAAGCCATCCGCACCATCCGGCCCGATGAGAAGCGAGTAAGCCAACGCGATATCGCGAACGCTGCGTGCCATCGGGCCGACATGCCAGAATCGACGCGGCACCCGCGGCCATAGTCCTGTCATCGGGATGCGCCCATGTGTGGCTTTGAGGGCAATGATGCCGGTATGTGCAGCTGGACCGCGTAGGGAGATGGCAAGATCGCTGCCTAGACCGAGCGGCGACATACCCGCCGCGATCGCTGCAGATTCACCGCCACTCGACCCGCCGGGGGTACGCTCAAGATTCCAAGGGTTGTTTGCCCTTCCGGTCAGCAGGTTGTCGCTTTCAGTAGAGTACGAGAATTCCGGAAGGTTAGTTTTTGCAAGCAGGATCGCACCAGCATTCTTTAAGCGCGCGACGCTGGTAGCATCAGTCTTAGGAATGCGGCCTTTAAAGATCGGCGAGCCGCGTTGTGTCAATACCTCTGCAGTATCAATGGAATCCTTAGCGGTGAAGGGCACTCCATGCAGAGGACCAAGTACGCCACCGCGAAGGAGTGTTGCTTCCGCTTTCCTCGCAGCTTCAAGTGCATCGTTCGCAACCGTTACAATCGCATTAATCTTAGGATTAACGGCTTCGATACGATCGAGGTGTGTCTGAACAACCTCGACCGGAGAGATCTCACGGGTGCGGATCAGCTCAGCCAACTTGGTTGCGTCAGAATAAATGATGTCGAGAGTCATTATTTATCCTTCTTTCTACGTTTTGTTTTATGCTGTCGTCTGTTTACATATTTGGCTTCATAGTAGGAAACTTTATGACGCTGTACTTCTTCTGACACTACTCCCCTACATTTAGTACGCAATCAATTACCTACTTTTCTCTAATCTTTTTCACAACATAAAAGCTTATTTATGACTTTTAATGTAGTGTAGCTAGCATTGTAATATCTTGAACCCCCTCTCTACCTGTCACTTGGTAGGTAATTGTTTTAAAAAAAATACCTACCACACGATAGGTTTTCTTAAATGAAGGCAGATTCGCTCAGAAAGATGGATTTATCTACCTATCACTTGATAGGTAATACTTTAGTTGATATAATGTGATTAGTCAACAATAATTTTCGGTAACAAGAAAGTGAGGCAGTAAAGTGAGCTCAAACCCCTCTCGGGAAAAAATCCTGGCAGCTGCCAAAAAGGTAGCACAGGCGCATGGTTACAGCGGGTTGAACTTTCGTGATCTCGCAGAAGATGTGGGTATCAAGGCTGCGAGCATCTATTATTACTTCCCAAACAAGGCCGATCTCGGTGCAGCGGTAGCTAGACGTTATTGGGAGGACTCAGCGGCTGTTCTGGAGGCGCTTTTGGCCAAATTTTCGGATCCAATTCACAGTCTGCGCCATTATCCCGATACGTTCCGAGAGGCGCTTGAAAATAACAATCGCCTTTGCCTCTGCAGCTTCATGGCTGCGGAATATGAAGACCTACCAGAACCGGTGAAAAAAGAAGTTCAGACCTTTGCCGATGTCAATGTGGCTTGGCTGAGTAAGGTTCTATCCGCTGCGAACGTAGTAAGTTCCGAGGAGACCGAACGGCGGGCTCAGGCTATCTTCGCTGCTGTCGCTGGCGCTCAACTCATTGCGAGGAGCCGCTCGGATATTTCGCTCTATGATGCGTTAATCGAGAGTTACCGCGTGGCTGGTCTTTTACCTGCGTAGGAAGTACAACGAGTATGATATAGTAGTAACCCTTGCATAATAAGAAATGCCTGAGGGAGTTGTTCTTGGGCATTTTTATTCGATTTGGGCTTAAGATAATCGGGTATAACACTGTGGATATCAATTCAAATTAGAGAGGGACTCGTTTTACCAGCGTTTTGTTTATTACGTGCATTTCAAGAAAGGAATTGGCGCAGGTTTCGCTGGGGAAAACACGCCCATGGGGCTATGACGAAGAACGTCCCGTTTCACTCACTCGAGTGAGCCGGGGCGTTTTTTATTTTGGGGAGGACAAAATCGACTTTAACGAAGCCTATCAGCAGTTTATTCAATATCATCTTGCACACCGGACAGGAGAACGCCAATCCAGGCTGAAAAGGGGGTATCTCCACGCTGAATCACTGTTTCTGGAAAAGGTCTGGTGGCCTTTGGCGGGCCATATGAATGATCTGCATCCGGAGTATGAAGTGCTGGATTGGCGGGGCAGGTCTTATTTTGCCGACTTTGCCTGGCTTCCGGGTTACGCCAAGCTGATTATAGAAATCAAAGGATTCGGCCCGCATGTGCGCGATATGGACCGGATGAAGTATTGCAATGAATTGAACCGGGAGACTTTTCTGCACGCTATGGGATACCGGGTGATTTCCTTTGCCTATGACGATATTGAACAGCGTCCGCAGTTATGCGTCACCTTGCTGCGAATGGTGCTGAGCCGCTACCAGCCATCGGCTGAGCCCGTCTCCAGAGCGTTGCTGGCCGAAAAAGAGGTGCTCCGGCTCGCCGTTCACGCCGCCAAACCTCTACGGCCGGTGGATGTCGCCCGGCATTTTGAAATCGACGACAAGACGGCCGTCCTTATGCTGAAAAAACTATGCTCCAAGGGCTGGCTGATTCCTGTCCGGCGCGGCAAAAGTGAACGGGCAGTCGGCTATGAACTGGCTAATGGCGTTCTCGACTATGACCTGTAACGGAAATTCTCCCAAAAATGTACATTAAGGCGGAAAAGCTCCGGCTTATTCCTCCCCCTGACCCGTAAAGTAGACAAAGTGGAGAAATAAACAGGAGCTTTTCCAGTATATTTGGAAATTCGGAGGATTTCCGACTTATAAACGGGAGAAATTCCCGTTCATTAGGAATTTTCGACCGAGCCGCTCGCCTGCCCGCCCCACGCTCCCGGGCTTTGCGTGCCGCTCCCGCCCGCGCCGGCCCGCTTACGGCTCCGCCGTCGACGGCGCGCCACCGCCGCTTCCGGCAGCGCCCCTCGCTCCCGCGCCGCTGCCACCGGCGGCCGTGCCACCCGCCTGGCCGCCCCGCGCGCCCGGGCTTTGCGCACCGCTCCCGCCCAGCGTCGCCCGCTTACGGCTCCGCCGTCGACGGCGCGCCACCGCCCTCTGCTCCCGCGCCGCTGCCGCCCGGCGCAGCCCGCTTACGGCTCCGCCGTGGACGGCGCGCCGCCTCCCGCGCCGCTGCCACCGGCGGCCGTGCCACCCGCCTGGCCGCCCCGCGCGCCCGGGCTTTGCGCGCCGCTCCCGCCCAGCGCAGCCCGCCACCGCCGCTCCCGCCCGGCGCAGCCCGCTTACGGCTCCGCCGTGGACGGCGCGCCGCCTCCCGCGCCACTGCCGGCGGCCGAGCCGCTCGCCTGCCCGCCCCACGCTCCCGGGCTNTGCGTGCCGCTCCCGCCCGCGCCGGCCCGCTTACGGCTCCGCCGTCGACGGCGCGCCACCACCGCTCGCTCCCGCGCCGCTGCCGCCGGCGGCCGAGCCGCCCGCCTGCCCGCCTCGCGCGCCCGGGCTTTGCGCGCCGCTCGCGCCCGGCGCGGCTGCGCCGCCGCTAGAGCCCGGCGTGCTGACCCCGCCGGAGGACGGGGCGGGCACGGCGATATTCGGCGCGCCGGCGCTTCCCGAACCGACCGGTCTGCCCTGGTTGTCGTAGTAATACATCGGGACGTCCCCGACAACCATCAGATAAGATACGGGAATCTCCGTATCGACCACCTGCGGTTCCATGTCAAACGGAACGACCACCGCCACCTCGGTTACGATATGGATATACACTTCAACCAGAATCATGTTGATTCCCGCATTTTGCTGGCGGGTACTCAGCTCGACCTTGACCGCGCCCTGCGGCTCGATCTTGATCGGGACATCCGGCCCGAAGGATGCGATCAGCGGACTGTCCAGCGCCTGACCGAGCGGGATATGCTCGGTCTGGTTGTGCAGGCCGTCCAAAGTCGACTGAATCACTTCGGCCGCCTGCGAAGTAATCCGCATATGCTCCGCGTAGTTGAGCATAAAGCCGGAGACCTTGCCCGCGCTGTCCGTCTTCCAGTCGATCAGCTTCTCCGCGTTGCTGCCGCTCGCCACCTGGGAGGCGATGGCTTTGTTGATCGCCTCGGTTGCGACCTGCTTCACCCGGATCTGCGCCAGATGGATGATCGGCGGCGTCAGGTGCCGTTCCACATAGCCAAGGCCGAATAGCACAGCGGCCAGCATCAGCAGAACGGCGGTCAGCCAGAACCGGCGTCGGCTTCCCGGTCTCCGCTGCCGCCCCCCGCTCGCTTGCCGCACGCCGCCGCTTGGCCGCTCGCTCCACTCCCCCGCCTTACGCGAAGCTCTGGCGGGCCTGGATTTGAAGCGCGCGCCGCCCGGTCGAAGCGCCATCCACTCCCTGTCTGCGAAGCCGCCGCCCCCTCCGCTCCGGTTCGCCCGCCGAAACATGCCGGAGCCGCTGGACTTGAACCCGCCTTTCCGCGCTGGCGGCGTCCAGCTGATCCGCGGCAGGCGCAGCCGTCCGAAAGTGGGCAGCTGAAGCCGCCGGGTTCCCCATTTTCTGATTCTGCCCATTGCGATGGTCCCTCCCGCCGCTCTTGGCGGTCAAGCCGCCTTCTATAGTATCGTATTCGCCGCCCGCCCAAAAAAGAAGAACGCTTACCCGGCACGGATGCCGGACAAGCGCTCTATTTTTGCTATGTATAGGTGTCTATGGGCTAAAATCAAACCATCCGCTCCCGCTTATCCTCCTGCAGATGGCCCCAATGCTTCCAGATGAAGACGGCAATCAGCACGGCAACGAACAGACCATACCCGGTCAGATAGAAGCTCCATTCCTCCCGCGGGACGATAAGGGAAGAACTGATGGTGCCGAAGAGCCAGATGTAAGACAGGTTGCCAAGCGACGTCCCCCAGATAAAAGCCGGGAAGGGCAGAGGCGACACCGCCGACATAATATTAATGATATTATTCGGGATGATTGGGATGGTGCGGAGCAGCACCAGCGTCCAGATGCCGTAACGGTTCAAATAACGCTGCCATCTATCGTAACGTTTCAGCTTCCTGCCAAATTTCCGGTCAAACCAGTGAAACAAATACCTCCGGGACAGATAAAATACGAACACCCCTCCCAGGTTACAGACCAGCCAGCTGACCAGCATCCCGCCGATCACATCGAATACCGAGACATGCAGCACGATCAATATAACGAACGGGAAAAATCCGAACAAGCTCTGAAGAAGCGCGAGCGGGATCGTTACCAGGAGAATTGCGGGCCCACTAAGGCTCAGCGTCTGCAGCAGCCAATCAACCCAGGCGTTTATCATATCCGTCATGCGTCGGCCTCCTCTCTCTTGCTGTTTGCCCTGCATCCCTGCTTCTGAAGCATATTCAGATATTTCAAAGAAAACACCCCGAACGGGGTGTTTTGTATACGAAAATTTCACTATAATCTATCATTTAAGAACAAGAGAGTATAAAGTGTCACAAATTTTCAGCCGAGTTCTTTTCATCATAGCATACTTAATAATCTACTGTAAAATAATAGCGTCGCACATAAGAAAATCAATCGTTTTCCCGGTCTGCCGCGTCTTACTGTTAAGAACATGAGTTTAGATAACTTCTCCAAATACCAACACCAATAAGAGAGAGGGGGAGTGGTGAATGGTGGGAAATACAATGGACGAGGTCCGGTTGGCGGATGTTGCGCTGATGGATGAAGAAGCTTTTTTTGAGCGCCTGTACGTCGAACGCCGAAAAATGTACGCCATCGCCTTCAGCTACCTGGGAACGGAAACGGACGCGCTGGAGGTGGTGCAGGAAGCGTCATGCCGGGCATGGATGAAGCGCAAAAAGCTTAAAGACGAGCAGGCTTTCACGCCTTGGCTGATCCGGATCACCATCAACTGCTGCATGGATGAGCTCCGGCGCAAAAAGCGCATGTTTCCAGCAGAGAGGCTGGCGGAGGAAGCAGCGCAGGAAATGAAAAGCAACGAACGGATCGACCTGGAGTGGGCGATGAACCGGATGAAGCCGAAATACCGGCATGTCGTGATCCTGAAATACTACCAGGACATGACAACCGCCCAAATTGCAATGGTGCTGAACAAACCCGAAGGCACGATCAAAACCTGGCTGCGCGAGGGGCTGAAGCAGCTTCGGAAGTATCTGTAGACATACGGGAGGCGAATGAAATGGTAGAAAAAGAAGAACGCATTCTGCGCCAGAATGCCCAAGATGTGAACCGGCACGCCGAAACGTTCCAGGAAATGAAAATCTACAACGCCATGCGAAAAGGAATTACAGAGGGGAAAAAGCGCGAGAAGCGGCGCATCTATTCCACCGGTATGGGTGTGACTGCTGCCGCAGCGGTTGCCGTCCTGCTTACGTTCTCCTTCTTAAATGGAGCGCCGGTAACAGAAGTTTCTGAACATTCCGTGCAAACGGCTAGCACTAAAAATTGGGATGATTTCAAAGAGTACCGCTTGAGCTCCAGGTTATTAGATCCCGCACTTGCAAGCGCACTGGAACAGAATCTCGTAAAGCCGGTCCGCCAGAGCGCGGAAAGCAAAGGCTACCGTGTCGATGTAGCCGGTGCTGTTACGGATGGCCGAAAGGTGTTTGTCCTGTACAGTGTCCAGAATAATACGGACAAAGAAATCGATCACGCGGATTTCTCGCTTCAATTTGGAGCCTTTAAGGACCCGTATCCTGGTAAAGGCACAGTATTAATGATGCTGGGTCCCGAGAGCCGAATCCCGCCGGGCCAATCCGTAGATTTTATATACTCCACCAACCTTCCCCCATCGGTTCATTCGAAGGAGGCGAACTACCATGTTGCTCTTACCGAGACCTCAGAGGAGGCGCTCGCTTCCAGCGGTTCCCGCAAAAGCAAGTACCGGACTGATCTGGATATTGCGTTCGAGCTTGATCCCGACATGTTAAAAAACCAGCAGCATACGTTAACTGCTGACCGCACTTTGACCGTGGACGGACAGAAAATCAATGTACGTCAAGTGCTGTACACCCCGCTGAGCACCTATGTGGATTTGGAGTATGACAAGAACAACGAGAAACGAATTTTCCAATTGATTAATCCTGTTCTGATCAGTAAAAAAGGGGACACTGCCGAAAAAATATATTACCCCGGCATCATCACATCTGACAATTCCGTAGCCTACTCGGACGATTCCAAGGCCACGCTCGTATTCAGGAACAGCAGGTACAGCCAGCCAGACTCCGTTACATTAAAAACATTCGGCATTTCGGCTGTCGATAAGGATCAGATGAAAATTGTCGTCGATCTAGACAAAAAACAGATTATTGAAGCGCCGGGGAGCGGTCTTGAACTTGTCGAGCCCACGCCAGAGGACCATGCGGAAGCGGGAGAAATCCTGTTACGGCATAAAATTTACAATGGCCAATTCTTTAAGAACACTTTTACCATACTGGCCGACAGCTTCACCGATGCGGAGGGTACAGTGCACAAAAGAGTGAATAGCACCGTATTAGGTAACTTCGGAAGCCATATGTTATCAAAGGATGGTACTGCGGTGGACGAGTTCCAATTTAACTTTGGAGAGAAAGCCAAGGACTATCCGCAGCCTCTGACCATACCAATTGAGCGGTATCAGAATCCGATTATGGACACGCAGGCCGTAGAGCTGTACTCGAAGAATTAGGGGCTAAATCATAATCCGCACAAAAAAAGAGGGGATATCCCGGCAGCCGGTTCATGGCTACTGGGACATCCCCTTCTATTTAACAGCCTTCCCTCTTGTCGTCCGGAATCCCGTCAGACAAGCTTACTCGATACCCTTCGTCCATTCATTTACTTTGTCCGGGTTCGCTTCAACCCAAGCCTTAGCCGCTTCCTCCGGGCTCTGGCCGCCCTGAATGCCAACCATCACCTTCGCCATATCCTCCGGCGTCCATTGGAACTGGTCCATTACCTTGTAGACATCGGGCTGATCGTCTTTCAGGCCTTTGCGGGCCATCGTATGAATCTGCTCGTCACCGCCATAGACGCCTTTGGGATCATCCAGATATTTCAGATCCATGTTGGCGAACATCCAGTGCGGCGTCCAGCCCGTCACGACAATCGGCTGATTGGCGTCATAGGCTTTCTGCAGCTCCTGCGCCATCGCTGCCGACGAGCTCTCCACCAGCGTGTAGTCCTTCAGATTGTAATCGGCGAGCGCTTTTTCCGTGGCCGACATAATACCAGCGCCCGGCTCGATGCCGATAATTTTGTGATCCAGAGAATCTGCGACCGCTTTGTCAGTCAGATCTTCAATCGAATCCACTTTCATATAGGCCGGAACCGTCAATCCGATCTTCGTTCCGTTCAAGTTGGCGCCGAGGTCTTCCATATCGTTGCCGTATTTCTCCATGTAGGAAGCATGCGTGCTCGGCAGCCAGGCGGCCACCATCGCGTCCGCGCTTCCGTCGGCGATGCCCGCGAACATCGGACCGGCGTCGACCTGCAACATTTCAACCGTCTTGTTCAGCTTCGATTCCAGCACTTCCTTGACCACATAGGTGCTGGCGATTTCCGAATCCCAGGCTACGTAGGCCAGCTTTACCGTCTTGGAGCCGCCGCCCGAAGACGAACAGCCTGTCAGCATAACAGCTGCGGCCATGACGGTTAATAGGGCGATGGACAATAAGCTCCGTTTGTTTCTTTTCTTCATTAATATAATTCCTCCTACTTATGCTTGATTTTCAGCGCATTTTGCGTCAGACGGTCCAGCAGAATCGCCAGAACAACGATGGCGATCCCCGCCTCGAACCCGGCGCCGGTCTTGGCCTGCGATACGGCCCGGTACACATAGGCGCCGACTCCCTGCGCGCCGATCATAGATGAGATGACGACCATCGACAGAGACAGCATGATCGTCTGGTTAATGCCGGCCATAATGGTCGGCAGCGCAAGCGGAAGCTGCAGCTTGAACAGCTTCTGCCTTGGGGTCGAGCCGAACGCGTCGGCGGCTTCGACCAGCTCCGGCGAGACCTGGCGGATGCCGAGGCTCGTCAGGCGGATCGTCGGCGGAATCGCGAATATGATCGATGCGATGACGCCCGGAACGACGCCTAGCGAGAAAAAGGAAACCGCTGGAAGCAGATAGACAAACGCCGGCATCGTCTGCATAAAGTCGAGAATCGGCGTCGCCACATTCCGCGCGGCGGCGCTCTGCGCGCACAGAATGCCAATCGGCACGCCGATCAGCACCGCCAGCACGGAGGCCGTCAGCACAAGGGCCAGCGACTGCATCGAAGGCGCCCACAGCCCTAGGTTATCGATCAGCAAGAGTCCGATCAGCGCAAACAGCGCAAGACGCCACTTCCCGATCCAGTATGCCAGCGCCGTAATCAGCAGGATAACGGCAATCGCGGGCAGAAAGGTAAGACCGGCATTGATGCCTGCCACCATGCCTCCGATGACGGCATGGATGAAATCAAAGACGGGGCCGAAGTAGAGCGTAAGCCACTCCTCAATCTGCTCGATCAGACGGCCGAGCGGCAATTTTGGAATATTCATATCAGATATCCCCTCCTTCCGGCACCGCATTGCCCGCAAGCGCGGACAGTACGGCGCCTTTAATCACGATTCCTTTCAGCCGTTCCCGCTCGTCCACAACCGCCACCGGCAGCGGCGATTCCGCCATCAGCTCGAACAATTCGTTCAGCAGCGTATCCGGACTCGCGCTGGGAATCTCGGTTCTCAGCACATCAGAAATCGTTTTTTGCTCTTTCAGCGCCCACGCAGCGTCATCGGCGGTAATTACGCCCAGAAGCTTCATCTCTTTGTCCGCCACATACAGGCTGGACACGCCGCTGTCGCGCATCAGCTGCAGCGCGACGCGCGGACCGCGTTCGGGCCGGATCATCTCCGGCTGCTTCATGACATGCGCCGCGGTCAGCACCTTCGACAAGTCGACATCCTCCACGAACCGTTCCACGTATTTATTAGCCGGCTGGATGAGAATTTCTTCCGGTGTGCCGATCTGCACAATGACGCCGTCCTTCATCAAGGCGATCCGGTCCCCGATCCGCAGCGCTTCGTCCAGATCATGCGTGATGAAGATGATCGTCTTCTTCACCCGCGACTGCAGCTCCAGAAGCTCCTGCTGCATATCCTTGCGGATCAGCGGATCAAGCGCGCTGAACGCCTCGTCCATCAGCAGGATGTCCGGGTCGTTCGCCAGGCCGCGCGCAAGTCCGACGCGCTGCTGCATCCCGCCGCTGAGCTGATCGGGGCGATGGTTCTCCCAGCCGCCGAGGCCGACCAGCTCCAGCGCCTGCTGCGCCAGCTCTCTACGTTTCTTTTTGTCCACACCCTGCACCTCAAGTCCGTACTCCGCGTTGCCGAGCACTGTCCGGTGCGGGAACAGGCCGAACTTTTGAAAGACCATACCGATATTTTTGCGGCGGAACTGACGAAGCTCCTCCGCATTCATCTTCACAATATCCTGTCCCCGGAACAGAATCTGTCCCGCCGTCGGATCGATCAGACGGTTAAGCAGCCGGACAAGTGTCGATTTGCCGCTCCCCGACAAGCCCATAATGACGAAAATTTCGCCTTCTTTAATATGAAAATCGGCCTGATTCACTCCGACCGTCAGCTTGGCCTCGCGGGCAATCTTCTCTTTGGACCAGCCTTGCTGCAGCAGGGTGAGCCCTTTGCGGGCGTCCTGTCCGAAAATTTTGGTCAGCTGTTTGACCTCCAAAATAGGCATATCGTCCTCCTTCTCCGGAATTTTCCGGGTCGATTCACTCGTTACAGTCTACCGGAAGACCGGAAGGAGAGGCAAACACTGTATTCCGTAATATTTTATCGTACAGTTTTTACTTTACGTACTTTACATAAAGAATACTCCGTTTTACTCCAAATTACGTTTCAAACCGTATCTTTACTTCGAATGGGGGAAGTGATTACAATAAGCTAGGAGAAGTTCTGTATATATAAGCTTCCTTCAGGAGGGACAGCATGAAAGATTTAGAAGGACTCGCGCCCGAGCAAATTGAAAGAATCAGCAAGGTCCGGGAGCGCGTCATTGATTCGATCGGTAAAAATATGGACTTATACGGCGTCACCCTGTCCATCGGCCATTTGTACGGATATATGTATTTCAATCAGGGGCCGGTTACACTGGACGAGCTGAGCAAAGCGATGGGCATGAGCAAGACGTCCATGAGCACGGGGGTCCGGACGCTGCTTGATCTGAAAATGATCGATAAAGTATGGGGCAAAGGAACGCGCAAGGATCTATTCGAGGTATCCTCCGACTGGTACCAGAATTTCAGCGACTATTTCTCGATTAAATGGAGAAAAGCCGTGGAAAGCAACATGAACGTCCTGTCGAAGGCGTTAAACGAGCTTCGGGCGATGAAAGAGGAATATGGCGGGCAGGAGGAGCTGAACTCCCTGCTGCATAAAGACGAGCGCAAAATCGAAGATGCCATTAAATATTACCGCTGGCTGCTGAAGCTGATCGAGGCGATGGAGACCGGCAAAATCTACGATTTGATTCCGAAGGAAGAATAGAATCCTTGTTGGACGAAGGCGATGGAGCTTGGCCGGGAGGCTGCCATCGTCTTTATTTTTGCGCGGTGGCAGCCTAATAACTTCGCTTGTTGCCTTTTTTCACATATTCCCAGTCCTGTTCGACGTTCCGCCTCACCCTGTTCAAGAGCTTGTGCAGCGTCTCGATTTCCTCACCGGACAAGCCAGCCAGGGCCGATTGGTCGGAATAGTCGGATTCTCTTTTTAAAAAAGGATACGCTTCCTCCCCTTTAGCGGTCGGATACAGCTTCTTGATCTTCCGGTTGTCCGGGTCGCTGCGCTTCTCGATAAACCCTTGAAGCTCCAGCTTGGCAATGGCGCGCGCTGCGGTCGTCCGGTCCACCTTGATCATCTCGGCCAGCTTCTCCTGAATGATCCCGGGATGCTCGCAGATACGAACCAGGTATAAATACTGCCCCTTCGTCAGCTCCAGTTCTTTAAATTCGATATTGCTGATGGAGTCGAAGGCTCTGGCAATCATTCCGATCTCACGTAAAATCTCTCTCATGTCAACGCTCCTGTTTCGATAATTATTGTAAATACAACAAAATAAATTTATACTTATAGACATTAAGACACCTTGGTTCCATTATGACCCGATCCGAGACGGAAAGCCAGAAGCGGATGCGGCTCTTGGGGAACTTCGGCAAGAAATCCAAGACTTCTATGAGGTGAGTGCTGATGAACTGGCATCTGAAAGCTTTTGACGAGCTGTCCAATCTGGAGCTCTATCATATACTGAAGGCAAGAACCAACATTTTCGTCGTTGAACAGAACTGCCCTTATTCCGAGGTGGACGGCAAGGACCCGGCGTGTCATCATCTGTATTTAGAGGATAACGGCGAGATCGTCGCCTACCTCCGGATTCTGCCCCCCGGCGTGGTTTACTCAGAAGCCTCGGTAGGCCGGTTCATTGTCGATCCGAAGCTCCGGGGAACGGGACTTGGCCGAGAGCTGTTCGGCAGGGGGCTTGCATTTGTCCGGGAGCAGTTACGGGAAACCCGTGTGAAAATCCATGCTCAGGCTTATCTTCAGGACTTCTACGCTTCCTTTGGCTTCGAGCCGGTGTCAGAAGTCTATCTGGAGGACGGGATTCAGCATATCGAAATGCTATTGTCGCCGGAAGATTAAACCGCTCGCGTCTTTCGTCTTTGGCCGGGCAACTGGCCCGAATCCCGTTTTATGCATCCATTTCCCCAGGTAAGGAGTGTTGGCATTGGGACGCATTATTGTGCTGTACGGACCGTCCGCTTCCGGCAAAAGCGAGATTCAGCGGCAGCTTACGAGGCCCGGGTTCCCCCGGATCATCACGGCGACGACCCGTCCACCGCGTACGAATGAAATAAACGGCGTGCATTACGTGTTTTTGGACAAAGAGAGCTTCCGGGAGAAAATGTCGCGCGGCGAGCTGATCGAATGGACCGAGTATAACGGTGAATGGTACGGCACGCTCCGCTCCAGCATCGAGGAAGCGATAGCCGGCCCGGGCGATGCCAATATTATCCTGGATTTGGCCGGCGTGCTTGCGCTGAAAGAGCGCTACAAGAAGCATGTTGCCGCCATCTACATCGGCGCCGACCTCCCTTCTCTCGCCAGAAGGCTGGCCGAAAGAGGAGGAGACACTGCCGAAACGGCAAGCAGGCTGCAAAAGGCCCGGGAGCAGGAGCTCACCGAAGCCTATATGCAGCCTGCGGACGCCGTTATCTGGAACAGTGACGGCGCCGATTTCGGGGATACGCTGAAGCGGGTACGGGAAGCTATAGCTTCCGTTCACGGGCGGGGGACGCAATGACGGCCTTGCCTGCCCGCGCCGTTTTCAGCGCTTTGGTGAACATCTTGATCGCGGACAGGATCAGAATGAAGCCCAGCACCAGTTTCAGCAGGCTGGAGGACACGTAACTGATCAAGAGGCCACCGATGAACGAACCGATAATCGAGCCAATCCCCATGGGAACGACGAGTTCCTTCCATTCTTTTTTCTCCGCATAGGCCCCATTGGAACCATGCCTGATCATCCCGATCACCACGGTCGGCAGACTGATCAGTACGCTGGCAGTGCCCGCGATTTTGATATCCACCCCGAATACGAGCAGCAGCGTCGGAATAATCAGTTCCCCTCCGGCAACACCGAGCAGACTGCTCACGATCCCGATCCCCATTCCGAAAGCGATTCCAACGAGAACGGCAACCGGTAAAGACATTGGTATTCCGCTAGCAACCACCGGTGAAATGCCTTCCGCAATCAGCAGAATGCCGATGGAGACGAGCAGAATGAGGATGACCTTCTCGAGCGTCCGTTCGGACAACCGTTTGGAGTAGTTCGCTCCCGTGTAGGCGCCGACCATTCCGCCGACGATAAAAGAGACAATGACGGGCAGAATCGCCGTCAGCGCCGGAAGCGAAGCCTGGGGAAGACGCATGATCAGTGAGGAAATAAGCGTGACCAGGCTGACGGCCAAATTGAACGCCACCGCCTGACGCGTCGGATACTTGAACAGACCCACCAGTACAGGAAGACGGAATTCCGCTCCGCCGAGTCCGATCAATCCCCCAAGACAGCCAATGGGCGCTCCTGTGATTACGGCGAGCAACGATTTTTTGCCTTTTTCATTCATAAATCAGGGTCTCCCTCCCACAAAACCGTACAAAACACCACGAAACGCAACAAAACCGGATTTAAAAAAAGTGTATCCTAGCCTATAATAATTGACAAGAGCTAGTTATGAACGAATATTGACGAGGTGATCTTCCCCATGCGAGACAGCACACTTTCCTATTCACCCGAAGAAGTGTCCAAAATCCTTAACATATCCAAAGGCACCGTATACGACCTGATCAAACGGGGTGAGCTTCCGTCCTACCGGATCGGCAAAAAGCTGCGGGTCGCCCCTGCCGACCTCGAAGCCTACACCCGCCCGTCCTATGCTGCCGAGAAGCCTCAGCCTGCACCTCCGGCTGTATCCATGGAGAAGCTGATTATCGATAACCAGGGACTTATTATATGCGGCCAGGACATTGTTCTTGATGTACTTGCCACCCATATGGAAAAAAGAACCCCCACCGTCCGCTCCCTTCGTTCCTACGTCGGCAGTCTGGACGGGCTGCTGTCCCTTTACCGGGGCACCGCCAATCTCGCGGCCGCCCATTTATGGGACGCCGAGACCGATGAGTTCAACACGCCCTACGTCCGCCGGCTGCTGCCCGGACACCGGAGCGTCATTGTCAATCTGGTGTACCGTAATCAGGGATTCTATGTCGCTCCCGGCAACCCGAAGAATCTGCGCTCCTGGGAGAGCCTGCTGGAGCCGGGTATCGTCCTGGCCAACCGGGAAAAAGGCTCGGGAACCCGCATCATGCTGGATGAATGGCTGCGCACTGGCAGCATCGATCCCCATTCCATTCAGGGATACGGGCACGAAGAGCCGAGCCATATCGCTGTGGCCAGCGCCGTTGCGCGGGGCATTGCCGACGTGGGGATCGGTACGGAGAAAGCGGCGCAGCAGGTGTCCGGCGTCGATTTCATTCCGCTCAAGAAGGAGCGGTACGATCTGGTCTTTTACAAGGAGGATATGGACAAACCGCAATTCCAGGCGCTTCTGGCCACGCTGCGGTCACCCGAATTCAAGCATGAAGTAAGCGGGCTCGGCGGGTACGACATTTCAAGCTGCGGAGAGATTGTCGGAGAGGTGTGACCGGGAGTATCGGGGAATTTAAAAAGGACAAGCCAGGCGAAATGCCAACGGCTTGTCCTTTTTTATTCATTTAATCGCCAATCATCCTGGCGTAGCTCTTCTCATCAACCACCCGGCGGGCGGTAACATAACGGTCCTGGTAATACGAATCGGACAGCCTGCTTATTCTGACTCCCTTGCTGCTGGAGGAGTGGGCGAACTGGCCGTCACCTATGTAAATTCCCGCATGAGAAATCCCTCGGCCGAACGTATTGAAGAATACCAAATCACCGGTGCGCAAATCGTCTTTGGCCACTGAAGTTCCAACCCTGGCCTGGGACTGGGAGGTGCGCGGCAGATCATCGACATTAAATTTCTTTAGCACATAGAGGACAAATCCGGAGCAATCGAAGCCGGAGGTGGTATTGCCTCCATACTGGTAAGGCGTTCCGAGAACCTGGTTCACGACACTCTCAAGCTTGACTTCGCTTGCATATGTACTGGGAGCGGCGGAAGTAAATATAGCGGCGGCTGCGATTAGCGACAGAATGACTTTCTTCAGAACCTTGTTCTCCCTTCAATGCCTGCGGGGTTAGCTGAGAGCGGCAATTAGTTAATATTTTGTAACTATTGATACTTTATTATATGGAAAACAAGACTGTCAATCCTTGTGTAACCTCGTTTTTTATAAGAAAAACAAGCACGATTCTGCATACATTCATTTCGTTAATAAGAACAAATTTGTAACTATATCTTCCTATATCCCAGGATGTGGAATTCACCCGCGAAATTGTGACGAAAATATGCTTATTTAAAATAACTATCATAAATTCTGAAGATGTTTGAATTTAAACTTATTGACATAAAGAAAGCACTGAAGTTATCATGTTGCTAATTGAGAATAATAATCATTATCTAGGGGGATGTTTGGAAATGGGGAAGCGTAAATTCTTTGCTCCACTGCTGACGGGAGTGCTAGCTGCCGGTCTGTTGGCCGGATGTGGAGCGGACAAGGCGAGTGAAGCCGGTTCGGCGAATACAAAAGAGACGGCTAAGCCGAGCGCACAGGCTGCGGAGCAAGTGGTCAATATCTATACCGCCCGGAACTATGATGTGGACGCGCTGCTGTATAAGAAATTCACGGAAGAAACCGGCGTCAAAGTGAACGTGATTGAAGGCAAAGCGGAGGAACTGATTGAGCGCATGAAGCGTGAAGGCGAAAGCACACAGGCCGACCTGTTCCTCACGGTAGACGGCGGCGTGTTGAACAATGCCAAACAGGCCGGACTGCTCCAGCCTGTCACTTCGGCAACGATCGACCAGAATGTTCCGAAAGAGCTGCGTGACCCGGATAATCAATGGATTGGACTCTCCACACGCGCCCGCGTCATCGTCTACTCCAAGGATCGCGTAAAGCCGGAGCAGCTCTCCACCTATGAGGACCTGACCAGCCCGGCCTGGAAAGGCAAAGTGCTTGTCCGTCCGTCCTCCAGCTTGTACAACCAGTCCCTGCTGTCCTCCTTCATTGAACTGAACGGCGAAGCGAAAGCGGAAGAATGGTCCAAAGGATTGGTAGCCAATCTGGCCCGCACTCCGGAAGGCAACGACCGTGACCAGGCCAAGGCGATTGTCGCCGGTGTAGGCGATGTGGCGCTGATGAATACGTACTACGTGGGCCTGCTGATCAATTCGGATGATCCGGAAGAAGTGAAGGTCGGCAAAAGCATCGGCGTCTTCTTCCCGAACCAGGAAACGACTGGCACTCATGTGAATATCAGCGGCGCGGCTGTAACCAAGTACAGCAAGAACAAGGACAACGCCGTCAAGCTGATCGAATTCCTGATCGGCGCCGAAGCGCAGACGATGGTTACCAATGAAAACTTCGAATTCCCTGTCAATGCCAAGGCCGAGCTGCCCGAGCTGCTCAAATCCTGGGGAACGTTCAAAACGCAGCAAATCGATTTCAACAAATTGGGCGTTAATAATGCCAAAGCAATTGAGATCATAAACAAAACAGGCTGGAAATAATTTATGAATCTAAACACAGTTAAGGTACAGATACAAAGACGCCTTAGCGGTTGGCGAATCGTAAGCTTGGCGGGGGCGGCAGTTATTTTGCTGCCCATTCTTTTTGTACTGCTCTCGATCTTTAATCCGCCAAGTGGCAATTGGGTTCAAATCAGGCAGTACCTCGTAAAAGATTATATCGCCCAGACGGTTCAGCTGACGCTGACGGTTGCCGTGCTGACAGCATTGCTCGGGGTAACGCTGGCCTGGCTTACGGCGGTCTTTGATTTTCCGGGAAAAAGGTTCTTCAGATGGGCGCTGATTCTTCCTCTAGCCATTCCTCCATACATCGCCGCTTTTACATACAGCACGATGTTCAGCTACACCGGCGTTGTCCAGACGACACTGCGGAACCGGTTCGGAATTGTCCCCAATCAGGAGTTTGTTACCGTCTCCTCCATGCGAGGCGCGGTCCTTGTATTTACTTTGTTTCTGTTTCCTTATGTATACCTGATTACCAAATCGTTTCTGGAAAGACAGAGCGCCTCATATATTGAGAACGCCCGGTTGCTGGGAAGGAATGGCTTGTCTATATTCCTGCGGATCGCGCTTCCTTTATCCCGTCCGGCTATTGCGGGTAGTATCAGCCTCGTTATTTTTGAGGTGCTGAGCGATTACGGGGTAACGAGTTATTTTGGCATACAGACCGTCTCGACAGCGATCTTCCAGACCTGGTTCGGGATGTATGACGCCGATTCGGCGATGCGCCTTGCCGCCTGGCTCATGATGATTGTCATCGGCTTGTTCCTGGTCGAAATGCTGCTGCGCAAACGGCGCGCATACAGCTCGACGACGAGTAAGTCGAGGCCGCTTGTGCCGAGGCGCTTAACGGGAGCTCGCGGGTGGGCAGCCTCCCTGTTCTGTATGATCGTTTGGTGCGCGGCCTTTTTGTTCCCGCTTCTGCAATTAATCGTATGGGCGGGCTGGACGTTTGACAGCATGTGGAACGCAGGATTGTTCCGGCTGATTTACCAAACCTTGTTCGTGGCTGTTATCTCCACCTTGATCATCATGATTTTTTCGCTGATTGCCGCTACGGCCAACCGGACGCGTTCCACCGCATCATTCGTGCTCTCCAAGGCGATAACCGCCGGATATTCGATGCCCGGAGCCATTATCGCCATCGGTGTACTGGTCGTTTTTTTGAAGCTGGATAAAATCTGGGCTGCCTTTCATCATCAGCTCACGCTTGGGGGAATCCCCCTCGTGCTCAGCCTGACTCTCGCGATGCTGATCGCGGGGTATGTGATCCGGTTTATGGCTACCGGGTACAACGCCGTGGAAGTCGGGTTTGAGAAAATGGGCCGGAAATATACGGAAGCGTCCCGGATGCTGGGGCACGGAATGACTGCAACCTTTTTCAAGGTGGATCTGCCTTTGATTAAGGGCGCGGTGATGAGCGGATGCCTCCTGACCTTTGTGGAAATCTGCAAGGAGCTGCCGCTGGCTTTGATCCTTAGACCCTTCAATTTCGAGACCCTGGCTACAAAGGCTTACCGGTATGCCAGCGATGAACAGATTTTCGAGGCGGCCATTCCCTCTTTGCTTATCATTGGCATCAGCTTGATCTCGGTTTACGTTATGCATTATTTAGACAGGAGGTGGGAGCAATGAGTATCGTAGACATCCGGAATCTATCCTTCTCTTATGAGCGGGGCAAGTCTGCAGTGATCGACCGGTTCTCCTGTTCCATTGAAAAAGGGGATATCGTCGGGATCGTAGGAGCAAGCGGCAACGGAAAAAGTACGCTGCTGCGGCTGATCGCGGGTCTGGAAACTCCTTCGGGCGGGGAGATTCGGATCAACGGGGCTCCCGTTGTGAATGAGGGCTGCTACATCCAGCCGGAGCGGCGGGGTGTCGGCATGGTGTTTCAGGATTACGCCCTGTTCCCTCATATGACGGTCCGCAAAAATATCGAGTTCGCCCTGCACCGTCTCCCCCGCAAAGAACGGGCCAAACGGTTGGAAGAAATGCTTGAGCTTGTCCAGCTCGGCGAATTTAAGGATCGTTACCCGCATGAGCTGAGCGGCGGACAGCAGCAGAGAGTGGCGCTTGCCCGGGCGCTTGCCCAGAAGCCGGCGGTTCTGCTGATGGATGAGCCTTTCAGCAACCTCGATGCGGGACTGAAGGACGCAATCCGTTCGGAGCTGCGGACGATTCTGAAGAAAGCGCAGATGACCTGCCTGTTCGTCACCCATGACCATCAGGATGTCGAGGCGATCAGCGACCGGTCGATTCACCTGGGTCCGGGGTCTGCTCCGGGCGTACGGGTGTTGACCTGCAAAGCTTAGGGTTGCGGCCAATTCCTATCCGACCAATCCCTTTAATGCGAAATGCCCCTCAGCATTACAGCGGAGGGGCAACCTGCTATTATCGTTATCGGCTCCATTCATTCACTCAATCTGCGGCAATCGATTCGAAAAAAAGCTTGCTCCGGCGTATGACTTCCACTTCCCCCAGCTTGTCCTTTTCGTCCAGCGACATGTAGTGCGGGTCAATGGTCATTACGGCCTGCGGATCATGCTTGGCGATGGCCGACATGACCGGTTTGTGATCGTAATCGTCCTGCCCGGGAATGGCAAAATTCCCGAACTCGCCAAACGGATGTTCATCCGTTGCCGAATCTGCTTTACGGTATGCCCCTTTGATATGGGTCTGCCATACATATTCTTTGACATGCTCGTAGGCTTCTACCGTCGGGTACTCCCCGGCGCGCCAGCCGTTGAGGATATCCCAGTTAATTTTCAGCCTAGGATGGTCCGCGTAGC
The DNA here is from genome assembly GCF_000612505.1 of Paenibacillus sabinae T27. NCBI lineage: Bacteria > Bacillati > Bacillota > Bacilli > Caryophanales > Paenibacillaceae > Paenibacillus > Paenibacillus sabinae. The sequence goes on from NZ_CP004078.1 coordinate 4,367,956, forward strand.
GAATTAACAGGCCAAGCTCCTTGGCGTTGCTCGACATGGTAGGAGGCTCGTTTTCCACCAGCAGCATTTTCCCCCGCCGCTCCGCATGCTGGGCATGCCGGCGCATAATGGACGCATTATAGCGGTACTCCGCTTCTTTTTGCTCATCCGTCCACTGGTCAAACCCTTCCGGGCGATGCAGAGAATAGACGCGGACATGCGGCGCATCAAAGATTTCCGCCAAATCAAACAGCCGGTCCAGCACCTCCGTCATCTGCCGATGATGTCCTTCATCATGACTGTCATACTTCGGAGGCCCGGAAAAGGCGCAGGAGTTAACCGCCCATGAACTGACACTGCTGACATGCAGGCCGTGCTGATCGATCTGTGTTTTGAGCTCTTTCGCTTTCTCCAGCGAGATGGTATCAATCGTGTCGCCATCCAGCTTCGCACGCAAATCAATGGAGGAAAAGCCGAGCTCCGCCGCTGCCTTTAGAGCATCCGAAAAGGTTTCAAACCCCAGCATATCGGTAAACACACTAAATTTCATCAAATGTTCCTCATCCCTTCAGGTAGTAGTCTTAGCCGATGGTGATCCATTTGCCGGAACGCTGCTTGAAAGCGTCGAAAATCTTGGTAAGATGAAGCGAATCTCTCAGCGTGGAGCGTTCTATTTTTTTGCCTTCCAATACGGCATTGGCAAAGTAACTGACGCTTTGGACCATCCCCTGCAGGAAGAGATTTTTGTTATACACTTGGCCGAGCGAAAACTCGGGTTCCCATAGTACAGGACCGTCTGCCGGATCATCGCCGATATACACAGGCGCCTTGCCGTATTCGCCGCTTCCTTTTGACCCCTTATAATAAATCAGGCGCATACCGTTATCTATCACCACATTTTGATTGCTGCCGATCACTTCGAAGCGCTCCAGCGGACTGGTTGGCGCTTGCGTCGAGGCCAGCTGAAGATTGCCGATTCCGCCGGATTTGAACTGCAGCAAGGCCTGTACGTTTCCGCTGGGCTGATGCTCAATAAAGCACATCTCTTTGACTTCTCCCATAAGGAAGTGAATGCCCGACATCGGATGGCAGATATCCTGGAACCAATGCAAGCCCGTTCGGGTAGCTATATCCTCTTGATAGGGACTGAGCGTGAGCGGATAGCGGCCGTTAATCGACACCGGTTGGCCGAACCCCTCCAGACCAATGATTTGCTTCGCCTTTTCAAACGTCGGGTAGAAGTAGCGCTTGTTGGCTACCAGTACGAATTGCCCGGACCGCTCCTCCACTTCCAGCATCCGTTCCACTTCATCAGCGGTATAAGCTGCAGGCTTTTCCATCCAGACCGGCAATCCGGCCTCTAACAGATCCGGAACAATCCGGGGATACATCGGACGACCCTCTTTATCGAAATTAAGCACGACGAAGACGGCATCCAATTTCTCCTGCTTGATCATTTCCTTGTAATCCGTGTATATGTTCTCCGCCCCGAAACGCTTGCGATAGATTTCTGCACGTTCCGCATTCAAGTCGCAGACGGCCACCAGATCAACCGGGGCATAGTCAAACGTAGGATACACGTTGCGAAACGCATGGGCGCCGCACCCGATAAAGCCGGCCTTGATTTTGCGGTCGTATTCATAGTTGAATTTAATTGGTCTCATTACGGTCAGTCCTCCTGTTGAATGATGGATCTCGGGATATAAGTGCAGCGATTATTCACCTATGGTCTGGCGGTCACCCGCCGAGTAAGCAATGATCATACGGCAAGGCTCCCAGCTCGTCACTGTCGCGTTATGGGGCACACCTTGCGGAATACGCAGCAGCATGCCCGGCTTCAGATGAAATATCTCGTCCCCGAGCGAATGGTCGCATTCACCCGAAAGCACGAAGATCACTTCCTCGCAGTTGGGATGGATATGTCTTGGATTGGATTCTCCCGCGTTGATATATACCATGCCGAAGGTCATTTCCGCCTCGGGGTCGATCTCTTGTCCGTACAGCCACTGGATGCCTCCCCAAGTCTGCGGAAAAGGATACTGTTCTTTGTTCAAATCGGTTATCGTTGCCATGCCCATTCTCTCCTTTTATCCATTTCATGTGCTTGTCCTTCGGTTGGTTATTTGTTCGACCCAGCCGACATGCCTTCCACAAACTGCCGCTGAAAAATCAGGTAAACCACAATACTCGGGATCATGCTGATCAAAGTGCCGCCGAAAATAAGTCCGTAATTCGAGCCGTTGTTCCCCTGGAACGAAAGCAGCCCAAGCGGAATCGTATACTTGTCCTCGGAAATCAGCAGGACCAACGGCAGCAAAAAGTCGTTCCATATATTCATAAAGGTGAATACCATTAATGCCACAATGCCGGGCTTGGCCATCGGCAGCATGATGTACAGGAAAGCTCTCCACTCTCCCGCTCCATCGACATAGGCGGATTCGCGCAGCTCTTTGGGCACATCCTTGAACGTGTTGCGCATCAGAAATACCGAGAAGGGAAGCGCCATTCCGACCGAGACAAGGGTGATGCCCGTCAGTGTATTGACAAGGCCCAAGGATTTCAATTGGAAGAAGACCGGAATGATAATGGCTTGAACCGGCAGCGACCATCCAAAAATGAACAAATATAATAGAAGCTTATTTCCCGGGAATGACATCTGCGCGAACGCATATCCTGCCGGACACGCAGTCAGGAATACAATGAGCATTCCAATGCCGGTGATAAACGCGCTGTTGATAAAATAGGTTTTGAAATTCCCCAGCTCCCACGCTTCTCTCAGGTTGTCAAAATTCCAGGTAGATGGAAGTGCAAACGGATGATTGGCAATTTCGAAAGTGGTCTTGAAGCTTCCCAGAACCACCCAAAGGATCGGCATGATGATAACCATAAGCGAAATCGTCAGGAACATCAGCAATAATACCTGTGATTTCCCTCCGGCACTCAGCTGTCTCATACGTTATTCCCGCCTTTCCCGCCATTGATTGAACAAAATGGTCAGCGTGATGACAATAACGGCCAACAGTACGCCACCTGCTGTTGCGTAGCTCACTTTGTTCATGCCAAAAGCTGATTTGTAGATGTACGTGGAGACCACTTCGCTTTTATAGAAAGGACCGCCTTGGGTCATGATCCAGATGAGGGCAAAACCTTTAAAGGCGTAGATGATAACCATGCTTATAACTACGTTCATGGTGTACCGCAAGCTTGGAATGGTGATGCTGATAAACTTGCGGACCGGTCCTGCTCCGTCGATCTCGGCCGCCTCGTACAAGGAAGGGTCAATGTTCTGCAGCCCTGCCAGGTACAAGATCAGGAAAGACCCGTAAAACGCCCAGGTTCCGACGATTACCAGAGCAGGCAGCACCGTCCATTGCTCTCCCAGCCAGTTATGCGCCAGAGCTCCGAGGCCCGCTTTCTGTAACGTGACGTTGATCGGACCCATCAGGGGATCGTAAATCTTGGCCCAGAGCACCCCCACCACCGCCAATGAAATGACGGAAGGAAGGTAGAACCCGGCACGAAAGAACAATCTCCCTTTTTTTACTTTGCTGATCAGGACCGCAAGCACGAGAGTGGGAATGACCACGAGGGTGAGGCTGATGACGACCCATACAAGGTTATGGAACAAAGATTGCATGAATACATCGTCTTTCAATAAGTTCATATAGTTGTCCAAGCCGATATAAGACATGGTCGGGGAAGCTCCGTCCCAATCGAATAAACTAAGCCGGACCGCGTCGAACATTGGATAGAGCATAAATAGTCCGTATAAAAGCAAGGAGGGAGCCAAGAAGGAGAGCACCACCGCAAAACGTTTCGCTTTCCGGCTCCAGTGTCTGACTTGCAAACGGGATCTTATGTTAACAGCACTTTGAACAGGCAGCGGTTTCATGGTATTCTTCACTTCCTATCTAGTTAATTGGTAACCGGCCTCCTGATCCTTTTTGACGCCTTCGGCGATTTTTTCCATCGCTTCCTGCGGCTTTACCAAACCTCCGACAAGTCCGACCAGGTTTTGGTAGTAGGCCTCTTTAGCTTCACTTCCGATAAATACACTCGGGTTGTAGCCCGATCTCGCCTTGATAGACTGAATCGCACCTGCCAGCAGCGCACCCGCCGGCTTGACGTTCAATGCCGCTTGGGAAGTAGGAATCAGATTGTAAGACGGATCACTCAATACGACGTTGGCATAATCTTCGGAGACAATGAAATTCAGCCAGTTCTCAGCCTGCTCGGGGTGAACGGCTTTTGTCGGAACGACCCAGGTGTAGCCGAGACCGCCTGTCGGTTCTGTCTTCTCCCCGCTGATAAAGGATGGCATCGAGAACGTTCCAATGCTGTCTTCCACCTTCTTGTCTACGATCGTGGAAATGAGGTGGGTAGGCGAGATCATCATGGCCACCTTTTTGTCCAGGAAGCTTAACTGAAGGTCGGCGAGATTAAGAGACATGGACTCTTTCCCGATGTATCCCTGCTTGGCCCAGTCCGCCAGCATTTCCCCTGCTTTGACAATCTCCGGGTCGGTCCATTGTTTCTCTCCATACAGCAGGGCTTCCACGGCATCTCTGCCTGCAACGGACTCCAAGATGTTGGAGAACAGGCCGCCAACGGTAAACGAAGTACGGGCCGCCGTATTCAGCGGGGTGACCCCGTTATCCTTCAGCTTCTTCATCGCTGCTACAAACTCATCGCCCGTTTGGGGAACCGGAATAGCATATTTTGCAAAAATATCTTTATTGTAATAGACCTCAATCGCATCGACGGTATGGGGCAATTCATAGATTGTATCGTTGACGGCCGCCATTTGATAAGCAAACGGCTGAAGCTTGTCTTTCCAGCTGTTCTTGGCATACCAATCATCGAGCGGCTTAATCAGACCCACATCCGACAAAATACTGACACGACCCGGTCCTGCATTCATGAGGATAGCGTCAGGAGGGGTAACACCTGATTGCAGAGTTGTTGTCAATTTTCCTGACTCTGTGTTAACATCACCATTAGACAAAGTCACTTCAACACCAGGGTTTAATTCTTTGAATTTGTTCACTACACTTTCCCATTGATGCTTTTCCGTATCGTTGAAAAAGTTAGGAATCAGCAAGCTTAATTGCTTATTATCCGCGGCTGCAGCTGCGGCCGGCTCTTTATTCTCCGCCGGGGCATTGGAGCTAGAGCCCGTGGGTGAAGAGCACCCGGCTACCAAGAGTAACGAAACGGAGGCAGTCGCCAAAATTTTTTTAAGGTTTCTAATTAGCATGAAATCCACTCCCTGATGTTAGTTTTATTGACGGCCGTCGTCTTATCTAAATTTTAAAATAATTTGGATGATAAACAATGGTTCAAATCGTGGAAAAAGGGGGCGAAAAAGTGGAATCCTTGAAAGGAAGACCGGCAGCAGTGCCCTTCATCCACTCGATTTTTTTTAAACTTTTAATCTGCTTTCTGCTGTTGTCGATCGTTCCTTTGACGTTGGCGGGGCTTCTGACCTACAGCAATGTCTCCGATTTACTGACCCGGAAATTGAATAAGGATGCCTCCTCCGTGTTAGAGCAGCATTCCAAGGTGCTGACCTTTTATCTCAACGACTTGATACGAATGGGCGAGATTTCAAATACAAGCCCCACGGTCTCCGACTTTCTGAAAAACAAGGATTACGATAACTATCTGCGTTCCTTTCTCCCGCTGGATCAAGTGTTTACCGGCATTCATGTCATCCGGCCTGAAAACGCGGGGATCACTCTGATAAACGAGCAGGGCTATGTCTATACCTATGGTTATTCATTGAATCGGGAGCACAGCGGCTTCTACAACTACCATTGGATTCCGCATCTGCCCCCGTTATCCATGGAGCACAGGCTGACCCCTCTGCACGATCGACCGTATAGTAACCAAGAACCGCAAGAGCAGGTGTTTTCTTACGTGCAGCAGGTGTTCAGCAGGGATCTGAAAGCCAAAGGGCTGCTGATTATCGATTTTAAGCGTGATGTGCTGGCAAGCTTGTTTCAAAGCTCCTCCCTTTCGGATAGCGTCCCTGGAGAAACGGAAATCGGCCTGCTGATCACCAACCGCAGCGGTCAATTGCTATATCCCCAAGATACCGGGCGGTTTCGTCCGGAAGAGCTCAAGAACTTGAATCAGGCGGAACGGATCACCGATCTAAGCGGCAATGTGTATCGGCTGGTTACCCGGACAAACAATGAAACAGGCTTGATATTAACGGGCTACTTTCAGGAAGACAAGCTGTATGAGCCCATCCACCGTATCCGCAATTCCGTCTATTGGATCATCCTGCCAAGCATTGCCTTTTGCCTGCTGGTCTCCTTCTACTTATCCCACCGCATATCCGGCCCGATCCGTTATTTGCAGTACCTGATGGGAAAGGTGGGCCGGGGGGAGTTTTATTCTCTGTTCCAGTTGAAGCGTAAGGACGAGATCGGCCAGCTGGGGCTCGGGTTTAACCATATGGTGGGGAAGATCAAGGAGCTGATTCAGCTCGTTTATGAAGAACAAAGCAAGAAGCGTGACGCCGAGGTGACCGCGCTGCAGTCCCAGATCAACCCGCATTTCCTGTACAACACACTGGAGTCTATCAACAGTCTGGCGCGTAAGCGGAAAGAGCCACAGATCAGTAAGATGATCGTTCTCTTAGGCAAGCTGCTGAGGGCCTCGATCAGTACGTTCGATACGATGATTCCGATCTGGAGAGAGCTGGAATACGCGGCCTGCTACCTGGAACTGCATCAAATCCGCCTGAAAAAACCTATTCAGTATTCTATCGATATCGACGAAGAGATCCGAAGCTTATTTACGGTGAAATGGATTATTCAGCCGATCGTGGAGAACGCGGTTCTGCACGGATTGGACCCCATTGCTAGTGAAGAGGTCAGCGGACGCATTGAGATCAAAGGCTGGCTGGAGCAGGACGCCGTCTACCTGCAGGTGAGAGATTACGGTGTAGGCCTGGACAAAACAGCGCTGAAAGAGCTGCGCCACAACCTGGAGTATCACTCCGAGAAGCTCACCAAGTATGGGGAAAAAGTGGGCATACTTAACGTTCAGTCGCGAATCCGTCTCCACTTTGGAGAGGCGTACGGGCTGTCCGTGGACAGTGTTCCCCAGCAGGGCATGAATGTGACCATTAAACTGCCTAGGAGGTTCGCCAATGAGAACAAGTAAACTGTTGATCGTGGACGATGAGTGGATGATCTCTGACAGCTTGCGCTCGATGGAGGAGTGGAAAGAGCGGAACATTGAGGTGGTCGGCACGGCGGCCAGCGGACGGGAAGCCTTGCAGTGGGTGGAACAGGAAGACCTGGATATGATCCTGACAGATATCCATATGCCGGACATGAGCGGCCTGGAGCTGCTGCAGCGTCTTTATGAAACCAAGCCGGGGATCAGCGTCATTCTCATCAGCGGGTACGAGGAGTTTACCTATGCGTGTACCGCCCTGCGGTATCAGGCAAAAGGATATGTAACAAAGCCGATTGATACCGATGAGTTATTCTCCATTGTGGACAGCCTTCTGGACGCGGAAACCAAAAAGGGAGAAGAATCTGGCGATGCCGAGTCTCCCAAAACGTATCACGAGGCCATTGTGGAACGGGCGATCACCTATATGAAAACAAACCTGGACAAACCCCTTTCTTTAAAAAGAACGGCAGAGGAGGTTCATCTCACCCCCCATTATTTCGGACAAGTATTTAAAACGGTGACCGGAGAGACGTTTGTCAATTATCTCACAGGACTCCGTATGGAAAAGGCGTGCCTGCTGCTGAAAAACCCTGAGCTGAAGCAGTATGAAATATGCGAAAGCATAGGGTATCCGGACACCAAATATTTTGCAAAAGTGTTTACCAAATGCTTTGGCATGCCACCGCGCGAATACCGGAGAGAATATATAAACAAGAGCCGTCAGGCCAAAGACTTAACCCAATTTTAAACAAAACCTGCCCGCTGAATTAACCTTGATTCGTTATGATATTGTCAAACCAGATGAATTGAGGAGATTATGCAATGCGTATGTTGGAAATGACCCTGGCGGCGCTGGATTTATTGGTGTTGATCTATTTTTTTGTTATTGGCAAGTCAACCTCTCCCCGCAAAATAACGAATCTGCTGATTGGCGCCGGATTGCTCACGATTCCGGTGCTGCAGCTGTTTCTGGAAGGCTACCGGTGGCAGCTGGTCCCCCTTTATTTCGTGACTCTCATCCTGCTGGCAAGCATTCTGCTTAGACTATTTAGACCGGTTCCGATGTTTAAAAAACGGCGTGTTCCCCGGTATGTAAGCGGCCTTGCGCTGAGCGGGCTGGTTATACTTTCCGCCGGTCTGGCCGCGGCCCTGCCGGTTATGGATTTACCTAAACCGGACGGAGCAGACGCGGTTGGCACAGTTACCTTTGATTGGACCGACGGAAGCCGCGAGGAGACGCTCACCGCCGATCCGGGAGATAAACGCGAGCTCGTCGTCCAAGTATGGTACCCGGCGGAAAAATCATCCGGGGAGCCTCAGTTTCTTTTTCCCCAGGACCCGCAAATCTTTCACAATTACATATCAGCTTTTGCCGAGGGGCTTCATTTGCCTGCGTTTGCCCTGGATTACTGGAAGTATGCGCGCAGTCATTCCTTTCAAGATGCGCCCGTCCTCCCCTCCCCCAAACCTTATCCCTTGGTCATCATAAGCCATGGCCTGGGCACCAGCCGAATGCTTCATGCTTCACAAGCCGAAAATCTGGCAAGCCACGGGTACATCGTAGCCGCTATCGACCATACGTACAGCACGGCGGCGACGGCATTTTCCGACGGCAGGATCACAGGGTTCACAACAGAACTCTCTGCCGAGGATATCTATGATAAGGCCCGCGTTATCGGAGAGATTTGGACTCAGGATGTGAAGTTTGTGCTGAATCAATTGGATTCGCTGAATGCGGGACGGATCGAAAGTGATTTTACAGGCAAAATCGATATGAACAACACGGGCATCATGGGCCATTCGTTCGGCGGAGCAACCGCATATAACGCAGCTTATACGATCGGCAAAATCAAAGCCGGGATTAATATGGACGGGACGCTGATTGATTTGGACCAGGACCAATTGAACAAGCCGTTTATGTTCTTACAGTCCGATGCTTCCGCGAAGATAACTGAAGCCTTGGACGATCCTGCGGTTCCTGAAGAAATCAGGGAAAGGATCACTAAAGAGACGCAGATTATCCGCCATGTCGCCTTACACGGAGGTCAAATCATCCATATCAAGGGAACGGCCCATTTTAATTTTACGGATATGCAATTCTATTCGCCTTTGATCAAATATTTGGGCATGACCGGCAGCATTGACGGGTACAGAGGGGCTTATCTTGTGAACCGGTACGTTCTGGATTTCTTCGATAAATATTTAAAGGGAGGCTCAGGCGAGCTCATCAACGGACCTCATGCGGATGATCCGGAGATTGATTTTCAGAAGCTATAAGGTTTGTCGCATTTCTAATGCACGAAATTCATCGAGTCCGAATGGCGTCAGGTAGCGGAAGCCGCCTGCGCAGCGGGGGACACGATGGGCAATATGCCGTTCCCGGTTGAACCGGAGGATGTGTATAACGCGATTGTCACAGCCAACGCGATCGCCAAGACGTATAAATAAGAACCGGGATAACAATATATCTTGAAAAAACAGCAAGCCGGTCTGTCAAGAGTTCATCCTTGACTGACCGGCTTTGTATTTGGGTCTACTACATGTTTTTGCTGAACTTAAAAGGCTCATAGCTGGAAAGACCCCCCAGTACGAGCCTTGCCTTTAGGAAGACTGCCTGTTTTGAAGAGATTGTACGGTACATTCAATTATACAACCACGAACGTATAACAGCATCAACGAAATGCTTTATCGAAACTCAAATTAATATATCTATCATATTCATTTTTAACAGCATCAAATGCTTCTATTGCTTTAAGCCGATTATCGTAAAACAATTCCAGTTCGTTCAAATCGCGTGTCTCATTGTATTTTAATAAATGACTGACAGCAATATTATAATTCTCTGCACATGTAAGTGATTGTAAAAATCCTTCCGGTTTATCACCAATTATCGCTAACTTATCAATATATTTATATGATTCTCTCGTAGAAGTTTGGGCCTCGTTTATTAACTCCTTTAATTTTGAACCATCTACATTTTTATTAAGAAGAACATCACCCAAAATATTTAATGATTCCTTGTCCAATTCATTTATTGAATCCATGAACCCCCTTCTGTATAGGTCCAATAAATATAAATTATTTATGTATTTTTTTCGGTTATCTGACAGGTACCAAGAATTGTCCTGCTTATATACAGAGATATTAGCTTGTTTTAAAAGATAAACAGGAACATATAGTCTATTATTGATAATTAATGGTTTCCCTGATGTTTGATTTAATTCTTCTTTACCCCAATAAACTTTAAAATTACTATCCGCCCAAGCAACGGAACCAACCAACAAAAAAGTTATCATAATACAAAACATTGTTTTTCTCTTCAATTTAAAGCCCTCCAGTTGAAGTATTGGTAATTTGTTATCCCATTCCATTTTACCAAGGAATGGTATCTTTTTGTTTTACAAAATGAAAAAAGGGCGATCCCCAAGTCATCTTGGATGACTTAGGGACAGCCCCTACTGTAACTATTGTCCGATTACCACGCCGACCGCAGCTTCCAAATATCCAGCGACGCGATATTCGCGCTGCCGCCGCTTGCGAAGACTTCCAGCGCAATGCTGGCAGGCTCGGGATAGATATTATTCGTCATGGCCGTACGGTAGTTATCGGTATACAGTTCCACTACACTGGTGTCGACAAAAATATGCAGTTTCAGCGGCTCTTCGCCTGTTCTTTCCAAAGCTGCCGTGCGGACGCCCTCGCTCCAGCCGTCGGAGCGGGTCCGGTCAAAGCGCAGAACGCCGGTCTTCGTATTGTAGACGAGCAGCGTCTGCTGCGAGCCGTCACCTGCGCCCCGCAGCACGAATCCGATTTCTTCGGCGGTGCAGCCGGACATCTCGAACTCCGCCTTGATCTCCAGGCAGTCGCTTCCCACATATTTGGGGATTACCGAAGCTCCCGGCGTAACCTCGGTCTGCCCGATATGGAAATGCTCCCGCCGCAGCACTTCCAGTTCCTTGACCGGCTTAAATATCAGCCGGCTGTCGCTGTCCAGCTCCACGGTCCGGGGCGCCGACATGGCACCGCACCAGTGATTGACGTCGGTCGGTCCGAAGTCCTTGAACCACGGCATCCAGTCCCAGGCGTTCAGCCAGGCGATAATGATCCGTCTGCCCTGACCGTCCAGGAAGGACTGCGGAGCGTAGTATTCAAAGCCGTGATCCACATCGCCCATCGTGTCCCAGGTGAACCGGCCGGTCTCATAGTCCATGTCCCCGACCAGATAGATGGTTTTGCGTTCTCCCATGCCCATCGGCGAGAACAGCAGCACGTAGCGGCCATCCAGCGGGAAGAAATCCGGGCACTCCCACATCGTTCCCATCGTTCCGTCGCTTTCGGCAAGAACGCCGACGTAGTTCCACGCGCGAAGGTCCGGTGATTTGTAAAGCAGCGCTTTGCCAATTCCGTCCTTGCTCGAGCCGACGACCATATACCACGTTCCGTTATGCTTCCACACTTTCGGGTCGCGGAAATCGGCGGAGCCGTCCTCCGGCGGACCGGGAATGACCGGGTTACCCTCATACTTCTCGAAGGTGATCCCGTCCTGGCTGGTAGCCAGGCACTGGGACTGGATCAGAACGCCGTCTTTAATGACCGTCCCCGTATAGAGAACGGACAAAATGCCGTTGTCGTCGACCGCGCTGCCCGAAAAGACACCGCCCCGTTCATGCAGATCATAAGGCTCACTTGGGGCAAGGGCGATCGGCAGATGCTCCCAGTGGACGAGATCTTTGCTTTTGGCGTGGCCCCAGTGCATGGCGCCCCACTCAGCGGCGTAAGGATAATGCTGATAGAACAGATGATATTCGGCTTTGTAAAAAATCAGGCCGTTCGGATCGTTAATCCAATAGGCCGGCGCCATAAAATGATATTTCAGCCGGCCCGGGTCTTTGCCGGCGGTGTCCTTGATCCTTGAGATGGACTGTTCCGCTTTTAACAACGCTTCCCGGTGCAGCAATGCTCCTTGAGTTGGCAGTTCCACTAGTATCCCTCCACCCTCTCTTATTTGGACAAGAACGAATCGCGTACGCTTTTACTTTGCAGGATATTGCCTTCGGAATGCCAGGACACCCGGTCCGTTTTAATATGAACCTGCTCTTCGCGTCCTTTGGCATAGCCCTCCATCCGTTCTGCGGCCAATCTGAAGGATTCCGCCATTTCTTCGTTCAGAGTGGCCGGCTTAAGCGGCCCGGGGCTCGGGAATTGCGGCATCCGCTGAATCCGCTCCTCCACCGGCAGAATGCCGAACGGCTTGGAAGGCAGTGTCTGATACCAGTAAGCGGTCGACGACCAGTCGTCGGACAGGTGATTGGCATGGCCGTGCTCAATCGTCACCTTGAGGCTCTCCGAGAAATGAACCGGGTCGGTGATATGGAACCGGTAGGAGACCTGATAGCCCGGCACATCGCTCTCATGCACAATGGAGCCGTGGAACGGGAATGCATTTTTTTGCATCCCCCAGGCATGGTTGAAATAATCCTCGGCGCCGGTGCCGACGATGCTCGGCAGCTTCTCTCCGTCAATGAAGATCATATCGTCACCCTCGCCCCACCAGCTGCCCTGGAAATGGGTAACGGAGAGGTTGCAGCCAATATAGTGGCCTTTGCCTTCCGCCTCCAGAATGACGTAGTTGCCCTCACCATCCAGATTGGCGACCCGGTTGACCTCCGGCGTGTTCACCTGAAGATCCGGCCCCCAGCCGTCGCATGTATTTTCGCGCCGCCACTGCGCATGGAAATAAGCGGTCTCATCGCCAAGCGGCTGCTTATACAGCTCGTAGTCGATGTGGAAATACAAGCCGAACGGCACATCGTTCTCGTTAATAATCTCGATCTTGGCCCGTTTGCCAAACGGCATCGGCAGATAGCAGTTGACCGAAGCCACGCCGCCGAATTTGAACTGCTCCTCCGGCTTTACCGAAACGGTGAACGGAAGGGAGGCGAAGTTGCCGGGCATGGAATGGCCGATGCAGAAGAAGTCGCCGTACGGCACAAGCACGCTGGGATAGGATTGGTCATCCCAAGTCATACGAATCAGCACCTTGCGGTACCAGGCCGGATCGGCCGATTCCCAGGTCACGCCGAGCGCGTTGTGAATTTCGTTGACCGGCGCGATTTTGCCGCCCCACTCGGGGTTCATTACGCTCGGCCCATGCACGCGGCGGCAGAACGAGGTCATCCAGATATGATTGATGCTGCCGGGTCCTTCCATATCGCCAAGCACGACGGTGCCGCCGGCCGGAATCATCCAGTAGTCCTGATTTCGCCCGTCCTGATCCCAGCTGGAAACGCGCGCCGTGCGGACCTCCTTCACCTGGGTCAAGTTTCCAAGCAGGTTCAACGATTGAGTATGCATGCGTAATCTCTCCTTTTTAGCGTGAAATAATATTTTCTATATAAAAAAATTGTTGCCGCTTAAGCCTTGCCCGCTTAACCCTTTACAGCCCCGGCCGTCATACCTTCGATAATGAATCTTTGAAAGACGGCGAAGAACACCAGCTGCGGAATAATAAGTAGCGTGCTTGCCGCGATAATGCCGCCGTAATCAATGTTGAAGCGGCCTTTGAACTGGGAAATGCCAAGCGAAATCGTAGTCATCGTTTCATCGCTGATCAAGGTTACCGCGAACGGGAACTCATTCCAGATATACAGCATGTTGAAAATGAACACCGTGGCGACCACCGGCATAATAATCGGGAATACAACCGATCTGCCCAGCGTGAAGAGACCGCATCCGTCGATAATCGCCGCTTCCTCCACCTCCCTTGGAAATCCGCGGAGAAAGCCGGTAAAGAGCAGCGTATTGAAGGAAATCGAGGTCGCGATATAGGGAATGACCAGCGAAGCGTACGTGTTGAGCAGCCCGAAGGACAAGGTCAGCCGGTATACCGGGAACAGCAGGATGAACGCCGGTATGGCTAACCCGGCCAGCAGGAACGCGGTCAAGGAATTTCTCAAGCGTTCGGAGCGGAATACCATCCGAGTCAAGGCATAGGAGCTCATGAACGTAATCAGCACTTCAATCACGATCGTGATGACGGCGATGATGAATGTATTTTTATACAGCAGCCCCATATTCAGCGTCGTAAACGCCCGCTCGTAATTGTCAAAGCTCAGCGTCTTGGGCAGACTGAACGGATTGTTCAGAATGTCGCTGTTTGTTTTGAATGACAACAGAAGCATCCACAGAAAAGGCAGCAGAACGATAAGGGTGACGAGATAAGCGAGCAGGTTCATGCCGGCACTTCCGTTCATGCGGCCCTTCTTCATGACTTTCGCCTCTTTCACAGCGGAGCCTGTTGCGGTACCCGATACATAACTCATTGAACTCTCCCCCTATTCCTCAATGCTCTTTCTGCTCAGGGTCATATAGATCAGGGAAAAGATCAGGGTTAGCAGAAAGGTAACCGTGGCAATGGCCATGCCGTAACCGTATTCGCCCGAGGTAAAGGTGATATTGTACATGTAGGTAACCATGACCTCGGATAAATGATTGGGGCCTCCATTCGTCAGCAGCAGCACAGTTTCAAAAATTTTGAACACACCCGTAATAATAAGAACGACATTAATCTTGACCGTCTCGTTCATCATCGGAATGGTGATCCGGAACATCTGCTGAATCTTGTTCGCCCCGTCCATGGAGCTCGATTCGTAGACGTCCCTTGGAATCATCTTGAGTCCGGCCAGAAAGATCGTCGCCAGAAAGCCAATCATCTGCCAGGTAAACACAATGCCGATCGAATACGGAGTCAAGGTTTTGCCGCCAATCCAGGACAGGGCGAACTGCCCGAGACCCAGCTTGGTCAAAATAACGTTGATCAACCCCATCTGCGGGTCGAGAATGAACACCCAGATCAGGCCTACCAGGATCGGAGCGACAATGCTTGGCGCAAAATTCAGCGCTTTGACGGCGTTACCCGCTTTCACCTTGACATTGAGCATCAGGGCGAGCAGGAAAGCTCCGGGCAGAAGGAGCAGCAGGGAGACGGCCAGAACAATCAGTGTGTTCTTTAGCGAAATCCAGAACAGGGAATCATTCATAAGCCTGCTGAAATTATCCAGACCGATAAATTTCGCCGTGCCGATGCCCGTATATTCAGTCAGGCTGTAGTAGAAGGAAATGAGCACGGGCATGATGATGTAGCCCAAATAGACAATCATTGTAGGAATCAGCATGAAAAAAATGGTTCTTCGTTTACTGAGCCAGATCATTTCTTTCTCCCCCATCCGACAGAGGTTGTTCCGCTTCCCGTAGCCGGCTTGCCGTTATATTCTGAAATGGCTTCGGACCTTACGGAACTTGCCGAGACAATCAGCAGAAGGATCAGCGCGCCCAGAGTAAAGCTTCCAATCATGACATCAACCGCCTTTCCGAAGGTTTGGTATCGGCTGCCGCTTAGGCGCCGGAGCGCTTGGCGGCAGCCTGTGCTTATCCATTACTTCGCGACTTTCTGGTCAATCAGATCGAGCGCTTGTTCCGGCTTGTAAATGCCGTTGATGACGCCGTAAATGCTGTCGTTAAGCTGGTTGGCCACCGCCTCGCTTACCACCAGATCGGGCTGCGCCTTCGCCCGCTCCCAGCCCGGCTCATTCAGCTTGCTGATTACTTCCGCGTATACCGGATACTTCGCCTTGTCCACAGTTCCCGTATATTTCACGACCGGCGGCGCCTCGTTCTCGGCCATCACCGCCGCGCCTTCCTGGCTGTAGAAGTAGGCAAAGAACTTCTGAACCGCGTCATACTTGGCCGGGTCGTCCTTGACTTTGGCGCTTGCGACCAGCGGAGCCGCGGCGACAGCCATGGCAATCTTCTGGTTGCCGACGCCGTCGGAGAAGGTCGGACCCCAGGAGAAGCCGGCCGTTTTGCCGATTGGGCTGCCTTCAATCTTCTTCGTCTCCCACACGCCGGCATCCAGCATGGCGGCCTTGCCGCCGGTGAACATTTCGACTGCCTGGAAGTAGGACAGCGTCGAGACATTTTCCGGGAAAGCCCCGTTCACCCGAAGCTCGTCAATCTTGTTGAACAACTTCAAGAAGTCGGGATTGTTGAATTTCTCTTTGCCGCTCTCGATGTCGCCGATTTTGTCAAAGAATCCATACCGGGTCAGCATGCCGAGGAAAGCCCATGTGCTGAACGTATCCTTCGAGCCCTTCGCAATGGTAACGACGTTGTTCGCTTTGAATACTTTTGCCGCCGCCAGCAGCTCCTCGTACGTTTCCGGCACTTTGACTTTGTATTGATCGAACAACGCCTTGTTGTACCATAATCCGGTCACGAGCGCCTGATACGGCAGCCCGAACTGCTTGCCCCCATCCTGGTAATCGCTTACCATTTGGGAATCGATGCTTGAAGCAATATCAGGATTGCTCTTCAGGAAATCGGTCAAATCCAGCAGCAGTCCGGCCTGATTCATTTCCTTGGCCGGGGCCGGCAGCATCCAGAATATATCCGGAAGGTTGCCTGACTGGGACATCATTTTCATTTTCTTGACATGCTCCTGGGTTTCCGCACCCGTAAGGTCGATCTTGATATCGGGGTATTTCTCCTGGAATTTTTGAATAATGCCGTACATATAAGGCTCTTGTTCCTTAACGTTGGCTACGTGCATGGCGATCGATATCGTGACTGGACCCGCCTTGGATGAAGCGTTTTCATTTTTGGGAGTGCTATTGCTTCCGCAGGCTGCCAAACCGAGAATCAACAAACATGCCATCAGAACAATCAGAAATCTTTTCTTCATAGCTCGCATGTCCCCCTCTGTATCGAATTCTTCAAGATGGCAAATATTGCTTCTGCCTTTGAAGTACATCCTTATCGTAACCCCTTTTTTATGCCGCGTATTTAGCATAGCTTATTTTTTATTTATCATTTCTTGCTTTTGTGATACGCTTTCATTTATAGAGGGGAGGGCTTGATTATCATGATCCTGCATCAGATTTCGCCTTACATTCGCGTCGCCATGGACAATATCGTGGAAGGTCGTTCCTGGGTGATTAAAGAGAGGCAGTTGTTCGATTATGAGCTGCTGTACATTATGGAAGGCACGGTGAATGTGACGATCGAGGATACGGTGTATGAAGGCGTTCGCGGCGATATTTTTCTGTTCCGTCCGAAGCAGCGGCATAAAATCACTAAGGTCGGCAAGCAGCGCCTGCGCCAGCCCCATATCCATTTTGACTTCTTCTATACGGAGGACAGCGAGAAGGTAAAGGTGTCGTTTCGGCCGATCGAAGAGATTGAACCCGAGGAATTGGCCTACTTCCGGCCGGATATTCTCGATGAGATGCCCGTCCCCCTATCCAGCCACCTGCGGCTGAAGAACCCGGTGCTGATTGAAAAAATGCTGCTGGACATCATCTACGAATACGAAACGAAAATGCCCTACTACGAGTTCAAGGTCAAAGGGTTGTTCATCCAGCTCTGGATTCAGCTGCTCCGCGAAAATTACTGGAGCCTCAACTCCCATGTCGAGACCAATATGCACTCCCTGATGCACATTAAACAATATTTGATGCATAATACGAACCGCAAAGTCAGTCTGGATGAAATCGCCAAAATGTCCGGAATCAGCAAGCACTATCTGGTCCGCCTGTTTCAGCAGGCCTTCGGCATGAGTCCCATTCAGTACCACCAGCTCATGCGCGCCCACGCCGCGAGGCATATGATCCAGTTCACCGCCGATCCGCTGACCGTCATCGCCGAGAACATGGGATTTTCCAGTATTCACGCGTTCAGCCGCTTTTTCAAAACCGTTGAAGGCAAGAGTCCGTCTTATTACCGGCCCAAAGGTTGAGGCGCGCGGGATAGGTCTACCTCCTGCTCTGGCCAATCAATGAGGTTTGCTGCAAAAAAAAGAGACCGGCTAAAGTATCCAGCCAATCCCCTGCCTTTTAAAAGCCGGCCTATCGCTCTCATTTGAACAGGCTCTGCCCATTCGTTGCTATCACTTCCTTGTACCAGTGAAACGACTTCTTGCGGTATCTCTCAAGCGTTCCCGAGCCGTCGTCATGACGGTCCACATAGATGAAGCCGTAGCGTTTCTTCAGTTCGGCGCTTGACGCGCTGACAAGATCGATGCAGCCCCAGCTCGTATACCCTAGGACCTCCACGCCGTCGGCAATGGCTTCAGCGACCTGAACGAGATGATCCCGCAAATATTGAATACGGTAACCGTCCTCCACCGTCTTGTCGCCATTCTCATCCGTTACGAGCCGGTCGACGGCGCCAAGCCCGTTCTCGACGACAAACAGCGGCTTCTGGTACCGGTCGTAGAACGCGTTCATGATGCAGCGCAGACCCTTGGGGTCAATCTGCCAGCCCCAATCGCTGGCTTCCAGATACGGATTCGGGACCCCGCCTAGAAGGTTGCCTTCCCCCCGGATCTGTTTTTCCGGGTCGGCCGTTTCGCAGATGCTCATATAATAGCTGAACGAAATGAAATCCACGGTATGCTTCAGAATCGCTTCGTCTCCCGGCTCGAAATGAATTTGGATGCCGTTCTCTTTGAAGAAACGCTTCATATAGCCCGGGTAATAGCCTCTGGCGTGGATGTCGGCAAAGAACGTATTTTTGTGATCGCTCTCCATGGTCTTGATCACATCGTCCGGATGCGGAGTAAGCGGATAAATCGGCATGCTGAGCACCATGCACCCGATTTGGAAATCCGGATTGATCTCATGCCCGATCTTTACGGCCAGGGCGCTGGCCACGAACTCATGGTGAATCGCCTGGTACAGCTCCTGCTTGCCCAGCTTCTCTTTCGGGGTGCTGATTCCGCCGCTCATAAACGGAAATTCCAGAATGGAATTGATCTCGTTAAAGGTCAGCCAATATTTCACCTTGTCCTTGTAACGGGTAAAAATCGTTCTCGCATAACGCGCATAAAAATCGACCAGCTTGCGGTTCACCCATCCGTCGTATTCTCTTGCGAGGTGCAGCGGGGTCTCATAATGAGAAATGGTGACCAGCGGCTCGATGCCGTACCGATGACACTCGTCGAACAGGGCGTCGTAGAACTGCAGGCCTTGTTCGTTCGGCTCCAGCTCGTCCCCTTTCGGGAAAATCCGGGACCAGGCGATGGACGTCCGGAACACCTTGAAGCCCATTTCGGCAAACAGCTTGATATCCTCTTTATACCGGTGATAAAAATCGATCCCGATCAGCTTCATATTATCGTCTGTAGGGACTTCCGTGGGAGGCGTCTTGACTCCATGCGGCATGACGTCCTGAGTGGACCACCCTTTGCCGTCTTTCTGATAAGCCCCCTCCAGCTGGTTCGCGGCAACCGCGCCGCCCCATAAAAAGCCTTCCGGAAATTGCAAGCTCATGTTTCTTCCCGCCTTTTCTGTTGTGATAAGATAGAAATACTGCTCTATTTCCGCATCCTAAACCTTGGAACGCGTTACATGTCAAGCACTTTCTTGCGAAGGAGAACAAGTCCTATGCCCACACTTGACGAGATTGCCAAGCTGTCAGGTTATTCCAAAGCCACAGTGTCCCGGGTCCTGAATCAATCCCCCCACGTCAGCCCGGAAACCCGGGAGAAAATCCTCGCCATCATGAAGGAGAAGGACTATGTGCCCAACCGGAACGCCATTTCTTTATCCAAAGGCCAAACCCAGCAAATCGGCATGATCACCATGGACCTCAGCGAGCTTATCCTGCGATTTATGAACAGCTTTGTTGAACTCTCCGGAAGGAACGGATTCCAGACGATTATCTATACCACCGGCGGAGATCAGCAGAAGGAGCTTCAGGCCTTCGAGGATCTCAAAAGAAAAAGAGTCGACGCCCTGCTCATTCTGACCTCCGTGAACGATACGAACATCATTGCTTCGTACTGCAAATACGGGCCGATTGTCTCGTGGCAGCGCATGGACCATCCGGAAATACCGTCGGTCGCCATGAATCAATATGACGGTTATGCCCTCGCCCTCGAGCATTTGATCGAGCGGGGCTATACGCGTATTGCCAATGCTTTCGGACGCCCAGGCAGCATCAATACCCGGAGCCGACGGCTGGCCTATGAGCACATCATGTCTAAGCACAGTCTTCCCGCTGCCGAGAAATGGTATTACTCCTCCATTTACAGCATTCGCGACGGCGAACGGGTGGTGCAGTCCCTAGTGGAGGGAACGGATCGGCCCGATGCGATTCTGTGCGCCAATGATTTGGTCGCCGCGGGCGTTCTCAGCGAGGCGCGCAGGCAGCGGCTGGACGTGCCCCGGGGTCTGGCCATCGTCGGTTTCGACGATTCGGAGCTGTCGCGAACTCTAGGAATAACCACCGTCCGGAATCCGATCGCGGGTCAGGCGGAGAACGCTTTTCTATTGCTGGCTCCGGCACTGCTCGGGCGAAATCCGCAGCTCCAGCCGCTCTCGTTCAGCCTGGTGAAACGGGAGACTACATAGTCCTTTATACCTACCTACTACATTTTTCGACAGGTTAAAAAGAACCATTCCTTGTTAATGACTAACAATTCCTCTGCACTGGTCCGATACTACTATTGAACTGCTGGAAGGTTTATATAGGCTGTATCGGCTATCATTGTCCCACAAATATCAGACCTTTTTTCCCACTATTCTCTTCCCTCCCGCCTATACAGCCGCAACCGCAGCTGTTTTCCACAATGATCTTGCCGCCTGACGCGCAGGTCCTTAGTTTCACATCTTTTGCATCATTCTAGCTTCACCCATTGTGACAAAGGCAAACTTGTCGAAAGGCAAGGACGCAAAGCCATAGGGCCTTCTTCGTTCCCCGTCATGCGGAGGGCGAAGGTGGCAGCCGTGCTGCCGGAAAAAAGAATGTCCTTGGATCGCTGCGCCTATTATGGAGCGCGGCAGCCTGGCATTCCGGGGGAAGAGCTTTTTGAACGATTGCTGCCGTTTGAACGAATTGCCGCGTTTGTTAAAAGTTATTCCTCCTCCGCCCAATCCGGGCGCTGGTCTGCTTACCCGAGCAAACCGGCGGCGTAAAGGGATATTTTGAACCGGAGGAGAATTCACCATGATGAACCAATGCCAATCAAAGTGTCAACCCGTCCCCGAATTACCCGAAAAAACCCCAAGAAAGGCTTCACGTTTCCGCTCCCACATCCTCGCCAAAGGCATCACCGCGCTGCTTGCGCTGGGGATTGCCATCGGCAGCCCGTCCAATCCAGCCGGCATCGTCTTCGCCGATCAGCAGCCTACCGGCTCCGCGCCTGTGTCTGTTTCGCAAGACGTGTACGGTGATTCCGCAGCCGTCACAGAGCCGGAGTCCGTACCTGCCGGAACGCTCTGGACCATCGGCGTCCATGACGGAAGCTCCGCCGAATTTTCCGATTTCAAAGCGATGACCGCTTCTTATGCCGTCTATTCGCCGGATGCCGAGTCCGGCAATTGGAAGTCGTTCCCGAAAGGGATGAAGGCCAGCGTCAACAAAACGGTCAGCCTTAATTACTCGCTGCCAAGTCTGCCCGCATACGGGCTTGAGTTCGACGTTCACATCCTGAACGCCTATATTTCCGTCCCCCAAATGGCCGTCTATTCGAACGGCAGGCTGGCGGGGCTCCTGCAAATTGCCGGAACAGCCGGCAGCGGCGGGGCCTACGCTTACCGCGACCTTTACCGTCTGTATATACCGAATGAGCTGCTGAAGGCCGGAGACAACACGCTGAAGCTGGAGGTATACGCCGGCTCCTATTCCAACACTTCGGGAGACGGGTACCTGTGGTACGAGTGGGACGAGCTGTCGATGACCGCGCTCTCCGCCCCGGCCTCCGAGCCGATCCACGGCCGGTATGTCCATCTGGGTACCGCCATCACCAACTCGTTCGTGATCAACGACGATGTGACCCGGCTTCTCCCCGATTTGACGGAATGGCTCGGCATTGCCTACAGCGGAAACATGATGCGGACAGGCTTCTGGTCCGACACAAGGAAGCTGTGGCAAAGCGGAATCGTCTCTTACCTGCAGACCCTGAAGGATCTGAACCTTCAGCCCGTGACCGGGATCTTCGGCACGGACTTTATGAACAGCGCCGACATGATGGCCGGTCACGTGCCGGACAGCATGAAGACTTATTACCGCCAGTTCATGGCTGATTATGGCTCCTATTTCTCATATATTGAAATGGACAATGAGCCCGGCGTGTTCAATCATAACCAAGCGTCGCTCGTAGAGCTGGCCCAGTTCCTGAAGTCGGAGCAGGCCAACACCCCGTGGGTCAAGATGGTTGCTCCCGGCTGGGCCTACTGGCCGAGCAAGGGAACGCCCTACGGCTGGGAGCGGGACCCCGCGCAGCGGCGGCCGATTGAAGCGCTGACGGACCTGACAAACGGCCACAGCTACGGGCTGTCCGGACTTGCGCAGGGCCGCGGCGGCGCCTTGAACGAGAATCTGCTCACCTATAACGGCGGAACGGAAGAAGGGCTGCCGAAGGAAATGGTCATGACCGAATCGGGAGCGAACGATCTGCATGCCGACCAGAGCAAATTCGGCGCATCGGCATATAAATTCGCCGCCGTCTTCGACCGGGAAATGCGGGGGGACATCGGCTATGCGGATCATATCATGCAGCATACTGCATTCGATTCGTCTTCCCCGAACTACGCGCTGTTCGCCCGTCCGGCCAATTGGAGCACGCACCGGGCGGCCGACACGGCGGCCTGGGCGGCCAATTCGGCGGAGGGCGGCGAGACGCGGCTGCGCACCTTCCGCCGCCTGGCGGCGGCGTATGCGACGCACGGCGCGCCGCTGCCCTACACCTTCGTCAGCGGCGACGAATCCGCCGGCCGCAAGATCTATGTCCGCGCTGTCGATACGCGCGCGCTCGGCGCGTCTCCGGTCGGCGCCTCGTCCGACAAGCGGATTATCAGCGTCGTAAACTTCGAGCCGGCCGGCACCCCGGCGCGCCATGTGAGCGTCCGGGTCACGCTGCCGGAGAGCGGCACGTACCGGGTGGAGCAGTACCGGGACGGCAGCACGCTCGGCGCCGCCTATTCGGTGGACGACCGAAGCGTGTCGCCCTACCTGGACCTTGACCTGACCGTAGCAGCCGGTGAAGCGGTCCAGCTCTATTTAACGCCGAAGGAAGACCAGGCGCCGGAGAAACCGGTCATGGCCGGCGCAGCAATGGCGTCATGGAATTCCGCTTCGATTGACTGGAACGAAGCGGCCGACAATCGGGCGACGACCGGCTACCGCCTGTACCGCGACGGAGAGGAAATCGCGGCGCTGCCGTCCCCGGTGACGCGGTTCACGGATACGTCGATCGGCTACGACCGCACCTACGCGTATACGGTTCGGGCGGTCGACGATTCCGGCAACGTCTCCGCTCCGAGCGACCCGGTGCAGCTCATCGTGCCGGATATGCCGGTTACCCCCGGCGGTCCGCTGTATGAGGCCGAGAAGGCGCAGCTTGGCGGCATCGCCAAAACATCGCTGGACCCCGCCGCCTCCGGCGGCAGCTATGTCCGCGACATGCACGGCAACGGATCGAGCATCAGCATTATCAATATCATGCCGGGCGCCGGCAGCTATTCGTTCCGCATCGGATACGCCACCTCGGCGGATGCCACGCTCAATCTGTATGTCAACGGCAAGATGATCAAGAAGCTGACCTTCGCTTCAACCGGCAAGAACTCAGGTATCGGAGCCTACAAGAGTATCACGGCCGATGTCACACTGGAGGACGGGCCGAACACGATCATGCTGCGGCATGACGGCAGCAATACGGGAGGCGTAAATATCGACTTCGCGGAGCTCACTCCCAAAGAGTCGTTAACGGTGGATTCCAGCTGGCATGATTACGCCTTTAACGATGCGGGCGTCTATTATTCTTCGGGCATTGAGACCAATGACAACGGAAGCTGGAACGAAACCGAGGTGCCCGCGGAGATCGCATCCTTCAGTTTCACGGGAACCGGCGTCCGCTGGCTGGCGAATGTGCAGAGCAATTTGGGCAGAGCGGAGGTCTATATCGACAACATGCTGCAGGACACCATTGACCTGACCTCCGCCGATCTCGAAGGGTATAATAAAGTCGTATTCGAGAAAAACAATCTTCCAGACGGCGACCATACCCTGCGGATCGTCACCCTGGAAGGCAAAGTAACCTTTAACCGCTACAGCGTCAACGGTCAGCAGCAGACCCTGCGGCTGGCGAACTAGGACGCTCCAAGTTCAGCGTTCGGCAGCCTAAACCGCAATCTCTTTTTCTGACAGGAGCTAAGCCAGAGCTATTCGAATCCCGCCAGTTATTTGCAAAAAGGGGCTGTCCCCTAAGTCATCCTGGATGACTTGAGGATGACCCCATTTGACTCCCCGGTCGGGAACCAGCCCTTACGGGCAGCCTTAGAGACGGCTAAGCGGAATTCCTCCATTAATTCAGTGGGACAACAGGCTGATATCCGAATTATAAGGAAAACATCCAGCTAATTGGGGCGTTTCATCAACCGAACGGGTGGAACCCGTGAATTAGATGGAGTTTTTCCAGTTAAGCCGTTCAACAGCCTGATTTCTTATAAATTAGAGGGAGCTTTTCCCTCTTCATCTGCCAGTTAGGCTAACTTCGCTTCGCATCCCCGAAAGCAAGCAGGGGGCGTCCTAACCTAATATGTCCTGACAGCCACCACCAGGAATGAAAATGTCTTGATCTGTGAATCTGTGTGTTCCATAACGGAACTGCAGGTTACAGGCCGAGACTTTTTTGGTAGGACAAACATTCTAGGCCCCAAACACAAATGACCCACAAGAGGGTCGCTTGTTCAAAGATTCCCTCTTATGGGTCATGTCTCAGAAAATATTCGCAATGTCTGTATTTTTTAGAAGCTTTATTTATTTAATGTATTATACTCAATCCATTTATCTAGAGAGGGACGATAAAAAATCAAATTTCCATTTAGATTAACATAAGGAATGAGATCGTAAGCATTAGTAGGCCCACGTGATGTTCGCTTTTCTTCATCTTGCTTAATAATTGTCTTTAAATCATCTGTTGAAATTCGCAAATAATCAGCAGCTTCATTAAGACTCAACACTGTATTTTGAGATATTGAATAATCTGAGGCATCAGACAAAGATGGAGACGAATTTTTTTCATCCTTAGCATAGATAGACGTACATACAATTAGGGTTCCACACAAAAGGATAACTGAAAGTAAGAAAATCCAAATCGAATTTTTATTCAAATTCCCATCCTCCTTTTCCAATATTGTACCATTAAATAAAAATAATTCCCAATTTTTTTTGAATACAGCAGGATTTTAATATGTCTTTATAGAAATATATGTATCGAATTAAAAAATTTTACTATTGGAGGTATTGTATTGAAAAAGAAGAGAGTTGCAAGTGTTGTTGTCGCAACTGCTATCGGATTTTCCTCAGTTGTCACTAGTACTTTTGCGGAAGAAATTTCTCCTTCCGCAATTTCTCAGGTGTCAATTCCTGCCTCATTAAATTCTATTTCTGGAGAGAAAGGCGTTATTTCCAGTTATAAGTCCTATGATACTGGAGTAAATCCAGATGCCAGGGTGGAGTTTATTGATTCGAAATTGGCTGAACAAAATAAGTTGTCGCTACAACCCAAACAAAATTTGGTGTCCCCTCGAGCTGGAGAAACGCGTGTTTATGTAAAAAGCGAATATGCTCTCGGTGCTCTGCAGATTGCTGGATACAACGTAGGTCCAATTAATAATCAAGCGTTTCTTATCAGTGTAGCAAGAGGACATACAGCCCAAAGAACGAGCAGTTTAACTATAACCGGTTCACTGCAAGTACAAGGTAGTTTTGATGTTAATGTTTTAAAATTAGTTAAAGAATCCTTGCAACTTACGGCGTCAGGAACGGTTTCCAAAACCTACACCACAAGTGATACATGGATCGGCCCACCTGAAGGCTCTCCGTACAACACTCGCGATTATTATGGGGCAATTGATTATGACCTCTATAATATTACGGTTGTAAAGTATGACTATTATGACTATTATCTCGGTAGCATCTACGAAGGAAGACAAGCTGAAGTTGCTGGGTACACTTATGTCAACAACACTAAAAAGCCAAAAAATATTGAATATAGCAGAGACTATAACGCCGGTTAATACTTTTTTTTAAAAAAAGACCCACAAGTTGAAAGCACCTGCAAAAGTCTTATGAAATTCAACTTTCTCGAGGATACATAACTGTCTCCCCGACCTAGAAGAGGGTGTTCCAAACTAACATGGCCTGACAGCCACAACCAGGAATGGGAATGAAAATGAACTTGGCCTGTGAATCTGTGTGTTCCAAAATGGAACTGCAGGTCACAGGCCGTTACTTTTTTGGTAGGAAAAACACTCTGGGTCCCAACTGGCCGACTGTATCCCACGAGTACCACCAATTGTTGCTACGAGCACGTGTATAAAAATATATATATCTGAGGGTACACGACCTGCACCTAAGTCAATTTCAGGAGTGATTGTGAGATGGAGGCGATTTTGGAACGGTGTGCTAGGCTGGATGTTCATCAAGAGACAGTGGTTGCTTTTGTGTTGTATGAGAACTTAGATCGTAAACCTACGCAAGAAATTCGTACTTTCTCTACAACGACGAAGGGACTTCTGGCACTCTATGATTGGTAAGTGAATGGAAATGCAAACATGTTGCCATGGAGAGCATAGGTGTATATTGGAAGCCGGTTTGGACTCGGCTTGCTCCTTCTTTTGTCGCATACAGAAAAGACGGGGGCAAAAAAAGGCAACGATAGTGACAGCCCATCTAATACTATGAACCATCTATCGTGTGCTTAAAGACAGAGTACCTTATCTTGAAGCAGGCTGGGACTATTTAACTTCTACTCCATCCTCGGTGAGATACTGGATTTAAAAAATTGAGGAGCAGGGATTCACGTGAAGTTGGAATCATACCGAAACCTCATGATTTTGGGGGAGAGTGTCTTTTAGTGCTTTTGGGGACTTGCATTTTCGTATAAAAAGTCATCCCAGATGACTCCAAGCCGGTCGGCTTACTCTTTTTATAACATGTAGTTGACCCTCAAGCTTTAAATTCCTACATATCGGCCAGGGTCTTTTCATGTGGCGTCTTCATCCGTCTGAATCGGCCATTTCCCGGCTCATACAGTCATGAATAATTAAGATCATTGCAAAAATGCCCCCGTCTAACTTACAATTTTGAGCAGGTATTAGCGGTGCCTTGAGAGGACTATAAATTCTGTTCAGCTAAAATAGACAAGGAGTTCAAACATGAGAAAAAAGCTTTTGATTACCGGGGCTTTAATTGTCGTCTTTGTGGGTGCATATGCCATCGGGGGCGGGGGCAAAACAAAGGAGAGCGCCAATCAGACGGTTCCGAACATCAAACAATTGGTTAACGATTACAGCGCGGGGAAGCTGGAAGCCAAATCCGCATCAATTACTTCGAGCAAGCTTACCGTAACTGCCGAGAACAATAACAAAACGACCTACAGCCTGCCTGAAGATGAGTTTTTCGTGTCCATTGCTCCCTATGTGAACAAGACGCATCCCTGCGCCACGCATAGCCTGACCGGCTGCCAGGGAGAAATGGAGAAGGAGAAATTCAATGTGACGATAACCGATGCAGACGGCAAGGTCGTCATTAAAGATGTATTTGAAACGTTTGACAATGGATTCATCGATTTTTGGCTCCCGCGCGACCAAAAGTTCCATGTTCAAATTGAGCAAGGCGGCAAAAGCAGCGAATCCGACATCTCTACATTTGAAGGCGACAACACCTGTATTTCCACCATGAAATTGACTTGATGATAGGACCGTTCATGTATAGAAAAAGGCCGTGTCCTGCAGGTTAACTGCATGGAACACGGCCTTTGCCGTTTATCGCTTATTATTTCGTGGCTCTGTCGTAGCCGTCCTGTTTAATCTTCAGCCATTCATCGAGGCCGAGACGTTTCAGCTCTTTCTGGTAATCGCCCCACTGCTCATTCACTTTGCCGTTCTGGTACCATTCGGTACGCATTCTGAGGACATAGGCGAACAGGTCGGCTTCAATCGTCGTCAGGCGGTCCAGCTCTTCAATCGAGTTGAATACGCTTGGCATTACGTTTTCCTCTTTCATGTGCGGCGCCATGACGTTCTTGATGATATCCATTCTGCCTTTGGCGTCATCCGGTACAGTCGTGTACTTGCCATAGTAGGAGTTAAGGACAGCCAGCGGTCCGCCGATGCTCGTTTTCTCACGAAGCTCAACCGGAGCCGCGCCTTCGAGCGGCAGATGCTTCAGCATGCCTTTGGCTTCATCAAATTCAAAGATATTCTGCTGCGTGGTGTCTCCATAAGTTCCCCAGTTGTCCTGTACGGACTGAACCGGCTCATACATCTGATCGACCCATTTTGCAGTCGCTTCCAGGTTCTTATTCGCGCTTGTAACAACCATTTTACCGCGGGCAAGGCCAAGACCGTTGGTACGGGTTACGTTAATTTGACCATCGGGACCTGCGAGCGGCGGCAATACTTGGTAAGAATCGTTCGCTCCGGAGATGTTGGCTTTATCCCAGGAGAAGTAGAGACCGTATCTTTGGGCTTTACCTTTGGCCAGGTAAGTGCTCCAGTCTTGTGTATACGCTTCCACATCAATCAAGCCCTCTTTATACAGCTCATTGATATAGGAAACTGCGTTCTTATAGCCTTCCTCTGCCGGCGTAAAGATTACTTTACCGTCATTGCTTACAACCGCATGGTCAGGGTTCTCGCCTTCTCCGAAAGCGGCAAAGAGATATGTCAGATCTTCCGCACCCGGCTTGTTAATAAAGGACAAAGGAATTTCATCCGCTTGACCGTTGCCGTTCGGGTCTTGAGTCTTGAACGCGATCAGCACTTTCTTCAGTTCTTCCGTTGTTGTCGGCATTTTTAGCCCAAGCTTCTTGAGCCAATCCACATTGATCCAAGGCATGCTGTCTACAGCCTGAATACGTTCTTTTCCTTCACCCAGCTCTTCAATCCATGGGAATCCATAAATTTTTCCGTCCGGCGCCGTAATCATGCTCTTGTATTCTGGGGCTTCTTCCAGCACTTTTTTCAAGTTCGGCATATTTTTATCAATCAGATCATTCAGCGGAATGATGGTGCCGTCTTTGGCAAGCTTCAGCAGCTCATAATCGCTGTAGTCCGCATTGAAAATCGCATCGGGAAGATCGCCGCTTGCTACCGCCAGGTTTCTTTTTTCCACGAACACGTCTTTGGTGAAGTTCTTCCAGTTAATATGAACATTCGTTTTTTCTTCGAGACGTTTATTGATCAGCTTTTCATTGGGATCGGCCGGTGCCAGCGGAGAGCTTTGTGTAATGACATTCAAGGTTACTTTACCGTTTGGATCCTGTTCTTTGCTAGCCGAATTTCCTCCCCCTCCACTGCTGCATGCCGTAAGGAGAACGAGGGAAGCGATTACAGAAGCCGAAGCTGCTTTTGCTAATACTCTTGATCTTTTCAGCCTTTTCATAGGATATGACCTCCAGATTAGTATGGATATAAATATTTCATCTATGTGCAGTTCGTTTCCTATTTAAGGGAACCGACCATGACACCTTTTTCAAAATACTTTTGGAAGAACGGATACATTACAAGGAGCGGCAAACTCGACACAACAATCGCGGCATACTTGATGATTTCAGACAATTTTTTCATTTCCGCCATGGCGAGCTGATCACTGATCATGCTTGGATCGACCTGATTCTGAATCAGGATGGAACGCAGAACGAGCTGCAGCGGATGAAGGTTCGGATTATCTAAATAGATCATGGCATCAAAGTAGGAATTCCACTGGCCGACAAAGGCATACAGCGCAAGCACGAAGATAATGGGTTTGGAGAGCGGCAGCACAACGCTGAGGAATATCTTCATCTCCGACGCCCCGTCCACATTGGCTGCTTCCCTCAGTTCTTTGGGCACTCCTTTAAAGAAGGTTCTGGACAAAATAATGTTCCATACGTTGACCGCTCCGGGAATGATCACGGCCCAAACCGTGTTAAGCAGACCCAGATTCTTGACCAGCAGGTAAGTCGGAACAAGTCCGCCGCCAAAGAACATCGTAATGAGGAACAAGGTCATAAAGAGGCTTCTTCCCTTTAATCTCTCATCCGACAAGGCGTATCCTGCGCAAATCGAAACCATAACGGTGAGAAGAGCAAATGCGGAAGCGTAAAATATAGCGTTTCCAAATCCTCGAATCATGGCTGGATTAGTAAGAATCTTCTTGTATCCTTCCAATGTCCAATCGGAGATGTGGAACGACAATCCTTGGTTGAGCAGCACCGACGGGTCCATAAATGATGCGATCACTACATAAATCAGTGGCAGAAGCACCATCAGTACGGCAAGAATCAAAAAGGTGGTGTTCAGCATGAGAATAAATCGGTCCAGCCGGGAATGTTTGATGAACATGACTTGCGACTCCTTTCTTAGTAAAGACCTTCACCCTCATTCAGTTTCTTCACAACGAAGTTAACCGTAACGAGCAGGACAACGTTGATGACCGAGTTAAACAATCCAACCGCGGACGAGTAAGCATAGTCGCCTTTTTGCAAACCGATTTTGTACACGTAAGTCGGAATGATTTCGGCTGTCGGCAAATTCGTTGCCGTTTGCATCAGGTAGGCTTTCTCAAATCCAATCGACATGATGCTGCCAGCCGCAAGGATAAAGACAATGGCCATAATCGGGCGAATGGTTGGAAGATCAATATGGCGGATTCGTTGAAGAAGATTGGCGCCATCCAGGTTGGCCGCATTATGCAGCTCGGGATCGACGTTGGCAAGTGCGGCCACATAGATAATCGATGCCCAGCCGGCCCCTGTCCAAATATCCGAAAGAATATAGATCCAGCGGAAGTACTCCGGTTTGGACATGAACATAATCGGCTCATTGGTAATCAAGCTGAACAGCTGGTTGATCGGTCCTGTAGGGGACAGGAAGATAAACAGCATCCCAACCACGACAACGACGGAAATGAAGTTAGGGGCGTACAGCATTAATTGGATGTTCTTTTTAACGCCGGCCCTGCGCACCTGATTCAGCATTAAGGCAAGCAGGATAGGAACGGGGAAGCCCAACAGCAAGCCGAAAAGACTCAATTTAAGCGTATTCATAAATATATCTGTGAAATTGGGGGATGACAGGAACTTCTCGAAGTTATAAAAACCTACCCAATCACTTCCCAATATCCCTCTGATCGGACTGAAATCCTTAAAGGCGATAATTGCACCATACATAGGGCCGTATTTAAAAATTAGGGTCAGGATCAAAGCCGGAGCGAGCATTAAATAAAGAAAGTAGTGCTTCTTTATATATTCAAATGCGGAGCTCTTTTGGCTGATCACCGGTTTTCTGTAATCCACTTCGACTGAGTTTTGCAACGCCTTTACCTCCATTCTTGTAAAGTTTTATATTTGATGCAGCAAGAGTAATTAAAGGGCTTTCATATCCACTTATTTCTTTCTGCATTTACAATTTACCAAATTACACACCTAACGTCAATACGTTTTGTAAAAATAAATTGTTCATTTGACAATTAAAATGTTTATAAAAAAGCATAATCATGTCAGTCTAATTCCAATGTATGCAATATGAACAAGGACTAATCCATCGATTCACCTAATTAAATTCAATGTTAATAACAATAATGACAAATTAATGCACACTAAATGTAAATCAAATTGTGCATTAATAAAACAATAAAAATACCTACCGCACTCCACATGGCTTAGCCTTCTTACGGCATTCACGCTTGCGGTTTGCAGCAGGTTATTGTTAATCCGGATTCTTTGGTTCCGAGCCATTGTTATATTCATTGTTCAAATACGGACGGATCGCCGATTCCAATTCGTTTTCATTGTCCATGGACAAGCTTGCATTTCCAATCAATTTCCATCTTTCCGTATGCGATACCGTCTCGAGCGGTGCTACGGTCTTTAATTCACCCAGCGTCTCCAATTCCAGAAAAAGATGATTCGTATAGCATTCAAACGAAACTCCATAATCCGGATAAACCGCTTGAACGTTGTGCCGGTAGGTTTTGATAAATAATTGGCCCTTGTTGAAATAGGCGGCCCAGCCCTCATCATTATTGGTTCCGAATTTAAAAGGTTTCGCTGTTTCATCCTGCTGCAGCAGGATATAACGCTCTCCCCAATAGACACGATGGTCGTTCATTTGACTTTCGGGCCATAAAGCGAGCACTCGATTTGGAAGTACGAGCGTCTCTCGTCTCGCCTGGGGAATAATCGCTTTACCGCC
The DNA here is from genome assembly GCF_000612505.1 of Paenibacillus sabinae T27. Classification (NCBI taxonomy): domain Bacteria; kingdom Bacillati; phylum Bacillota; class Bacilli; order Caryophanales; family Paenibacillaceae; genus Paenibacillus; species Paenibacillus sabinae. The sequence goes on from NZ_CP004078.1 coordinate 4,400,370, forward strand.
CTCAGCCATGACCGACAAGGCCCAAGGAGCAAAGGTGACCGGCCAGGCCCCCGTATTGGTAATACGATGATGAATCGTAACTTCGCCGCTTTCGGGATTCATCTGCACCTCAATCTCTTTTTGCACATGGGTCCAGGTTTCCGCATCAGGGATCAGCACAATGCCATTTCCGGCCGCTCGCCACCGTACGGGTCCATTATCCGGGTATGTCGTTCGAGGGACAGACTCCGGGCTCGTCCACAGCCGGTGTCCTCCGTAAATATGCCATTCGCCTCCGCCGACAACCGAGAAGTCCTCGACTGCTTCTTTAAACTGCCGCTCGGTATCTTCAAAGAATACATTATCGCCGCCAGTAAAGCCAAAGCGGATAATTCTCGGTCCGAACTCTACCGTTGCGACGAGGCTTATCGTGCCGTTTGTAACTTCCACACATTTTCCATAGTTCCCATAAATAATGGGCCGCACGCATAGCTCTGCCATTATGAACCCCTCGCAAGTTATTCCTCAGTAATAGCCTTCGAATTCCGCTGCGCAAACAGTCTGCTGCCCGCAATCGCGATCAAGCCTAACGAGAATAAGACGATCAACGTATAGACCGCATTAATCTGCGGCGAATAGCCGTGACGGATCATGGACCAGATGAGCATAGGTAGGGTATTGTCCGTTCCAATCAGAAAGAAGGATACAATCACTTCGTCGAACGAAATCGTCAGCCCGAGCAGTGCTCCGGCCAGCACCGCGCTTCTGATATTCGGGAGTGTAATGAGCAGAAAGGTCCGCATCGGCGAGGCGCCCAGATCCATAGATGCAAACTCCAGATTCCGATCAAATCTTTTCAAACGGTCCATAACCAGAAACATTACAACTGGTGTAATAAACGTGATATGCCCGATAATGACAGTCATCAGAGAAGCATCCACCTGCAGAAACTTGAACAGCAGATTGAGCGATGTCCCAATAATAATTCCCGGCAAAATGTAAGGAAGAAGAATCAAAAATTGCAGGAATGATCCCCCGCGTATCCGGTACCGCTGAAACAAGTAGGCCGCCAGTGTACCAAATACAATTGCGCATAGCGTGGCAGGCAGGCTAACCAATAAACTGTTTTTCGCGGCAACCCAGAGCTCCGTATTCGAGAACAACCCCCTGTACCAATCAAATGTCAGCTTCTTGATCGGGAGCACCTGGACTTTCGATTCATTGAAGGAGAACAGGATCGTCACCAGAATCGGAAGATACAAGAAGGTGTATACGATGAACGCAAATAGCAGCGCCCCCACATATTTCAAATACTTCATGAACAGCCTCCTTACTCCTCAAAGATAGCCTGTACGTTCCCGATTCTGCGCGTTGCCGCAATGACCGCCAATAGGAACAGCAGCATAATCATCGAAAGCGCAGCGCCGAGCGGCCAGTTATAACTGTTGCCGAATTGCGTTTGAATCATATTTCCATACATGATTCCCGATGTGCCTCCGACCAGCGAGGGTGTCATGTAGTCTCCGAACGAGGTGATGAAGGCGAACATAAACCCCGTCACGACACCCGGCATACTGAGTGGAAAGACAACTGTCCAGAACGCCCTTGATCCGCTTGCTCCCAAATCTGCCGCGGCCTGCAGCAGATTGCCGGGAATTTTCTCGATGGCACTATAGATCGGAATAAAAGTGAACGGTATCGCGATGCACAGCATCGTGATGACGACCGCGGAGCTGTTGAACAACAGCGACGAGGAAGGCTGTTTTAAAATCCCCGTCAATACCAAGAGCGAGTTAATGAACCCGGATTCTCCCAAAATCGACCTCCAGGAATAGATCCGCACTAAATACCCCACCCACAAAGGAGCCAGCACCCCAAGAAACAGGATCGTCTTCATGGTTCCTCTCCGGTGATTGACGAACAATGCCAACGGATAGCTTATAAGCGCCGACAGCACCGCGACAATCAAAGCCAGCTTGATCGTTTTCCAAAGCAATGACAAGTATATCGGGTCTTGGAAAATTTTCGAGTAATTTTGAATACTAAAGCTGTGAACGATCTGGAAATTATCAATACTCCAGAAGCTGAACAGCAGCATCGCAGAAACAGGCAGGACGATGAACAAGAGTACCCATATGGAAATCATAATCAGCATCAGGTTTTTCCCGTACATCTTAGCTCCCCCACTCTTTGACGATAACCGCATCCTCCGGACGGAAGAACAGATCCACGCTCTCACCCTCCGAGAATTTCACGTTCCCGTCGTCCTTCTGCTGCTTCATCAGAATATGTGTTCCTCCAGCCTCTCTGAACGTCAACTCTCTATCCGCGCCATAATAGGTTTCTTCCACGAAGACCGCGCTGAGACGGTTAATATACCGTTCATCGTCTTTGGAGATCCGGAGCTTCTCCGGACGGACCGAAATGTAAACATGCGGCTCTCCCGAGAGATCCGAAGCCTCATTTGTCATCGCTTGAAGCCCGGCATCACTCACAAAGTGGGTTGGCCCTTCCATTCTTCCTTTAATCAGATTGGATTTTCCGATAAAACCGGCAACGAAGCTCGTTTGGGGCATTTCGTAAATCTCCTCTGGCGAACCCACTTGATGCAGCACGCCGTTCTTCATTACGGCAATACGGTCCGACAGGCTCAGCGCTTCCCCCTGATCATGCGTGATGTACACGAAAGTGATGTCCACTTCCCTTTGCAGATGCTTCAGCACCCGCTGCATTTCTTGCCTTAGATGAAAATCGAGCGCGGAAAGCGGCTCATCCAGCAGCAGAACTTCCGGTTTGGAAATGAGTGCCCGGGCTAACGCGACACGCTGCTTCTGTCCGCCGCTGAGCTGATTCGGAGAACGGTCAAGAAAGGGGTCCATACTTACCATCTTCATGCTTTCGATCACTCGGGAACGAATCTCATTCTTCGGCACCTTCCTGAGTTTTAGAGGATAGGCCACGTTATCATAGACTGTCATATGGGGAAAAAGGGCATAGTTTTGAAACACGGTATTCACATTCCGCTTGTAGGGAGGAATATGGTTAGCCGAGGTTCCGGATAGATACACCGCCCCCTCGGTCGCATGATCAAATCCCGCTATCATTTTCAGCGTTGTCGTTTTACCGCAACCACTCGGTCCCACAATGGAAAAAAATTCTCCTCTTCTGATCGACAAGTTTAAATCTTTGATTGCCTCGTAATTGCCAAATCGTTTCGATACCTGGCGCAGCTCCACTACAGCCTGTTCTTGATTGATCATGAGGTCTCTCCTTTCCAAAGCAAGGCTGCGGCCGCTAAGCCGCACCCTTCCATGCAGATGATTCGGTTATTGAGCCGCTTTGACTTCATTCCACAGCTTCACGCGTTTTTCAAAGCTTTCCGGGAAGGCTACGTACACAAGATTGTTGAAATAATTAGGATCATCCATATGCGAAACCTTTTTCTCCTCATCTGTCAGCTTGTTTGCCGAGTCGGCATTCACCCCGCCGTAGCTCGTCTTCTTGATCAGCTGCGCCTGAACTTCCGACGAAATCAGATAATCGATATATACGTGGACCAGTTCGGGATCTTTGGCATCCTTGCCGATGACCGCATTGTCGATCCACACCAAAGCCCCTTCCTTCGGAATCACTTCCACGACATTCTTTCCTTCTTTTTGAAGATCTGTAATCATTGTCGGTCCCATAGAGAAGCCGATCCAGCCTTCGTCGCTTGCCATCAGATTCTTCCCGTCTTCAAAGCCGGCGTAATAGGTACGAACCAGCGGTTTCTGTTCGAGCAATTTGCTCTTCACTTGATCCAGCTGCGCATCAGTCAGGTTATACGGATCTTTGAAGCCAAGAAGCATCGCTGTCATTGCCGTTTGATTGGCCGCATCGTCCAGGGTAACGATCTTTCCGCTGTACTTCGGATCCCACAATGCGTTCCAGGAGTCAATCGGTTCTTTGATTTTATCCGTGTTGACCATCATAGGCAGCGAACCCCAGGCAAACGGAACCGCATAGGTCTTTCCGTCCTTTACTACGTGTTTATCGTTGAGCGACTTCATATTTGCGATTAGCTGATTTGTATTCTTGAGCTTCGCCAAGTCAATCGGTTGAATCAAATTCATTTTGAAGTAACGGTTCACGGACCCGCCATCCATGAAAATCAGGTCGTACTTTACAGAACCGGACGCTGCTTTGGCGAACATTTCATCAACGCTGCCGGCATAAGTGACTTTAACGGTTACGCCGTATTTTTGCTCAAAAGGCTTCACCCATTCATCTTCCTGATATCCTTCCCAGGACAGCACATTAATCGTTTCACCTTTGAACTTCGCCAGATCCTCGCCGCCATTTGAGGGAGCAGCAGAGCTTGCCGTTCCGGCGCCTGAATTTGTGGAGCTTGCGCTGCCGACACATCCGCTGAGCCCAACCAGAATGACTACAGACATCAGAACAATCAGTACATGTTTCAGTTTCATGTTCTTCCTCCCTTAATTAATCTGCCCAAGAAATGATTGTCTTTAGACCGGTAAGGTTGCCGGCAAGCAGAATCTCTTTCGCCTCTTCCGGAGATACCACCCGTTCGACCAATGGATTCAACTTTATTTGATTACGTGCCACGCATTCGATCGCCCTGGACCAGATGGCAGGAGAATTGGTCCGACCGTAAATACGGATGCCTTTAAAAATGATTTCTCTGTGCGGAAAATGATCGGTATGACTATCATTAAAACCGTACAAGATAATCCTTCCGCCTGTGCTGGCATATCGAACTGCATCTTTCACGGTATCCGACAAACCGACGGCGTCGATAACCAATTGAAAGCCACCTCTGTCACGTATGCTCGGATGCTCTTTGAGCGCAGCGTCCTGCCCGTCGAATGGGATCAGGTCGTCTGCTCCGAATCTTTGGAGTAATTCCGTGCGCTCCGGAAGTTTGTAAACTACGCAGATGCGTCCGGCTCCCATCATTTTGGCGATTTGCGTAAAATACAAGGCGGCGGGACCGTCTCCGTAAATGAGCACATGTTCCCCTGGCAGGAGGCCTGCGTTGTCCACAGCTCCAAAGGGACAAGCCATGGGTTCGAAAATCGCAGCCGAAACATCGCTCAGCTCAATCGGAATTTTGTGTGCGCTTTTTGCCGGAACCCTGACGTAATCGGCCCATCCGCCGTTTTCGTTGATCCCCAGCTCACAATAATTCGCACAAAATTCCGGCTGTGAAGCTTTGCAGAAAAAACATTCGCCGCAGGGCACTCCCGGATCAATTACGACCCTGTCTCCCTCTTTCAATTCTTTGACATTACTGCCCGTCTCAATTACTTTCCCAGTTATTTCATGGCCTAATATATAAGGCGGGGAATAGGGGAACTTGCCCTTTATGATTTCAACATCCGTGGCGCAGACACCGGTATAGCTTACACGAACCAGTACCTCGGTGGGACGAATCTCGGGAATCGGGACCTCTCTTAGAGCCAGAATCCCATCCCCTTCCCATATAAGTGCTCTCATCATGCCCGCCATTATATCTCCTCCATTGGCATTCTGGCTTTCAATTGACGCTTTTACGGAAATAAGCCCCTGGTTCTATCGGTCACAGCGGTATTTCTCCAGCGCCTCTTCATTCAACTCAACGCCCAAACCGGGCTTGTCGGAAATTTCGGCATACCCGTCCTTGACGGTAACGTCGCTGAGCAGCATTTCCTGACGGATTGGCGTTTCGGCTACACAGTATTCCAGCAAAGCGCCGTTCGGTATGGCCGTGACCAAATGCAGGGAGGCGGCCACAACGATTCCGCTGCTCCAGGCATGGGGCACACAGGTAATATGATGCGCTTGGGCAAGCTGGGCAATTCTCTTCGCTTCGCTTAAGCCTCCGCAGCGGGTCACATCCGGCTGAACAATGTCGACTCCGCCTTGCTCGATCAGTTCTTTGAAGCCGTAGCGCGTCGTTTCATTCTCTCCTCCGGCAATGCGGATAGAGGTTGATTCCGCCAATTTGCGGTATCCTTCGTAATCGTCGGCAAAGAGCGGTTCTTCGATCCAGTAAGGAGTGAAAGGCTCAAGCTCTTTGGCGAGCGCCATACGCGAGGCGGCGTCGATCGGGTGGTCGTCGGAGGGAATAAAGCCGAGGTCGAACAGCAAATCAATGTTCGGGCCCGCTGCTTCACGGCAAGCTTTTACCAGCTCTACAATCTCCCGGTTACCCTGTTCAAATCCACCCCAGCCCAGTTTGATCGCCGTGTAGCCGTGCTCAACCCACTTCTTCGTTTCGTCATATGCTTCCTGCGGGGTATAGGGCATCAAAGTGCTTGCATACGCCCGAACCTTGCCGCGCTGCGCGCCGCCAAGCAGCTTGTACACCGGCAGATTGAGTGCCTTGCCCATAATATCCCACAGCGCAATATCAATCCCGCTGATGGCATGGATGACAACTCCCCTTCTTCCATAGAAGGTGCTTCCCACATACAGCTTCTCCCAGATACGTTCGATTTCGAATGGATTCTCTCCGATGAGCATTTCTCCGAGCCCTTGGCAAATACGGTGGGAGGAAGGCGTATCGATAATCGATTTGACCACCCACGGAGCCGAATCCACTTCGCCAATCCCGGTAATTCCTTCATCCGTGTGGACTTTGATAATGATTCCATCCTGGGCGCTATCATTGATTAATTCAATCGTATTGCCTTGTCTTACGGGGATTGCTTCAACCTTCGTAATCTTCACGTCATATCTCCTCCTGCTGGGTGTGATGTTTCATGACAATAATATAAAATGTCGATTGTAGATTGTCAACAATTTATTCTGGTGTATAATATGCTTATCAACGTTCACAGGGTAATGAATCTAGTTGACAATATTTTATTGAAGCAAGTACATTGTTTATTGTAAACAATAACCAGATCGGAGATTCTTTATGACAAGTCCTAACGATTTTGAGAACTTTCAATTTAAAAAAAATGATACCGTTTCTTTGCGTCAGTTTGTTTACCAGGAAATTCGCGAAGCCATTATCAAGGGGCATCTCGAGCCGGGGGCCCGAATACGCGAAATGGAGATTTCAAAGCAGATGAACGTTAGCCGTGGTCCGATTCGCGAGGCAATCCGAATTTTGGAGCAAGAAGGCTTGGTCATTTCCCATCCTTACCGGGAAACGGTTGTTGTTGACCTTTCCGAAGAGGAAGTCATTCATTTGCTCGTGCCTACCCGGCGCAATTTCGAATTGTTCGCGGCGCAGAAGGCTGCCAGCGTGCTGACAGCCGACGATTTTGCCTATTTGGACAACATTATTCTGAATATGCAGGAAGCAAGCGACCAGGATGATCTGGACCGTCTCTCGAATCTGGATCTGAAATTTCACGAACGGATTGTAGAACAATGTGTTTCACCTGCCATGTTCCGCATCTGGAACAGCATCTCAGGCAAGCTCCACGCACGTTTTCTCATTCAGGGCTACAGCCATTCCTCCTTACAGACCGTAGTGGAAGAACACCGCGAAATGCTTCAACTGATTCGCAGTGGAGATAAAGAACGCATCGAACAGCATCTGCAGACACACATCAAGTAGCATAAGGAGGCATGAGTTTAGATGCAGGATGGCAAAAAAATATGGGTTGGTTCTGAAGTCTTACATGTTCGGGCGGTAGCTTTCGACAAAGACGGCACCTTGTTCGATTCCGTGAAGTTCTGGTCCTACATTGATGAATTGAGAAAGAACGAATTTACACGTCTTACAGGTCCCGAATACGGTGATGAGTGGAGCGCCATGATGGGGTTTACGCAGCCGGATCACGTTGACTACACCGGGGTGCTTGCGGTAGCCACGACGCTGGAGGAAATCATTCTGACTGCAGGGCTCCTTTATCGTCTGAAGGGATGGTCCTGGTTCGAATGCAAGCAAAAGGCGCAGCAAATTTTCGCGAACGCCGACCGGCAGCTTCAATTGGAGCATGCTTTCCACTCGACGGATAACGTGCCTGATATATTTCATCATTTGCACTCCCACGGAATATCCGTCGGGATCATGACATCGGATGCTTACGAACGCACATCACGGCTCATGCAGATGCTGAAAGTCGATCATGTGCTGGATTTTGTCATAACCCCCGAGCAAGTAAGCAAAGGAAAACCTGACCCGGAAATGGTGACTAAAGCTTGCGCGATGCTGAAGATTTCACCCGGGGAGCTGGCCATTGTTGGTGATTCTGTGGCGGATGTCCAAATGGCGAAAGCTGCCGGCAGCATCGGAATCGGTCTCATTACGTACGAAGGTTCGGAAAAGGATTTATCTCCGCATGCGGACTTTTTAATCCATTCTCTTTCGGAGATCCAAGTAAAATAAAAAATAAGCGCCTGAACCTGCATAAGGTAGAGGGCGCTTATTTGTTCTTTAAGAATACCGATGTCCCCGAAGAATTCCTTTCAGTCGTATGCAGTAATACCGGACTTTATTGTACCTTAAAATCGTCGACGTTCAGATGGCCCCAACCGCCGGTGGCGGTATCGACCAGCTTGATATATACGACTTCGCCCAGATAGGCGGAAGCGTCCAGCGTCATTCTGCGGTAGGTCTCGTCATCCTCAAAACCGACGTTCGTCGTTTTCAGCAGGACCTGATCATCCGACGCTCTTACAAGAGCGACATATAAGTTCTCATAGTCGTTTCCGCCGCCCATCAGGAAGCTAATCTCCCCGCTTCCTGACAGCTTGAAATTGTTTGATTTCAGGACGCCGGTCGCGGCGTCGCCGCCCGCTTCCCCATTGTATCCCCAAAGATGATAAGTGCCGCTGTGGTTGAAGGGAAGAACGCCAAAGAATGTTTTCTCCTGCGAAACATGCTTGTCGCTGAACGCATTGCCGCTGACTACCGTCCATCCGGTCAGGTCGCCCGTTTCAAAATCCGGATTAATCAAATCTGTAGCGGTCGTATCAACGGGCTTCGGAGGAGCCGGCTCAAAATCCGTTTTGTTCTTATAAATGATGTTATCAAATGCGGTTGTGGAGCCCGATACGCCCAAACCGAAATATCCGCCCGTGAATGAAGGATCGCTGGCCGTGATAATCCGTGCCTTATCCAGATAAACCTGAATAGAATCTTTCTCCGTTACTACTTTCAGGTTGTACGTCTTGTTGGCTGTCAGGTTGAGCCCGTCTTCCGCGCCATAAACGGCGAGGGACACCGATTGGCCTCCGGCCAATTTGATCAATTTCACCGTGTTGGTCCGGACATCTAATCTTGCCATGTACGCGTTCTCTCCCAGCCTGTCGGAACGGAATATCAAATCTCCGGAGCCGACCGGATTCGGGACATAGTCCTGATTCGGGTCATTCGGATGAGAGTCGGTATCGAGAATCCGGATATCGGCTTCATACGAAGAGTCGCCGCCTGTATTTCCCGAAATCGTGATGGCGTCCATACCGGCCGTTTCTCCCTGTTTGCCATAGAGGGTATCCGCCCACATGCCGTTTATCGTGGTCCATCCGCTCAGGTTCGTTTTGACCGGGGACTTGCCCCAAACCGATTTCAGCGGGTAGATGTCTAGCGATTTCAGCTTCACGTCCCCGCCGACACTGTATATTTCCAGCCCGGTGCTGCGCGGGTCGGGGAAGACCTGATCGGTAATGGCAGCGGTACCGTTATTGCCGAATACTTCAATCGCGGAACGATCCACGAAGAGATGCATCTTGACCGTATCATTCTCCGGCCGCAGCGGCGCCTCATGTTTGCCTTTTACATGGATGCCGTAATTGAAGTTGCCGGATTTCGAGCGGTCGACGAACAGGTTTTGCTTGGCCGTATCATACCCGACCACGGTCTGTTCAGGAGTGTCTCCGTGCTTGATCGTGCCCTTGTGCACTTTAAAGCCGAATTCGGAAGCCGTAGACTGGGACACATCGAACTCGGCTAGGATTTCGTACACATCCGAGGTCTTGGAAACGGCATTTGAGGTTCCGGTCGAAATCAGCTGGTTTTCCATCGTGATTTTGCCGCTGTGGTCACGGATTTTCTCCAGACTGACCTGTGTTTGCTTGAGCCGAAGCCCGTCTTCGGTCCGGGTCAGCTCCATCTCTCTCGGAAGCGTCAAAGAGCTTCTCCACGTCGTGGTCGGCGTTTTTTTGGCGTACTGCCAATTGCTCATCCAAGCGAGCCAGTACCGCTCCCCGTTCTTCCCTTCTATGTTGTTGTACGGGATACCGGCATAGAAGTCCGCGCCATAGTCCGCCCACAGCACCTGATCCGCCGGATTGTCGTTCACAAACCGCTTGCCGTCGAAATCCCCGATGAAATACTGCATGCCGGCCCCGCCGCCGATCGAGCCGTTTTGCAGACTGACCAGCAGCACCCACTTTTTGTTGCTCGGATTGCCGTCGACCGGGAGGGTAAACAATGCCGGACATTCCCAAACGCCTGCCACCCTGCCGTTCGTCGAAGGAACCCACTCTCCGACGATTCCTTTCCACTCGGTAATTGTACCGCTCTCGTACTGCTCCGGTTCCTTCGGTTCTTGGGCTTTATTATCGACTGCCGCGGGAATCGTTCCCGTGTTGTAGACATTGACGTCGTCAACATTGATATGCCCCCAGCCGCCGGTCGCATTATCAACGATCTTGATGTACAGAACCTCGCCCAAATAGTCCGAAGCGTCCCAGACGAATCGGCAATATTTTTCATCGTCCGCCCAGTATTTGTTCTCTTGCCGGATCAGCTCCTTATCGTCGGAAGCTCTCACCAAAGCAACATACCGGGTATTGATATCATTGCCCCCTCCGATCATCAGGTTGATTTCACCCGAACCGCCCAGCTTGAAATAGCTGGAATGGAGCTCACCTGTCAAAGCGTCATAAGGAGGAACCGCCGCTCCCCATAAATGGCTGTTGCCCTGCTGCCCGAAAGGTCCGCCCCAATATTCCGTCGCTTCGGAGACATGCGCGTCCGTAAAAGCGTCTCCTCTTACACTTTTCCAGCCCGTCAAATCGCCAGTCTCAAAATCATGGTTCTCAATCTCGGAAGCTTCCGTGACAATATACTTTGTCTTAAACACGCCCTGGAATTGGACTGAAGCCTTCGAAGCGTGCAGACCGAGCAGGCCTGTGGAGTAGGCCGCATCCTCCGCGTCAATAACCGGCGTACCATTCAGAAACACTTTAATCGCGCCGCCGGCTGCGCTTGTTTTCAGATGGTATGCTTTTCCTGATTCGACGACCGCCTCTTTCTCCTTGATAACCTTGCTTGCGCCGTTTACCATTTGGATCAGCCGTACCTTGTCGTTCGCGTCATCGAGCACGGCTTCATAGCCGTTTTTCCCGTCCGCGTCCGCACGGAATACAAGCGAGCCAAAGCCGGAGGCGCCGTCATTTTGAGAAATACTCAGATCGGTTTCATAACTGAAATCGGAAGCGGTCTCTCCGCTCATGGTGTAGGCATCGTCTTTGGAGCTTCCGAGCTTTCCGGAGTTATTGTTTGACCATGTTCCCGAAAGGGGCGTCCAGCCGGAAATATTGGTCACAAAATTTGCGGTGTTGGTAAACTTTACGTTCCGGAAGACCGCGGACGAGTTCCAGGACGACAGTCCGAAGTAGCCGCTTCCGAAAGACGAATCCTGCTGGTCGATAACCAGCTTATCGTCCACATATATTTTCACCCGTTCGTCTATCGTTTCGACTTTTACATGATACGTCGTGGAAGCACGGAGATCGGCGGGTTTGGAGACAATTTCCGTAATTGAATCGTTTCCAATTTTTCCGAGCGTTAATTCATCGGTTTCTGTATTCAGCATAGCGACATAGCCGCTCTTCATCTCCGGGTCCGCGCGGAATACCAGTCCTCCCGTACCGATCAGCGTGTTGTTCTCAATAGGCATCACGTCGGCTTCGTACACAAACGACTGCCCGCGCTGCGTTGATATGGCAAAGGAGTATCCCCCGGCTTGCCCGGTTCCCTGGATGCCGCCGTCCGGGCCGAATTCGCTCTGATAGGTCCAGTCTTTCAAGTTGGGCGACGTATAGAACATGATTCTGTCTTTGGCTGCGAGAGTCATCACCCACTGGTTCGATTCTTCATGCCAGAAGACGTTCGGATCGCGCCAGTCGGCAACAGGCGGATTCGGCATGACAGGGTTGCCTTCATACTTTGTCCAGGTCCGGCCTCTGTCCGTGCTGTAGGCTAGACTTTGAACCTGCCTTGGTCCATTGGCGTGAGTGAAGATGGCCACCATGGCATTTTTGCCGAACCCAGCGGTATTGTTATAATCGATGACTGCACTCCCCGAGAAAATGACACCGTTTTCATCCGGAGCCAGAGCAAATGGCAGCTGCTCCCAATGAATAAGGTCCTTGCTGACCGCGTGCCCCCAATGCATGGGGCCTTGGGTCTTCTCGTAAGGGTCATATTGGAAAAACTGATGATACTCTCCCTCGAAATAAATCATTCCGTTCGGGTCATTCATCCAGTTCGCTTGAGGTGAGAAGTGAAACTGATTTCGGTGAACCTCGTTGTAATAGTCTGAGTCCGCGGCCTGGCCGGAAGCGTTAGCGGTCAAGCCAGCCGGAAATGCCAAGGCAAGCGTTAGTGTTAAAGCGGCTAGCGTTTTTCCCTTTTTACTCAAAGTGGAATCAACACCTTTCCCTGCAAATGTGGACATTACTTTGACACGTTAATCATCCTATTCACTGCCGAAATCTTTCATTCGCTGTTTGTATGCTGGGATATGCCCCCCTTCCCATATATGTAATCGTTTGCAAAATTGTGGGTCAAAGTCCCATACCACGGACTCCCCAACCTATTTTAAAAAAGAATGGAAGCACTTTCAATATGCAATTTGTACTTTATTTCTCACATTGGAGGGGCTGAACGCAAGTAGGAACGGCTGCCTTGTTCTTACAAAATAAGACATAGAATATATTGACAGAATATAAACGCAAAATATATACTTTGATCATTGTATATAAAACCTAGCTATTTAGTATGAAATATTACTGTGACTACTGCCATTACAAATCACCTTGCGTCAAATGAGATAAGAGAGGATGGATAGCGAATGGGCAAGATCAATTTGAGGATGGCTGAAGTTCAGAATCGTGAGCGGCGGCTCGGCACCATCATCGCCTGGAACGGAACAGCATCGGATCTGCACACGCAATCAGGCTATCAGCAAAGAGGAAGCGGATGTAAAAGCAATAAGGATGGATGCCGGCTGTGCGAAGCCAAAGGACCTTTCACTCAAGGCTCGGTATGCAGCGAGCAAATGGTTGAATGTCAGGCAGGCAATGTCAGAGATGCGGTGCTGATCCAGCATTCACCGATCGGCTGCGGTGCCGGACAAGTTCCCTACAATTCAATCTACCGTAATGGATTGGCCATGAGAGGCCATAAAGTCGAGAATATTAGAATTATCAATACAAACCTGCAGGAGACGGATATGGTATTTGGCGCGCTTGGCAAACTCAAGCAATCCATTGACGATGCGTGGGAAAGGTATTCACCCAAAGCCATTTTCATCGGAACCTCCTGCCCTACCGGGATCATTGGCGAAGATATTGAGAGTGTTGCAAGGAAGAAACAAGAGGAGCTGGGGATTCCCGTCATTCCTCTTTTCTGTGAAGGATTCAGATCGAAGCATTGGAGTACCGGCTTTGACGCGACCCAGCATGGCATTTTGCGCCAGATTGTGAAAAAAAGCACGAAAAAACAAGAGGATCTTGTCAATGTCATCAGTCTTTGGGGTTCGGATATTTTCACCCCTATGTTCAAAGAGTTTAATCTAAGAGTCAATTATGTTGTCGATATGGCATCCGTCTCCGATCTCGAGCAATTGTCTGAAGCGGCGGCAACTGTAGGCTTCTGCTATACGCTCTCTTCGTATATGGCGGCGGCGCTGGAGCAGGAATTTGGCGTGCCCGAAGTCAAAGCTCCGATGCCCTACGGCTTCGCCGGAACCGATGCATGGCTTCGCGAGCTCGGAAAAGTCACCCATCGGGAAGAGCTTGTAGAGCAGTACATCGCGAAGGAACACGCCAGAGTGAAGCCGAAGATCGCCGAGCTCAAGAAGAAGCTTCAGGGGTTAAAAGGATACGTAGCTACAGGCTCCGCTTACGCCCACGGACTGATTCAAGTACTGAGAGAGCTGGATATTCAGGTAGACGGCTCACTGGTGTTCCACCATGATCCCGTTTATGACAGCGGCGATGCCAGAGAGGATTCATTGGGGCACCTGATTGAACATTACGGCGAGGTCCCGTCGTTTAATGTGAGCAACAGGCAGCAGTATCAATTTTACGGTTTGCTGCAGGAGGTCAAGCCGGATTTTATCCTGATCAGACATAACGGTCTCGCGCCGCTGGCTTCCAAGCTCGGTATCCCCGCAGCCCCGCTGGGCGATGAACATATCGCAATCGGCTACGAAGGCATCATTAATCTGGGTGAAGCGATTCTGAACATTCTCGCCCATAAAAAATTTCACGATGATCTGAAAAAGCACGCAAAACTCCCCTACAAGCAGTGGTGGCTTGAACAAAAAGACCCCTACATTCTCTCCAAGCACCCGGAATTGATCGATGCGTAAACAATGATTTTCATAGAAAAGGAGAACTACCATGGCTGTTACCAAAAATGAGCACGGGCAGACCAATTCAATCAATCAAGTTCGCTACGGCTGTGCCGTCGGAGCCCTGTACAGCGTCGTATCCATTCCGGGCGCCGTTCCCATCGGCCACTGCGGACCGGGCTGCATGGACAAGCAATACACCAGCCTGGCCTTTTACAACGGCTTTCAGGGCAGCGGGTATTCGGGAGGCTCAGTCTCTCCAAGCGTCAATGCCGGTGAGAAAGAAGTGGTGTTCGGCGGCGAGAAGCGCTTGGACGAATTAATTAAATCCACTCTTAAGATCATAGAGGGCGACTTGTTTGTGGTGCTGAACGGGTGCATCGGAGAATTGGTCGGGGATGATGTTGGAGCGGTCGTCAGTAAATATCAGAAACAGGGAGTCCCCATTGTGTATGCCGAAACCGGCGGCTTTAAGGGCAATAACTTCGTCGGCCATGAGATCATAACGACAGCCATCATTGATCAATACGTTGATAAATATGCGGTTGACAAGGACCACAAGGAACAAGGACTCATTAATGTCTGGTCGGAGCTGCCGTATCAGAATACCTTCTGGCGCGGAGATTTGTCCGAGCTGAAGCGTATTCTGGAGGGCGCCGGTTTCAAAGTCAATATTCTGTTCGGCGGCAAATCGGGCGGAGTCGAGGAATGGAAGACGATCCCCCATGCCCAGTTTAATCTGGTCGTGTCGCCATGGCTCGGTCTGAAAACGGCCAAGCATCTGGAACAAAAGTACAATCAGCCGTATTTGCACATCCCTGTGTTACCGATCGGTGCGCAGCAGACAGCGGCATTTATTAGACAGGTCGTTGAGTACGCGGGCATTGACCCTGCAACAGCCGAGTCGTTTATCGAGCAGGAAGAAAAAGAATACTATTATTATCTGGAACATTTCAATGATTTCTTCTCCGAATATTGGTGGGGGCTGCCGGCAACCTATGCCGTAGTCGGGGACAGCACGTACAATCTGGCCTTAAACAAGTTTCTGGTGAACCAGCTCGGCTTAATTCCAAGGAGACAAATCATCACCGATAATGCGCCGGAAAAATATAGAGAAGCCATCGCTCAAGAATATCAAAAGCTCGCTCATGATGTCGCCACCACGGTCGATTTTGTTGAAGATGGCTATATCGTCGGCAAATTATTGAGAGAGACGGATTTCGGTCATAAGCCTCCGATTATTTTTGGAACAACATGGGAAAGAGACACGGCCAAGGAACTAAAGGGCAAAATTGTCGAAGTCGGATTTCCGGCGTCCTATGAAGTGGTTCTGAACAAAAGCTACATCGGCTACAGAGGCGCATTGCAGCTTATTGAGAAAATATTCACTGTCGCAATAAGCGCCAGCGCATAGCTCTCGGCATGGCGCTGCTGCTGGAACGGCCTGGAAATAGAGCGAAGACCCTCCCGAATCCAGGAGGGTCTTCGCTCTATTGCCTTGTTTAATCCCCCCGCTGCCGCATCGCCTCAAACAACAAAATCGTCGCCGCCATCGCCGCGTTCAGCGATTCGGCCCGGCCCTTCATCGGGATGATGATGCTCTTATCCACCTGGGCCGCCGTCTCCGGCGAGATGCCGCGGCCTTCGCTGCCGATCACCAGCCACTGGCTGCCGCTGCGGAAATCGTGGCTGTAGCAGGAGTCCACGCCCTGCAGCGAGGTGCTGACCAGCAGCACGCCGCGCTGCCGCGCCTGCGGCAGGATCTCCGCCAGATCGGCCTCGACTATCGGCAGATGGAACATCGAGCCCATCGTGGAGCGGATGGTCTTCGGATTGTACAGATCGGCGCTGCCGCGGCCCAGGATGACGCCGTCCGCCCCCGCCGCGTCGGCGCTGCGGATGATGGTGCCGACATTGCCGGGGTCCTGCACGCCGTCCAGCACGACGACGAGGCTGCCCGGCTTGTCCAGCGCCGCTTCGGCGCTCTCCCGAGGCTTTCGCACCACCGCGAACACGGGCTGAGGCGTGTTGGTGCTGCTGCATTTGGCAATGACCGCGGGTGAGACCGCAATCGTCTCCATGCCGGGAACGGACTGCAGCAGACCGTTCAGCTCCGCGGGCATGCCTTTCTCAATATCATAAGCCAGGATTTCGACGTTAGCTTCCGCCAGCAGTGCCTCCTGCACCAGATGAACGCCTTCAATGATGTATTTTCCGCTCTTGTCGCGGTGTTTTTTCTCGAGCAGTCCGGCCCATTCTTTAACCCGCGCATTTTGCGGGGACATGATTTCCATCCTAATTCAACCTTTCCGGTCCATTCATTCTTAATTAATCCGTTATTGATAGGCTATCTCCAGCCGGTTCAGGTTATCCTTGTGTCCGACAATGACCAGCACATCGCCGCTCGTCAGCCGGTCGTCCGCGTTCGGAGTAATGTTCATATGGTCTCCCCGCCGGATCGCCATCACGTTGCATCCATACTTGGCGCGGATATCGAGTTCCTTGAGATTTTTGCCAAGCATCGCTTCGGGAACCTTCATATCCAGAATACTGTAATCCGGCGACAGCTCGATATAGTCGAGAATATTTGGCGAGGCCAGATGATGCGCCACCCGCAGCCCCATATCCCTTTCCGGGTAAATCACCTTGTCCGCACCGATCTTGCCCAGAACCTTCCCATGCAGCTCGCTCTTGGCCTTGACGAGAATGACCGGTACTCCGAGATCCTTCAGAATAAGCGTGGTCAAAATGCTGGATTGAATATCCTCACCGATCGCCACCACCACTACGTCAAAATTGCGGATGCCCAGCGCCCGCAGCGCCTCCTCGTCCGTCGAATCCGCCGACACGGCATGCGTCACGATTTCGGAAATTTCCTGTATGCGCTGTTCGTCCGAGTCGATGGCCAGCACTTCGTACCCCATGCCGCTCAGCGCCTTGGCCACACTGGACCCGAACCGGCCCATTCCGATGATGGCGAATTGCTTCTTGGGCATTTCTACTCCCCCCGTATGCTGTCAATTGTCTCAAAACAGTATAGCATATGGGGAATTAAACTTGAATTTTAGGTTCTGTAACAGGGCATATTATACCCAGCCTACTGGAGAAGAACCGGCTGCGCCCGCGTCCTGCAAGCATTGGTTTCGGATGCGGCGGTGCTTCAACAATATTCCGTCATTTTGAAAAAGGAGGTGTTATCATGTCCATCACACTCGACTTGCGCCAGGCGATCATCCATAAAGTCCATGGTCAATCCAAAGAGGAACTGCGGGAAATGATCGACGGTTCGATCGACGGCCCGGAGGCCGCTCTGCCGGGACTCGGCGCCGTGTTCGAAATGATCTGGAAAGACCTCGATCCCGTCAAAAAAGATGAAATCGTCTCGCTGCTGCACGAACACCTGAAGTCTGAAATTCCCGGCTCGCTAACGACCGGCAAATGATGGTGTGAAAAAGCCTCCGTCTCTAGCGCAAAAGCGCGCGAAAGACGAAGGCTTTTTGTTGGTTAGCCGGTATCCCCTGCCGGCTTGATTCACATTAAGGCGCCGTTTCCAGAAACTTCGCCGACGGGTTTTTCTCGATGGACGTCCGCATGGCATACTCGTTCTCGAACAGCACAACGAAATTCCCCTTCTTATCCGTAACAAGCGTGGAATTGATCCGGAACTTGCCCGGGTCCGGCTTGTTCTCGTCCACAATCCAGCGCGCGAACTGATACGGCATCCGCTGAAGCTGTACATCCACGCCGTATTCACCCTTCATCCGGTACTCGAACACTTCAAATTGCAGCTGACCGACCACACCCAGAATAATATCGTCAAAGCTGACCGTACGGAACACCTGAATCATGCCTTCCTCCGTCAGCTGGTCGATGCCCTTCTGGAACTGTTTCGATTTCAGCGCGTTCTTGATGCTGACCTTGGCGAATATTTCCGGCGAGAAGGTAGGCAGCTCATCGAATACGACATCGCCCGCCTGACTGAGCGAATCGCCTATCCGGAAGATGCCCGGGTCGAACAGACCGATAATATCGCCCGGATACGCCTCCTCGACGATATCGCGGTCCTGGGCTAGAAACTGCTGCGGCTGGGACAGCTTGATATCTTTGCCGGCCCGCACATGCTTTACGCTCATGCCCCGCTGGAACTTGCCGGAGACGATGCGCAGGAAGGCGATCCGGTCCCGGTGAGCCGGGTTCATATTCGCCTGGATCTTGAAGACGTAGCCGGTAAACTTCTCGTTCGTCGGCTCCACAATCCCCGCCGTGCTGCGGCGCGGCTCCGGCTTTGGAGCAAGCTGCAGGAAGTTCTCCAGGAACGTCTGCACACCGAAGTTATTGATCGCGCTGCCGAAGAAGACCGGCGTCAGCTCGCCGCGCAGCACCTTCTCGTAATCGAAAGGATCGCCCGCGACATCCAGCAGCTCCAGGTCCTGGCACAGCTGGTCATGCAGGTAATCGCCCGCCATCTCGCGAATGACGGGATCATTGTAATCCTCGACCTTCTGCACTTTGATAACCGAATGGTCGTCGCCCTGGAACAGCTCCACCTGATTCATCATGCGGTCATAGACGCCGCACAGGTCGCGGCCAGAGCCGATTGGCCAGTTCATCGGCACCGAGCGGATGCCGAGCACCTGCTCCAGCTCCTCCATCAGGTCAAACGGGCTGCGGCCCTCGCGGTCGAGCTTGTTGATGAATGTGAAAATCGGAATGCCCCGCTTGGCGCATACCTGAAACAGCTTAATCGTCTGGGCCTCGACGCCTTTGGCGACGTCGATCAGCATGACCGCGCTGTCGGCGGCCGTCAGTGTACGGTAGGTGTCCTCACTGAAGTCTTGGTGACCCGGAGTATCCAGGATGTTTATCCGGTGACCCGAATAATCGAACTGCATCACCGAGGAAGTAACGGAGATTCCGCGCTGCTTTTCGATTTCCATCCAGTCGCTTGTTGCGTGCTTGCTTGCTTTGCGGGCCTTGACCGTTCCCGCCAGCCGGATCGCGCCGCCGAACAGCAGCAGCTTCTCCGTCAGTGTCGTTTTGCCTGCGTCAGGGTGGGAAATAATCGCGAATGTTCTGCGTTTGTCCACTTCCTGCTGCAAGTTCTGATCCATCGTTTGACTCATTGCACATATCCCTTCATATCTGAATTCATCACGTTTAAGTAATCATGGCTTAAAATAAGCCTGTATCAAATCGGCATAATGGCCATTGTTCATTGCTCCTGTCAGCTGATTAACGGGACTCTCCGCAGTTATCGGCCTCCACAGCCAAAGGACATCATAACGCGCGGGCATCCTTTAAAGTATATCAAAATTGGGGCGGCATTATCTACCTAAAACCAGCCAGTGTGAAAAAAATCTCCCCGCTGTAAAGCAGGGAGATTTCTTAACATCTATCGAACTAACGATTTTAATTATTGTTCACTGACCATACAACATTACTTTCCTTCTGTCCGTTGACCGGCCACCACTGGAAGCCGTCCTGTTCAAGCAGCTCAGCCGCTTCAACCGGTCCCCAGGTGCCTGCCGGATAGGAAGCCAGATCGCTGGAATCCTCTCTCCAGGCTTTGGCGATATGGTCCACGAACGACCATGCCGAGGATACCTCATCCCAACGGGTGAAGTAGGTGGAATCGCCCCGCGCCGCATCATGCAGCAGACGCTCATAGGCTTCCGGCGAGTTGATGCCGATCAGACAGCTCTGGCAGAAGTCCATCGCCAGCGGCTGAATCTCCGATTCCGAGCCCGGCTTCTTGGCATTGATCTTCACGTAAATGCCTTCCATCGGGTTAACGCGGATAACGAGCAGATTCGGTTCCAGGTTATGCTTCTGCCCCAAATAGACATTGGTAGGCATGCTCTTGAACTCCACAACCACCTCGGTCGTCTTGGCCGGCAGGCGTTTGCCTGTGCGGATGTAGAACGGTACGCCCGCCCAGCGGAAGTTATCCACGAATACCCGGGCGGCAAAATACGTTTCCGTCGTTGACTCCGGATTCACCTTGTCTTCCTGGCGGTAAGCCGGCAGGGTCTTGCCGTTGAACAGCCCCTGCGTATACTGCCCGCGAACCACGTTCTTGCGCACTTCTTCGCCGGTCAAATATGGACGGAGCGAGCGCAGCACCTTGACCTTCTCATCGCGGATATCCTCCGCAAGCAGACGGCTTGGCGGCTCCATCGCGATCATGGTCAGCAGCTGAAGCATATGGTTCTGGGCCATATCCCGCAGCGCTCCGGCATGGTCGTAATAGCCGCCGCGCTCTTCGACACCGACGGTTTCACCCAGCGTAATCTGGATGTTGGCGATGTGCTGCTTGTTCCACAGCGGCTCAAAGAAGGCGTTGGCGAAGCGGATCACTTCGATATTCTGTACCATTTCCTTGCCGAGATAATGGTCGATCCGGAAGATTTCTTCTTCCTGGAAGACTTGGCGGATCTGCTCGTTCAGCTTCTCGGCCGACTCCAGATCGTAACCGAACGGCTTTTCAATAACGAGACGATTCCAGCCTTCTCCATCCAGCATGCCTCCGGCTTTCAGGTTGAACGATACGCTTCCGAACAGCTCGGGAGCGAGCGCCAGGTAGAACAGGCGGTTGCCCGGAATGCGGAACCGCTCCTCCAGCCCTTCGGTCTGCTCTCTCAACTCGCGGAAACCATCAATATTGTTAATATCGAGCGATTTATACTCAAAATGATTGACGAATCCTGTCCATTCATTGTCATCAATGGCTTGATAACGGCTGAACTCGCGGATCGAGGCCTTCACATCTTCCCTGAACTCCTCGGGACTCCGTGGACGGCGTGCCACGCCGATTACCGCAAAATCCTCGGCAAGCTTCCCTTCACGGTACAGGCTGTAAATGGCCGGAAAAAGCTTGCGCCGGGCCAAGTCGCCGGTTGCACCAAAAATAAAAAATACAGCGCCGGGTGTTTTCAATTCATCAAAGGTTTGATTTTCAGCCATGGCTCCTCATCTTTCTCTATGCAATCATAGTAATAGTTTATTGAAATCAGTTCTCATCGTCAAATGTCAAATCGAAAGTTACAACGACGTGATGTCATTTTATCATATTCCGGATGAGGATGCTATTAGATTACCTGACAGTTTCTCTCGGAATTCGTCAAAGTTCTATTACTGTTTTTTATCATATTTAATATCTGAACTTATACTGGCTGAAAATCAGTACTCAATCGTAATCAGCGGGAGTCCAAGGGTCACCCGGTTGCCGCCGAGGACATCATCCTGATGTACCGCCGCCTGTAAAGCAAGGCTGTGTTTCCCGCTCTGCACGGTATGCTCAAGGGAAGGGACCGTATAGGAGGTGCTTGCGGTTGCCGCATCCGTGTAGGTTTCGGCCGCGCTCATGCCCGGCAGCTTGCCTTCAAGCGTCCGCTCCGTCAGCTTCAGCGCCCGGCCGGCCTCTCCATGCTCCCTGGACATGCCTTGCAGGGAGACGTTCCAGTCGGCGGCAATGCCTGCAGATGCCAGGATGCTGCCGGCCTCATCGGCGGCCTCGGCCATTCCCTCAGTGCGGGACAGATCGTTCGTCTCCAGTGTAACGATCACATAGCTTGCGCCCTCTCCCATTTCACTCCAAAACAAAGAGATCTTCATGCCTCCGGTCTTGGCGGAGGAGCGGTAAGCGGCATGACCTTCCTCGGACGACTGGACAGCGTCCGGCAGTCCGAGCGACTTCGCGAGCGAGTTCGCACCTTCGAGCAAGGAACCGGCCTCTCCCGTATACGAGCCCTGCCATTTAAAAACAAGACGCAGCGGAGAGCCCGGCTCCGTCACGCTCCGTCCAAGCTCAGTGAGCAGCGCGACCGAGTCCGACGGCTCTTCACGGCCGGCAGAGCCTTGGACGACCGCTCCGCCAGGGCGCACAGCCTCCGCGCCGCCCGATTCCGCCGGGCTGATTTCCGCTCCGCTGCGAAATCCAGCCAGCAGCAGCACCGCAGCACAGCACAGAACGAACATCAGCAACATTCCCTTGCTCCCTACTCTTCCCCGGTTACCCATCGCTTCTCTCTCCCTTTCGGTTCCGTTCTAGCAATCTACTAGACAGGATAACCGGTCCTGAGAGATTTTATACTGAAAGCCGGAAAAGGCTAAGGCCTCAGCAATACGCAAAGAAGCCGGCTGGTTCGCCGACTGCTGTCGTTAAGTCTGTACTACAGGCTGGATTGTCTAAAACTACAGCGGCCGATACCGCTGCTACCACGGCGTTTAACCCTTAACGGGCATGGAGCCACACCGGGGGTTATCGCTATATCACGCTACATGTACCGCCTGTCCGTAATCGCTACTCGGCCAGCCCGTTCTTATAAGCGTAAATGGCCGCCTGCGTACGGTCTTCCACGCCCAGCTTGGCGAGAATATTGGTGACGTGGAACTTCACCGTCTTGATGCCGATGATCAGCTGGTCGGCAATATCCTGGTTGGATTTGCCCTGCGCCAGCAGCTTCAGCACCTCCATCTCCCGGTCCGTCAGCTCCGAATGTGCCGGAGCCTCAATCCGGGCGTCGCTCCGGAACCGGTTCATCATTTTGGAGGCGACCTGCGAGACGAGGACGGACTGTCCCCGGGCCGCCGCACGGATCGCATCGGCCACTTCGGTAGCGCGGGAGGTCTTGAGCAGATAGCTGAATGCGCCGGCCTCGATTACGGGATACATTTTTTCATCGTCCAAATAGCTCGTCAGCACAATCACCTTACACTCCGGGTAGAGCTTCATGATCTGCCTTGTCGTCTCGATACCGTCCATCCCTTCCATGACGAGGTCCATGAGCACGACATCCGGCTTGTATTCCTGCGCCAGACGAACGCCTTCCTCGCCGCCCCCGGCTTCGCCGACGACCTCGATTCCATCCTCGGTTCCAAGCACAGCAGCCAGCCCGATTCGGACCATCTCGTGGTCGTCCACAAGCAGCACTTTAATCGGTTCCCCATTCTCCATGGTTGTTCCCTCCCTGATTAAATCCCCTTATCCTCGCTGAGCAGCGGCACCGTAATCTCGATGCGCGTGCCTTTGCCCGGCGCCGTTATGAACTGGATTGATCCGCCCGTTTCGGTAATGCGCTCCTGCATATTGGACAGGCCGTAGGACGTCTGCTTGCCGGCATCCATATCAAAGCCGATTCCGTCGTCGCGGATGGTCATGCGAACCGTATCGCCCCGCCGGTGGATGCGAATCTCCATTTTGTCCGCCTTGGCATGCCTCAGCGTATTGGAGATGGCCTCCTGCACAATGCGGAACAGGTGGTTCTCGATCCCCTTCACAAGCTGCACACCAGAGTCCATTTCAAAATGGATATCGATCGGCACCTTCACCTGCAGCTCCTTGATCAATTCCCGGATGCCCTGCTCGAGCCGCTTCCCTTCCAGATAGACGGGACGCAGATGCAGCAGCAGCGCCCTCATCTCCGACTGGGCCACCGCAGCCATTTCCTCGATGAGTGCGATCTGGCGCTGGGCCTTGTCGAAATCCTTCTCCAGCGTCCGGCCGACGGCAGTCGCCGTCATGGAAATGGCGAACAGCTGCTGGGAGACCGCATCATGCAGCTCCCGGGCCAAACGCTGCCGCTCCTCCACAATCGCCGACACCCTCGCCTGCTCGGCAAGCTGGGCGTTATTCGTCGACAGGCGCTGAAGCGTCGTCACCTGGTCCTCCCATTTGCTTCCGATCACATTCAATTGCTCCGCCAGCCGCCCAAGCTCGTCCTCTCCAAGCGTGGGCATAGTCAGCGTCAGGTTGCCTTTTTCCCACAGCAGCAGCGTCTCCCGCATCCGCTCAAGCCTGCGCTTGACGCGGAAGCTCTGATAGAAGCCGAATCCTACGCCGAGGCCGATCGGCAGAAGCAGCAGCGAGACCGTCCTGAGCCCGAAGTCCAGGCTTTCATAAGGACGCAAAAAACCGTATGTATACATCATGTACAATATAACGAGCAGCAGGACAAAGGAGAACAGAGCTCCTTCGCCCATGCTGCGCGACACGATATTGGCATTCTTTTTATGATCCATCCGGAGCTCTCCCTCCTTATCCGCCTATGGCAGTCTTACATCCAAATCACCCATCAAATAAGAAACGCTGACCTTCACCCGATGCTCGCTGCTTTCGTAGCCCGGAGACTTCCAGTTCAGCCGGTTCATCATCCCCGCATCGCGCTGACTCCCGAATTCGATGGAGCCGAACAGCACGAACGCTTCGATTTCCACGCCGTAACCGTCAGCCAAATGCAGATCCACATCTCCAAAAATCCCCTGAAACAGCATGACCGTCTCCTTGTCTTCCGCCATCGCCAGCGACAGATCCAGATCCGTCTCGCCCAGCACATGCCAGGCGCTCAGACTGTGCATCACCCAGGGTGACCGGTCCCAGTTAAAGCTTGAGGAGAAATTCTGCTTCTGAAGATGATTTCTCCCCTGCTGCAAGCCTTTGGATTTGACGAAGAACATGCCCAGCGAGATCAGGCAAATGCCCAGCACTAGCACCAGATGATCCAGCAGCAGAAGCACCGCGCCGATACCCAGCAGCGTATATCCCTGCTTGATCTTCCCCGATTTCGTCCGGAAGATGCCCAGCAGCAGAAGTAAAAGGGCGACAATGGAAAGGAAACCGATCCATCTGCCAAAAATCATCAAGCATCCGACAGCGATCAGTCCTATGGCTATCAAACGGTTTCGCTTTTCCATTTCGCACCTCCTTTATGGTTAGATTAGCCGGCCGTACCTTCGGGCGGCCCGGCACCAAACGGCCGGAAAAGCCATGCCGGTATGGTAATCCATCCGTATGGCTTTCCTCTCGTTACAGCATATCATATCGGCCTGTATTTATGGAACAGGCATTATCCCGATCCCAGCCTATGCCCGGTTATTATTCTTCCGTGCCTTTCGAAGCTTCGGCCGAACCGTTCAGCTTGCTCTTCAGCGCGTTCAGCTGCTCTTCCACTTTGAGCTGCTTCTCGGCGTCGATCGGGCTGTAAGCGGCAGGGGCCGAAGGCCGGTACGGAGCGCGAAGCACATCGGCCTCGGCTTCAAGCTGCATGATCTTCTCTTCCATGCGGTGGAATCCAAGCGACGCGCTGCCGCTCTCGATGCTGTGCACGCTGCTGATTTGCGACATCTGTTTCTTTGCCTTGGCCATTTGGGCCCGGGACACCAGCTCGTTGCGCTTGTTGCGCAGCTTGTAGAATTCATCCTTCATGTCATGCAGCTGCTGCACCAGTTCCTTGGCATGGACTTCCGCCTGCGCATGCAGCTCGTTGTATTCACCGAATTTTTGGTCAAAGTAAATTTTCTCTTCCAGAAGCTTGCGAGCCACTTCCTCCTGGCCGTTCTTCAAGGCAAGCTCGGCTTGGGCGCCGCGCTGTCCGGACAACTTCGCTGCTTCGTCCACACGCTGCTTCATCCGGCGTTCATTTGCCATTTGCTTGGCAACCGTAACTTCCGCTTCGTGAATTTCGGCCTCCATATCGCGCAAATACTGATTCAGCATAACAATCGGGTCTTCCACCTTATCCAGCAGATCGTTGACGGATGCTTTGGTCATATCTTTGATTCTTTTGAAAACTCCCATGTTTTACACTTCTCCCTTCTTGTCTTCGTATTTGGACAGCTTGCGTTTAAGCTCTTCGATTTCTTTCTGCATCGCTTTCTTCTCAATGTCCTTCATCATGTCGTCCAGAGCGGATTCCTGCGCGGCATGGCCTCCGGATTGGCCGTACCGCGGATCATAATGGCCGTCCCGGCCATAGGGCCGCGGCCCGGACGGGCCGAATGGACCTCGATGTCCGCAGCCCCGGCGGCTGTAACCACCGTCGCCTCTGTGATGCGGACCATAGCCGCCGTCCGCCATTTCGGGCCCGAAGCCGTAAGGGGGATAAGGCCCCGGCTCCTTCGGAAAGATCAGCGCGGCGATGAAATACACCGGTATAACGGCGCCGCCCGTAAAGGGAATGCTGATAAGTAGCACAATCCGCAGCAGCGTGGAGTCGATGCCGATCGCTTCCGCCAATCCGCCGGTAAGACCTGTAAGTACTTTATCGCGGGTAGATCGATACAACCTCGTCATAACGCTACTCCTTTCCTTCCTTGTTCAGTTTATCCTTCAGCTTGGCCAGCTCCCGTTCCAGAACGCCGGCGACCGTCTCGCCCGCCTGGACCGCGTATTCCTGGCCCATCCGCCGCAGGTCGCGCAGGCTTTTGGCCTCCAGCTCCCAGTCGGCAAGCCGGTCATCCAGACGTCCGAACATTTTGGGAATGTCACCGCCTCCGTAAGCGGCGGCCCGCTCATTCATCCGCTGCTGCAGCCGGAGCGTCTCCATCCGGGCCGCATAATACTGGCGCTTGCTGTACACCGACTGATACTCCAGCTTCAGTTCGCCGAGCTGCTGCTCCAGCTCCAGCAGAGACTGCCGGCTCTGCTCCAGCAGACCGCCGTACTGCTCCAGCTTTTCCTCAAAAATAATTTTCTCCTGCAGAGCCAGCTTGGCGAGATTATCCTCGCCCGCCTTGAGCGCCAGCAGCGCCTGCTCCTCCCGCTTGTTCCTCATGGAAGCCGCCTGGTCAACCTGATTTTGAAGCTGCTTCGTATGATTCGCGTACTGCTGATACAATCTTTCGGCTTCGCTTATTTCCTCGCGGGTCGTATACAGAAATTGATCGATCAGCTTCACGGGGTCCTGGCTTTGTTCCAGCTTTTCATTTAAATTGGCTACGGTAATGTCCCGCATTCGTCGAAAAACGCTCATTGTCTACTGCTCCCTCCTTGCCGCTTAAGTTAAATTCTCATTTATTAATAATGCGTGCTTCTCTTGCCTTTAAGTACCGATATTCCCCACACGACCAGCGCTATGCCAAGCAGCGGTCCAATCAGCCAGGCCAGCTTGCTGATCAGGGACATGATGCCGATAAACATCACGATCCAGCCGATCACCTTGCGTCCGCTCTTGATTCCGTAGTAGCCGAGAACCACCAGCAGCACCGGGAAGAGAAGTCTGAAAATTCCGTGGATTAGCGGAAGCGCCAACCCCAGCAGCATAATCGCACCGATGGTAATCAGTATGAACGCGAGGCCGTTTCCTCTGTTTCTGTGCATTCTTTCTCACCGCCTTTCGATGTCCTGTTCCTTATGCTCTTATTTTAGGAAAAATCGGGGCCGTTCAAAACGGACCGGGGACGGTTTTTGAAACTGGACCTAAGGCGGGGCGGCATTAAGACTTCCGTTCCTCAATCAGCGATAGGCGCCCCGGAACACAGCTCAGGACGCAAAAACCAGCTAATGTTTGTCAAGCATCCAGTCTTGGAGAATTTAAAAATTGCTGGTATAGTTATTTTTGAGCACAGCAAAAAAAACCTCCATTGGCGTGGAGAGTTGCTGGATTAATATGGGATTATACCTGGTAAGGCTGGCCTTTTCTTAGGATCGCGTATATGTGATGAAGCAGCTTGTTGGCGCAAGCAATCACCGCGACCTTGTAGGGCTTGCCTTCTTTCTTTTTCTTGTCGTAATAAGGTCTGAGTTTAGAGCAGTCGCCTCGCCTGAGACTACATTGTACAGCTAAATACAAGGCCCTTCTCAGACGTTTGGAGCCTCGCTTGGTAATTCGGTTGCTGGAAGCGGTGAATTTCCCTGAATTAAATACCCCAGGGTCCAGCCCTGCATAAGCCACCAACTGTTTCGGGCTTTCAAACTGCCGAATGTCTCCCAATTCCGCTACAAGCGTAGCTGCCAGTTTTTCTCCAATCCCGGGAATCGTTCTCAGCAGTTCTGTTTCCGGCATTCCCATCGAAAGCTCCTGCATCTGCTTCTCTAAGCGCTTTAACTGCTCTTGCAAGGAATGAAGTAGGGAAAGCATCCCCTCTAGAATGTAGACTTGAGATGAACTCACTTTGACCTGGTGCCATTCACTCAAGGCCTCCTCCACACGCTGAGCCTTTTCTTCCACCCACCACTTGGCATGTGACTGTCCTGCCGTCTTCTCCATCGTCTCGTACACCCGGTCTTCCTGACCCCGCAAACAACACTCCAGCACTCGCAGTGCCGTTTCCGAGTATAGATTATAAAATATTCCCTCGAACGCAGGGAACACCTGATCCAGCAGGGCCCGAGTATTGAGCTTCGCCTGTACATATAAACCCGTCACAAATTCATGCTGTCTGGTTACATGCTGAAGCTCGGTATAAACGTCTTCCGGAGTCCGGTGAGGCAGGATTTCACCCCGGTAATACATCTCGGCCAGATGCCAGGCATCCGCCGCATCCGTCTTGACTTTCCGGAGCTTGGTTCCTCTCGCTCTTTTGGACTGCAAGGGATTTACGATACAATGCCGGATTCCCTGCTGTACCAAAAAGTTCACTAGTCCCCGGTGGTAATGTCCCGTCGCCTCCAGAATAACCACGGGCTCTTGGCTGGTCTGTTCCTGCAGTTGCTCTACGCATGCTTTCAACCGTCCAAACCCTTTCGCTTCATGAACCATGACTTCGGTTTCCCCCCACGCTTCATTCCGCCCTGTAAAGGCTTGAAATACACTACTTCCCTTCGAAACATCCAGTCCAATAACCGGTTCCATAATTTCCTCCACTCTTTCAGTATTCGCCGGCACTCCCACGATGGTTCCAAACCCATAGCTTCGCTTGTGATGCGGGGTCCATTGCCCCTACCAGCTCAAACATGGTCATTGGAGGCAGTGGGAGAACAGTTTTTGCTCCGGGGTATATTCCCCTAAAAGACCCTCGTTCTCCCGGCTACCGCCATCTTAAAACAACTACAAAATTAGGCCAACCAGAAGTTTCTGGCTGACCTAATAATACGAAAAGACCCTTCGCAGGGTCTCCCTTCAGTATTCCGTATCTTTCAAAAGGCCGTCGATCTCGGCGGCCGCAAGGTCAAGACCTTGCTGTACGGGTAATTCACCCAGGAATATTTTGTTCAGGTATAACGTATACACCAGTTCGATTTTGTCCCAGTTCTTGACCGTCGGACGCAAAAAGCCCTCGTCCACAGCTTCAACATAGGGATAAAGATAGGAATCCGGACTGACCTTCATCGCCTTAAGCGCTTCCCTGTTCGCCGGGATTAACCCCGACCGGGACATAATGAGCTGCGCTTCCTTGCTGGTCATCCATTGAATAAATGCCCAAGCTTCGGCAGGATGCTGGCTGCCCTTCATAATGACCAGATTCTCGCCGCCGATAATCGAGGAAGGGACGATGGAGCGCGGGAAGGGAACGGGCAAGGTCTGCTCAAGAGCAAGATTAAGCTCCGAATGCTTCAATAAACTGTAGAACCACGGTGCGTCGTCGGTAATGAGCATATTTCCATTCCTCACCTTCTCCCAGTTATCGCTGTTCAGCGTAACCGCCGAGAGATGAATAAGCTTTTCCTTATATAAGCCTGTCAGCTTCTCTACCGCACGAACGGTGCCCGGACTGTTTAAATAACCCGTTGCCCCGGTAAACCCGGGGTCCATGAACGAACCTCCAAGGCTGTAGATATAGGGCAGCGTGTCCCAAGGGTCCAATCCTCCCAGGCCAATCGTAAAGCGGTGCTCGCGGGCCACCTCTAAAATTTCGTCCATGGTGCCGGGCGGCTCGGAATACCCCGCCTGCCTCAGCAGCTTCCGGTTAAAGATTGCCGTCTTGGTGTACAGGTTAAGCGGCAACGAATAGTATTCATCTTGATAAAAACCGATGCTGAGCCCTTTGTTGTAGAACGCATACTCAAGCTGCTCAAACCCCGGAAATCCTTCCAGCGGCTCAAGGAGGTCTTTATGCGCAAATTCCGGCACCCAGGCAATATCCATCCGCACCACATCCGGACCTCGGTTGGAGGAGGCGCGCGCAATCAAGCTGTACTTCAGTTCATTGGAATTAGCCAGATTGATGCATTTCACCCGTATATCGGGATTGTTCCGCTCGAAAGCCGGGATGAGCTTCTTCACCAGCAGACGGGTTTCCCTATCATTGTACGTATGCCAGAAGGTAATGACCGTTTTGTCATTCCCATGAAGCGTCTGGACCTTGCCCGGTTCCGAGATTACGGACGCGCCGGCGCAACCGGCTGTTAACACAATCGTTGTCAAAAAGATAAACCACCGGAATACAAAGACGGAAATCTCCCCCTCTCTTTACGGTTCAGCGCTGCACTTCAGGCTTTCCCTGTATTCCACCGGAGTGAGCCCTGTTCCTTTTTTGAACACCTTGCTGAAGTATTTAACGTCCTTAAATCCAGCGCCTTGGGCCACATCATAGATCCGGCTGTCATCCTGGGCAAGCAGCCGCTTGGCTTCCCGAATCCGCAGCTCGATCACATAATCGATAAAGTTTCGCCCGGTTTGTTTTTTGAATAACAGACTGAAATAGCTTTTGCTTAGATGCACGGTATCCGCCACGCTCTGAAGCGTCAAGTTTTCGGTGAAATGGGCGGCAATGTGCTCCAGTGCCCTCGTGATTATCTGTCCCCCGTAACCGTTATCAGACAATTGAGGAATCATGGACATCCCGTTCTGCTCCAGCTCGCCAACCATGAAGGCGGCCAACTGCTCCAAGGTTTCCGTCTTGCGGATCAGCTCCTGCTCTTCGGGAGGAAGTGATTCGGCGCCCGCCTGCAGCCGGTAAGTACCGGCAAGCAGCATACAGGCCTCCTGTTGAACCTGCTCCGGGCTCAAGAGCCGGCTCTTCCAGCGTTCAAGCGCGAAATCAATCGCATGGGAAGCCGGTTCTCCGCCTCGGATCATCTCATAAAACGGTTCCCAATCCTCGGCCTGTACAAGGTCCGGCGGCGACAGTTCACGCTTGCTCTCCGGTCTCCCGCTCTCAAACCATCCGCCCAGCCCCTTGAAAAAACGCTGCTGACAGGCCAAGCGGCTCTCCGCATATCCCTGAAGAAGCCAACCAGCTTCCTGACCTATAGCCAGCCCTGCCGATGTGGAAATGCTCCATTCCGCTTCGACGCCCTGCTTCCACACTTGAAACTGCCGTACCGCTTCTCCCTCGCGCTCCGGAAAGATCAGGAACAGGCTGTTCTCCGCGACCAGCAGTGCGCTTCCCTTCTCCATCCGCTCATAGAACGCTTCCTGCAGGTCCTCAAGCAAGAGCTGAACATATAAATAGCCGTTATTCTCTTTCCAGTCCTCAGCTCCGTCCAACATAAGATAGACACCGGCATAGGGTTCTTCCAGCCACTCCGGGGCGCCCGCCGCGGCGGACGGCGTGATCTGCTCCTGTACGATCCACCGCTTGATTTCCTGCTCCTCGCGCTTCCTTTCGAGATAAAGAGCGCTCTGCCGATACTGGATCAGCTCGGAATCCTGCTTCCTCTCGTCCTCCAGCATGGCAATGCTCCGGTGCAGGACGGCCAGAAGATCGTCCTTTTTCAAAGTCAGCTTTAGCAGATAATCGACGGCGCCCAGCTTCAGCCCCTCTTTGACATATTCAAAGTCACTGTAATTGCTGATCAGAACCACCTTGATCCAAGGGCAAAGCGCCTGTGCCTGCTTCATCAGGTCTATGCCGTTCATCAAGGGCATTTTGATATCCGTAATCAGTATATCGAAGGACTCGCGTTCCAGCGCAGCCAATGCCTCCGCACCGTTCGCGTAGTGGTCCTCCGCAGACATCCCTTCCTGTTCCCAGTCGATAAACGCGCTGATTCCATGGCGGATTACCGGTTCGTCATCTACGATCAGTACTCTATACATGGTGCTCCTCCCGCTTTTTGCCGGTTCTAAGAGGTCGTTTCTATCGGCTTTTTTAATAAAATGTGTACGGTCGTTCCCTGCCCGGGAACGCTGACCATCGAACACTCCCAATTTTGATCGTAATACAGCCGCAGCGTGTCATAAATATGGCGCAGACCGATGCCGGTTCCACCTTGGTCCACTGCAGCCTTTGCTTCATTTAACTGCCTCAGCTTCTCCTCGCCAATCCCTCTGCCATCGTCCTCCACCCGGAATTCGAGTCCCTCGGCGCCTTTTCGGATCGTTATCGAGATTCTGCCAGCCGTATTTTTCGGAACGATTCCATGGAAGATGGCGTTCTCCACCAGCGGCTGCAGCAGCATGCGGGGAATCATGATCTTCTCCGTCCCGGGCTGGACGTCCAGCTCCAGATGAAAGTTCTTTTCATAACGCAGCTCCAGAATGATCAGATACTTACGGATTATATCGAGCTCCTCATCCACTGTAATCATGACGCCGTTCTTGCCCATGTTCGCCTCAAGCAGATGATTTAATGCCGACAACACCTCGGATGCGCGGCTGTTCTGGCCGGAATCAATAAGCCACCGCAGCGTGCTGAGTGTGTTAAACAGAAAATGCGGGTGAATCCGGTGCATGACCGCCCGAAGCTCCGCGTGGTGCTTCTCGTTCTGCTCATTCTCTACCTGCCGCATCAAATTCCCGATTTCATGCACCATTTTGTTAAACTGCTTGCTTAAAAATCCGATTTCATCGGCCGTGCGGATGTCCGTCCTCGTATCCAAATCGCCTTGCTGCACGCGGAGCATGCTTTGGGTAAGCTGCTTAACAGGTTTGGTCACCATCCCGGCCACGAAAAGGCCGATGCCGACGGCGATCATGGAGAATAAGGCTGAGGTCAGCAGAATTCGGGTCTGAAGCTGCTCGAGCTGCCCGCTGATTTCATTCACAGGAACGGTTCCGACAAGCATCCAGCCGTTGGTCAGCAGCTGCTTGACCCCGTAATAGGGGATGCCGTCCATTTCGAACTCGAACTCAACTCTGTCATTGTCCACAATGCTACTGTACAAATCGGGATTCTGCACCCGCTTGTTAATCATTTGAAGGTTGGAATCAATCATGATCCTCCCTTCGGAATCGACGACGAAGAACTTGCCTGTATTCCCAAGCTTCAGCTTCCGGATCGTTCCAAGGATCGACTGCCCGTCCAAATGAACCTGCACCAGTCCGATATTGTTCATCGTGTCAAAGTCCTTCAGCACTCTTCCCACCGGCAGAACCAGATCCGTATTCTCTCCGCCGCCGCTGAAGTGGTCGTACTGAAGGCCCTGCCACACCAGCTCTCCGTCCTTGCGCTTCACTTCCTTCACCCAATCCTCGTCGGACAGGCGGATCTGCTTAAGCTCGGTGTCCGAAAAGGTTCCGCTGCCCCATCCCTTTCCTTCCTCCTTCAATAAATACACGATTTTGACAAAAGAGTTCGAATACACGTAATTGTTCAGCAGCGTATTGATGTACTGATAATTCCAGTTATCCTCATAGGTTGGATCGCCGTTCACCTGCAAGGCGGCGCGCTGGATGTTGGGATCGCTGGAAATAAAGTCGGAGGTATCAATCCCCACATTTAATATAAAAGAGAGCGAATCCGCCGTCTGCTCCGCAATCTGGAGCGTGGATTCTCTAACGTTCTTTTTGAGAATGGAGTCCGACACCCAGTAGAAGGACAAGCTTGTGAAGACGGTCGGAATCAAAATAACGAGCAGGAGAACCACGATGATTTTGGCGGTGAAGCTTTTGGAAATTGTCAGTGTTCGCAGCATACAGCCTCTCCTATTTCGTTTCTATCTAAAAGTGTACTAGATGTAAAGCCCAATACCAATGTTATATATAGGAAAATTAAGAAACTCTTCTATTTCTTATATTCAATAACGACCATATCCCAGTATTTCAGCGCTGGCAGCTTCCATTTCACAACGCCGCCCCGCTGCGTGAAAGGCAGCGCCTGAGGCGATCCTCCGTTATGATCCGGAGAAGCAAACCATACTCTGGATACCGGGCGGTCCGTTCTGACGGATACGGCAACGTTCCGTTTTTCCGCCGGTTCCGTCTGCGTTCCGCGATCATCGTTCCAGTCCATGGCGGAAGCATCGCTGAAATTGATAAATTGAACGATGTCTTTTCCATCCTTACGCTTGGAGAAAGACCACACCTTGCCCTGCTCCGCTTGATCCGATATCGCGACCTCTTTCGTCCCTTCGGCTTTCAGGCTGGATTTTACCGGGTGATCCCGCAGCAGATTCTGATACGCCACCAGAAAATCGTAGTATGAAACGAGCTGCTCTTCCAGTTCCGGGGATACGCTTAAATTTTTATGAGGAAAATATTCTTTGGACAGCATATTCTCTCCCAGCTCCAGATGGGACCCGCCCGAGGCAAAAATGACCGCATCTGTCAGCAGAATTCCCGGCGTGTTGAACGTTCCCGGCGCATCGGATAAATGATAATTCATATAAGCAGCAAGCACCGTGTTCAGCAGGTTTCCGCTGAATCTCGAATTCTCGTCAATGATATCTTTTAAATTCCGGTACTGCGGATGGTTGCCCCATACTTCAGTGTACAGAAACTTGACGGGCGCTTCCTTCGCGATGGATTCCTGACCGAACTGGCCGACGGCGTTCATCACATAATCCACATCAAGCTTCTCCTTGGCCGCATTCAGGAACGACGGATATGTCGCGGCGAGATTGACGCTTCTGCCGTCACGAGACCACAATGCCCCCCTGTCTCCCAGCTGATCCACATGCCAGCCGTCAAAGGGAAGCGTGTCGAACGTTTTCTTTTCTTTTTCGATCAAGTAATTCTGCCAATCCGGGTTAGAGGGATCATACAGATAAATATCGCTCGCCCATTCGTCCGGAAGCGGGTGATGATCCTGCTCGGTGCCGCCCGGGTCTTTAAACAAGCCCCAGTCTCTGTTCACGCCATCCTGCTCCGCGTCCGCATAAGCGCCAAACAGCAGGTTATAGTTCATGGCCTTCATGCCGTGACCGTGAGCCAGATCGATGTAGTCTTTTACCGTACTAAGTGATACGGAGCGGTTGGCAATATCCTTCCATTCCGCCGCCGGCCTGCCTTCTTCCCACCGAATCGGTTCCTGATGCTTGTACTGCCAATCGTAGAACTGGATGCCATTAATATGAAAACGGTTCAACCGTTCGATGACCCGCGACTTCTCACCTGTGTTCATGTTTGAGAAATCGGCCAGATATCCGTACCGGGGGAATTTCCCCCAATCGGACGATACGTCCACACCAATGTTCATCTGATCCGCCTCAC
The DNA here is from genome assembly GCF_000612505.1 of Paenibacillus sabinae T27. Classification (NCBI taxonomy): domain Bacteria; kingdom Bacillati; phylum Bacillota; class Bacilli; order Caryophanales; family Paenibacillaceae; genus Paenibacillus; species Paenibacillus sabinae. The sequence continues at coordinate 4,435,912 of NZ_CP004078.1, forward strand.
CGTCCCGCTCATATACGACTTCGGCCATATAGCCTTGTCCCTCTTGCCGGGGCGGCTCCCAGCTCCAGACCAGCTTGTCCCCTTCAGCTTGCAGCTTCTCTTCCTTTATGACCCTGTCCAAATGCAGGTAACGGATACTTGCGGTTCCGCCCGGTTCGGGCCGCTTGAACTTCAGCTCAAACCGGACATCTTCTCCGGGCCAGTAAGCCGCTTTATCCGTGGATAATCCTTTCAGTAGAGAGCCTTTATGAATGACCACATGCTTTGGCGGGGTCTCGGCGGTATTCCAAGTTTTTTGGCAGGCCGAAGTTAACGTTATAGCCGCGCAGACCGCAGCAACCCCGGCCATCCGCATCCACCTGGCGCGTTTCATTCTCCCACTTCCTGTTCTCATAGTTTTTGTTCATTATCCGGGAAACCCTCCTTCAGATCAAATGGCGATTTTTAACGGGCAATTCGCATTTTTGTTGTCATATCAACATTGTATGCGCTAACAATTTTGTGTGGTGTCTTATTTTTACGAATTCACAAAAGATATTGCACCCCCTCTTGATTTTTTAAAAATTGAACTTTTTTATTGAAAATTGTGTATTCTTTGCAAGATCAGCCCGTTTTAGTGTCCAATTTCACCATATCCAATAATTTAAGAGGTTGACTCTTTCGCAGGCAGAGCTTCTAAGCTGCAGTCCCTTAGACCTGCGGAACTATAAATATTCATATTTTTCCATATTAGTGGTAATAAATTGAATCATTCATCGGCGGGGAAAATAAAAGCGAAAAAAACTTGAACTCCTTGTCCGGCAAGGTTTTCGCAGTTTCGCCCCCCATTTATGGAATCGATTTCATAAATGCCGTTTCCGTTTTTTCGACAATCCTGTAGGAGGTTCTCCCCATTGTTCACACAGTTGTTCCTTGCTAATTTGAAAAAGGGCAGCCGGAAAGCGGGAGCGTAACACTCCTCGGAGGGCCTGCTGTCCAAAAACTATTTCGGAGTGGGAGAGAGAAATGTATGCGTAAAAGGTTAAAAGCTTCACGGATGTCGAAGAAACTGGCGCAAGCAGCTGTGTGCCTCAGTCTATTGACGGGAACGGTATCTGCGGTGCTGCCGGCCAATGTGGTTTTTGCGGAAACCCAGCCTGAGGCTGATACCCCGTTAAACAAACAGAATCTTCAGCCATTATCCGTACAATCGCTAGAAGCCCTGGAGAACGGGGTTAAACTGAACCTGGGGGATTATCAGGGATTTATCCGCCTCTTCTCGGAGGACATGGCCAAGATCTCGGTCGTTAAAAACGGTGAAGATGAGTTCATCTCTCCGGGAATTGCCAAGAAAGACTGGAAGACGCCTAAATTCAGCACCAAGGAAACGGATAAAGAATACATCCTTTCTACCAGCGAGCTCACCGTAAAAATTAACAAACAGCCTTTCGGCGTCAAATTCCTGGACAAGCAAGGAAACGTGATCAACGAAGACGCGGCTCAAGGGACCGGCTATGAAAACGGCAAGCCTTATGTGTTCAAAAAGACGGATTCCGGTGAAAACTTCTACGGTTTCGGCGAGCAGTCCGGCGGGCTGAACAAACGCGGCAAAAGCCTTGGCATGTGGAACACGGACGCTTATTCCTACAACAAGAACACCAAGTATCTTTACACCTCCATTCCATTCTTCATCGGCCTGAAGGACAAAAAAGCCTATGGCATTTTCTTCGACAATACAAATCGCTCTTATTATGAAATGGCCAGCGAAAAAGACGACTATTACTACTTCTACGCCAACGGCGGCACTCTGACTTACTACTTCATCAACGGTCCGGAAATCGGCGACGTTATCGACCGGTACACCGAGCTGACAGGTAAATCCGAGACGCCTCCAATGTGGTCCCTGGGCTTCCATCAAAGTAAATGGGGCTATACACCGGAAGAACTCGTGGATGTGGCCAAAACCTACCGCGAGAAAAAAATCCCGCTCGACACGATGCATTTTGATATCGACTACATGGACGGATACCGCGTGTTCACCTGGAACGACCAGTACAAACAAGCGCTGAAGACGCTGAAAAATGAAGGCTTCCACGCCATCACTATCAACGACCCGGCCGTCAAGCAGGACGAGAATTACCGTATGTATCAGGAAGGAACCGCCAACGATTACTGGGCGAAAAATCCGGACGGCACTACCTTCTTCGGCGATGTATGGCCGGGCAGATCCGCTTTCCCGAACTTCCTGAAGTCGGATGTCCGCACTTGGTGGGCGAACAATCTCGGAACACTCTTGAATGAGGGTGTTGACGGCATCTGGAATGATATGAACGAGCCTGCCGTATTTGACGGTCCTTTCCATACGATGCCGCTGGATGTCGTGTTCGAAGGCGACAACGGAGAGAAGAAGCTGCATACGGAAGTCCACAATCTTTATGGACATCTTGAAACCGAAGCGACCTACAACGGCTTCCTCAAAAACAAACCGAACACCCGTCCGTTCGTGTTAACCCGCGACATGTACGCAGGAACGCAGCGTTACGCGGCACTCTGGACCGGTGACAACGTAAGTAACTGGGAGCATCTGCAAATGTCGATTCCGATGAACTCCAATGTCGGCTTGTCCGGTGTTCCGTTTGTCGGCAATGATATCGGCGGCTTTGCGAAATCGCCGGGCAATGTTCCGACGCCTGAGTTGTTCGCAAGATGGATCGAGGTCGGCGCTTTCCTGCCGTTTGCCCGCGACCACTACGACAACAGTGCGAAATCCGGACTGGCAGGCGGACAAGAGCCTTGGAATTTCGGCAAAGAGGTTGAAGATATCAGCCGCAAATACATCTCCATGCGTTATGAGCTGCTGCCTTACCTGTACAACCAGTTCAAGGAATCCGCGGAGAACGGTCAACCGGTTCAACAACCGCTCGTTTACCAGTTCCAGGACGACGCGAAGACGTATAACATCGAAGATCAGTTTATGTTCGGCGATTCGCTGATGCTTGCCCCTGTAGTCAAAGAAGGCCAAACGAGCCGCGAAGTGTATCTGCCGGCCGGCGAGACATGGGTCGATTACTGGACAGGCAAAAAATATGAAGGCAACCAGTCGATCACGGTTAACGCCGCTCTTGGAACACTACCTATTTTCGTGAAAAACAATTCGATTATCCCTCGTCAGGAAGTGGAGCAATCCACCAATGAGAAGAAGCTGGAAAACCTGATCCTCGACACCTATCTGAATGATCAAGCCAGCTACAGCTTCTACGAAGACGATGCTCAGACTTTGGATTACAAGCAAGGCGAATACAATATCACGGAATTCAAGGTGGACAAGAAAGGCAACCACATCGAGTTCAAGCAGGACAAGAAAGCTCAAAACTACGCTTCCGACATCAAGTCCTACACGCTTAAGCTGCACGATGCCGAGCAGCCTCAGAAAGTTCAGGCAGCCGGCAGCAAGTACGATCAAGCTGGCAGCTTGGAGCAATTGAACGGACAGGAAAGTGGTTACTTCTTCGATTCGGCCGAACGCGTTCTGTATGTCAAGATCCCGGCCAATGAGAACCACAGCGTAAAAATTCAATAATAACGATTTCTCGGTTATTGCCGGAAGAAAAGGAAAACGGGTAAGCATCTTCGGCTTCACCCGTTTTCCTATCCTTTAGGCGATGCCGCATCATCATGAGCCAGAATCCGAAGAAATGAGCGTGCCTAATTTGAAGCATACCAAAACCATCACCGCTGCAGTCCTTTCCCTGTCGTTATTGACCCTTCCGCTTGTCCAACCTGTACATACCGCATCTGCTGAAAAAATCAACAACGGACAAACGAAAAGCCAGCTAAACAGCAAGGCCCAACCGGCTAAATCGGCATGGGACAAAAGCACCTTATACTTTACCGTCCAAGAAACGACCTATGCCGGAATTTCGGCGACCGTTATAAACGGCGGCTCCGGGATGCAGGGCGAAACCGTCTATGAGGTATTCCGCAGCGACACCGGTAATCCAAAGAACGGCGAAGTCGTTGCCACAGGCGTAATCGGGGCACTCGCTCCCGGCGAATCTCAGGAACTGACCTTCACGCCGGCAGTACTCGAACAGGGCAACTACATGTTCAAAGCCTATCAGCGTCCAGGCCATCCAGGAACCGGCGTATTGTGGAGCGATTCCATTACCGTAGAAGAAACCCGCGTGGACGCTGAATCAAACCAGCCCGAGCGTCCGTTCGATCAGTATTTCAACTCCGATGTTCAAGGCGGAACGGCGACATTTACGGTCCCTGAAGGCATCGGGAAAATCGAGATCAGCTTCTCCAGCTACACCTATCCGGAAGGCGTCATTCCACAGGAAGACGGCAAGCCTTACGAGAATCAGCATGTGTACGATAATGTGACCGAAACCTATGGACCGGGAACGCATACCGTTCACGTTGACCTGCCGGAATCCGGGTATTGGCAGACCGATTTGTATTTGGGGCCGGTAGTTGAAACGCTAACGGAAAGCGGACATTCCCTGGATTCGATCATTGATGCCGATTACGGCGCTGCAAATTAACAATTATAACCCCATTATTTTTAAGGAAGAGAGGTTTCTACGATGAAAAAAATTACATCCATGGCCTTAACCCTACCCCTGCTGTTCAGCTTCGCCAGCGGTGCTCTTGCAAAACCGCAAATTCAGAGTGACTCGGGCCTTGGCGTCTATTATGAGATTTATGTCAATTCCTTCTCTGATTCCAACAACGACGGTAAAGGCGACCTGAACGGCATCCTGCAAAAGCTGGACTATCTCAATGACGGAAATCCGCATACGAAGAAAGATTTGGGCGTCGATTCGCTGTGGCTGATGCCGATCGGCTCTTCCCCCAGCTACCATAAGTACGATACAACCGATTTCTACAGTGTAGATCCGGCGTACGGCACCACGGAAGACTTCCGCCGCCTGACGCAAGAAGCGCATAAGCGGGGAATGAAGGTGACGATCGACCTTGCGCTCAACCACACGAGCAACAAGCATCCGTGGTTTCAGGCAGCCGCCAAGGACAAGAACAGTCCGTACCGGGATTATTATATCTGGGCTGACGAGAACACCGACCTGAATGAAAAAGGGCCGTGGGGACAGCAACTCTGGCACGAGTCCTATCCGGGTTCCGGGGACTACTACTACGCCCTGTTTATTGATTTCATGCCAGATTTGAATTTTGATAATCCTAAAGTACGTGAAGAAATGATCAATGTCGGCAAGCATTGGCTGAACCAGGGAGTCGACGGTTTCCGTCTCGACGCAGCTATGCACATCTACAGCAAGCCTGATGAAGTGAGCAAGAACGTTGCATGGTGGGATGAATTCAAGCGGGGACTGGCCGAGGTCAAGCCGGACGTTTATCTGGTCGGCGAGGTGTGGGACCGCCCGAACAATATCGCTCCTTACTACAAGGCGCTGGATTCTTCTTTCGACTTCGACCTGTCCTCGAAGATTCTGGACGCCGTGCAAAGCGGCTCGGATAACGGACTTGCTGGTTTTGCTTCGAATACGCTGGACTTGTACAGCAAATATGCCGATAACCCTATCGACGCTCCGTTCCTGACCAATCACGATCAGGAACGGACAATGTCCTTATTGAATGGGGACGTGAATAAAGCCAAAACCGCCGCCTCCATCCTGCTCACCCTGCCGGGTAACCCGTTCATTTATTATGGAGAGGAAATCGGTATGCTTGGTGAGAAGCCGGACGAGAATATCCGCGAGCCGTTCCGGTGGTACCCGGGAAGCGGAGAAGGACAGACGGATTGGGAGCCCTCCCGCGATAATACAGGCCCGGACGCCGTCTCCGTAGAGTCGCAGGAGAAGGATAAGGACTCCCTTCTCTCCCATTACAAGGAGCTGATCCGCTTCCGTCATGAGAGTCCTGCTCTAATGAAAGGCGACATTCAGGAGATGACGACTGGAGACAGCCGCATTATGGGATACACCCGAACCTTTGAGGATGACTCCGTACTCGTTCTGCATAATTTGAGTGCAGACACCGTAACAATCCAAATCTCCAACGAAGAATGGCAGGGCCGAAAGCTCGAATTCTCCACTTCTAATGAAGTGAAAATCAAGAAAGCCGGCGATCAGCTTAACATCACCATCCCGGCCTATACCACCTGCGGGCTGAAGAAATAACCTTAACCGAATAAAACAAACAGGCTTGTACCTACGGCTGATTCGCCGTTGTACAAGCCTGTTTCATTATATTATGATTTCATACTCAGCCTAGGGCTTCTCTTCGCTTAGGCGTTGGCTGCTGCTTCTTTCTCTTCCAGCTTCTTGATAGCTGTTTCTTCGTCTTCTACCACACCGAACTCGATCAGCAGTTGTTCCAGTTCGTCCATTTCGATCGGAGTTGGGATGGTCAGCATTTCGTTGTGCAGGATTTTGTCAGCCAGTTGTTTGTATTCGTTGGCTTGGTTGTGCTCAGGGTTGTATTGAGTAACTGTCATTCTTCTCAGCTCGGCATGTTGTACGACGTTGTCGCGAGGTACGAAGTGGATCATTTGCGTGTTCAGACGACGCGCAAGTTCCATGATCAGCTCGTCTTCACGGTCGGTGTTACGGGAGTTACAGATCAGGCCGCCCAGACGAACGCCGCCGCTTTGCGCATATTTCAGGATACCGCGTGCGATGTTGTTGGCAGCGTACATAGCCATCATTTCACCGGAGCAGACGATGTAAATCTCTTGTGCTTTGTTCTCGCGGATAGGCATTGCGAAACCGCCGCATACAACGTCACCGAGTACGTCATAGGAGATGAAGTCCATACCGTCGTAAGCGCCTTGCTCTTCCAGGAAGTTGATGGAAGTGATGATACCGCGGCCTGCGCAGCCCACGCCTGGTTCCGGACCGCCGGACTCAACGCAGAGGATGTCGCCAAAGCCGGTTGATACTACGTCTTCGAGTTCGAGATCTTCAACCGAACCCATTTCAGCAGCGAGGTGAAGTACAGTTTGTTGAGCTTTCGTGTTCAGGATCAGACGAGTGGAGTCGGCTTTAGGGTCACAGCCTACGATCATGATTTTTTGACCGAAAGTCGTTGCCAGCTGAGCCAGCGTGTTCTGGGAAGTTGTAGATTTACCGATACCGCCTTTACCATAGAACGCGATTTGTCTTGGTTTCTTACTCATGAATAATCATCCTCCAATATATTAGAATACTTAAACTGTTTTATTGATACCAATTTCTGAAGCCGCCGTCGTCGTCAAATCCCTAAATCCTTGTAGAACTCGACGCTCTCCAGCAGCAGCTCTTCAATGCCGCCTTTACCGGAAAGTGCCACAATCCCTTTTTGCAAAAGCTTGCGCCTCGGCGAATCGCCGATTCCCGAGCACAATAGCACTTGGCAATCCCCGAGCATAGCCGCCGTATGGTCAAAAATCTTCTTTTTGTCATCCGGACTGCTGCACTCGATCCTTCCGGTGCAATACGCTTCAACCTGGCGCACTTCCAATTGCTTCGTCTCTTGTCCAAAGACGTCATAGATCCAAAACTCGCTCGCGTGACCAAAGTGCACATTAACTTTTCCGCCGCCCCGTGTTGCAACAGCTATTCGGATCGCCGCAGGTTCGGATGCCGGAAGCTCAGCCGTTTTAGGCGTCTGCCCTTCGTCCGCCTGCTGCTTCTTAGCCGTTTGACGGCTCGATTCATCGGCGGCGTCAATTGTTTCCACTGAAACGCCTCCTTTAGAAAGGTTAATGACAAGCATTGCAGAAGTCCCGTGTAATATTACATAACATTTTGCGAGAGTTGGTTTAACTCGTTAGAGCCATATTAGACTTTGAAGACAAAAGCTGTCAATGACGCTAAAGCGCATACATTGCTCTTTGACAAATCGTTCAAACACTGCGTCATATTAACTCACATAAAGCTGCGATGATGCGCTTTCATTTCTCTAATTAATCGCTTACATTGTTAAAAAGAAAAGCGCAAAGGCTGCGCTTATCGAATGATTTCTCTTCCATTCAACAGAACATTTCCGAAATAATTCAACAATTCCGCCGTCCCCCGGTAGCCGACACTAACCTGAAATGACGAACCAAAGCGGTTAAACACGGGAAAGCCGAAGGGGATAAAAGGAATACCCCATTCTTCCGCCATCGATTCGCTGTACGAACTTCCGACCCATAAATCGGCAGCCTGCACCGGTTCTTGTTCCAATATCCGCCGGTCGTGGATTTGCGCGGACAATGGCGAAGAAAACACCGGCTCAAACGACTTAACACCGACTTCCGAAAGCCACTGGGACAGCGAGCGCAAATGGTCGGCCTCTAGCGCCGCGACTATTCTCTTGCCTCTAAACGTTGAGCAGGTATCCAGCATACAATCCAGCAGGAACTGCCGCTGCCAGCGGTATTTAACCTGAACCTCGTTTCCGCTCAGCTCCAGCAGGAATTGAAAAAATTCATCCGTCTCCTGCAGACCGGTTATTCCTTGGAATACACGATAAGGGATGTTAAGCTCTTTGCGGAGCAGCTTGGCGCTGGGCTCCATGCATCGTCCAACCGCTACGGTGAAGCCGGAACCGAGCATTTCCTTCAGATAGTCCAAGGGAACACCACCCCGGGATAATGAGGTATGGCCTGTCAGCAGATGGCCCGTCAGCGAGGAGGACAGGTCGGGAAGTACGATCACCTCCATGCCGAACGAGGCGATGATTTCTTTTAATTCCATCACGTCTCCCGGTGTCAGGTGAGGACCAGGCAGGAGATTGATCCGGTTACGGTGTTTTTTGGGCAGTGCTTTGGGACGGGAACGGAGGATTTCTTCGATCACGGATTGGACAACCTGAGCGTAGCCCGATTCCATCGAGCCCTCACCATCCGGCAGCGACAAGGTCAACAGCAGCTTGTCTTCAAAAGCCTGCAAGTTTTCATCCAAATAACGCTTCGTTATTTCCTCCAAGTCCTCTCTGGCCGCAACCGTTAACGAAGTACCGATAATCGCAATCACATCCGGGTTATCCCCTGCGATCGCATGCTGAAGCGCTTCACAGACCGCATTGTTACCGCCCAGGATGACATCGGCATCCTGAATCGATATATTTTGTATGGACACCGGTTCCCTGAAGTGGCGTGACATAACGGTCCGGATGGCTTCAGCACATCCCGAGCCCCCGTGCAGAAGTGGCAGGGAGCGGTAAATCCCCTGAAGGGCAAGCACGCCGCCGATCGTCTGGTTACCCAGCAGGAGATTGTCTGGCAGCGGTTCGTCACTCGACCTGAATGGTATAGACATGGCTTACACCTCCCATGGCGGACGGCGGCAGACCGTTTGCCAAACTGGCTGTTCCAAAATATCCATAAGGTCTTCAGCCATTCTCCGCAAGCCGGCGTAACCCGAATACGTCTTCCGGCGATCTTCATCAATATCCAGAAACGGTATTTTCTCTTTCAAAGGCACATAGGCGCTGCGTCCGCTGACGATCATCAGATCAGCCTGCCGTGACTCGTACAGCTTAAGCATGCTTTTTTCATCAATTTCCGTTAGGATCAGCGTATCCTCTTTGATTCTCTCCTTGATTCGCGATACATCTTCCCTCGCATTCGAATGGGTGCCTATAGCCGTAATCCGCAGACCGAGCTCATGCAGCGCAGAGATATACAACCAGCTCTCTGACCCTTCCGTAAAGAGCATGACTTTTTTCCCCTTCAGTGGTTTGCAGGTCAAAGATATTTCCTTGCGAAGCCGCGCCTCCTCCTTGCGCATATACCGTTGAAGCCTGTCATCCAGCTCTGCATTCTGAAAATAATACGCCAGCTGACGCAGAGAGAACCGGATTTCATTGGACCCGAAGAAAGATCCCTCACAAAAAGGTATATCGAACGTATCCCTCATGTGCCGGGCCAAATTCAGCATCGACCTTCCGCCTACAAGCATATTGACCTTTGCAAGATGTGCCGCACGCAGTTCATCAAAGGAACAATCTCCCCCGATTCGCGTCATTACACGGATTCCCGCCTCGGACAGCAAGCCTTCAATTTCCTTCATCTCTTGCGCAAACGGATACCCGCCGATTAAATTGATATCAAACGGAGTACATTCTTGGACTTCAACGTCTGCCGCACCGATCACCTTCTTGAATAAGGCTTCCCCCGCATATCGGTTCCCTATGTTCGGCCCCCCGGATAATCCCGGATTATCAACGGCGATGACTGGAATCCCCCATGTCTTCTCCGCCTGTTCACACACAGCATTTAAATTCTCCATAGCAAAAACAGTAGAGCAGGTTGCATATACAAAAATACAGGGAGGATGGTGCCTCCTGATGATTTGGCCAATCATTTGCAGAAGTTTCTTCTCACTGCCGAGCGTGATATTTTCCTCCGTCATTCCCATGGAAAACACAAGCTTGGACAAAGATGCGCCAGGCGACTGGGCCTTCAGCATTCCCCAACCGTTCTGGAGGCAGCTTGCCGTGCCATGAACCAGATGCGCCGTATCCAAGATCGGCATCAATACCGACTGTGAGCCCTGAAAAGCGCAGGGTTGTGTCCGCTCCCCGGGTTTGGGACTGGAGCAGCCCATTTTATCCGGGCAATGATTGTGCTCGCAAGCAGGTTCAACAAATAAGCCGGAATGATGCATCAGATAACCTCCAATCACACAGTTTATATCTATTTATATTTAAACATAATTAATCCTCATCATTTATAACATTTTTCATTTATTTAGCATTCATCAGTTTCAAAAAAAAGAAAAAAATAAATAGGCTCATAAGATCGCTAAAGCAATCTTATGAGCCTATTTGAATGATGCCGGTGAGAGGACTCGAACCTCCACGGTTTCCCTCACGATTTTGAGTCGCGCGCGTCTGCCAGTTCCGCCACACCTCCCGTCACATAAGGGTTTTAACGCTGTTGTACCGCGTATTATTCGGTTTTAATCGTACAACTACGGTCAATCATCCGGTCAATCAACGATAATCTAATCGTATGCGCCTCCGGGTCGTGCGCACCTCAACGTACTGATAAGTATAACTCGGACGCACCCGCAGCGCAAAGGTTGTTCGCTTGATAAACGCCCGTCTCTACGTTATAATACGAACATATATTCGCTATTATCGGAGGCTTGCGATATGAAAACACCGACCTCAATCACGGAAGAAGACCGGGCGCTAATCAAACCGTACGTAATCCTTCCGCTCGTCCTTCACGCATTCGAACGCGACACTCGCGTTTTCCTCAATCTACGCTCACCCGATCCGTACGTCGACTGGATACATGCGGCCCGTGAACGTCTGTGCCACGAGACACGTCTGACCCGCTACGAAGCTTTGAAGCGCGGGCTTAATATATACAAGAACGAACGGACGGGCAGTGGCATTGTCGTGAAGTTCCATTATCGAGGCAGCGGCGGGGAAATGACGTTAGAAAACAGGGAGATCGCGGAGATTGCGGTATCTCTTATGCGGAAGTACCTGACGTTCGAGTTACCAAACTAAAATACGGCCTGTTTCGTCCCCTCGTGCGCTAATCTTGAACCGGGGCGTTGGAGATCGCGCGTGTTCGTTGGCTGGCGGTATGATAGCGAGTATCTTACGCCGGTCAGTCTATCGGCATGAGCTGGAAATATCATTGACACTGAAACAGCGTATCTCCGTATAATATTAGAAACATTGTAAAACTAAAGGAGATAACAATGAAACGTAGTATGTTCGTGCTCATTTTTTTCCTTCTCTTGGCCGGTTGTGGACACGTCACAGAACAAACGTCACCAACGCCCAGCCATTCGCCGAAACCGATTGTAGTGCCATCCCCGTCGCCATCTCCAGAACCTTCCCTCCCACCTGACGAGTTATTCCGTAGCGCTAAAACAGAACTTAACGAAGGCCGACCGTTGACTGCTCGGAAAATGTTTTATCAGATATTAAATAACTATCCAGAGACGAAAGAGGCCAAAGAGGCAAAGTCGGCCATTGAGTTTATAGAAGGAGTCAGCGCTGAGGAAAAGGCGCAGAAATTAGCTATCAGACAAGGCAACTTTCCACCAACTCCTTCCCCCACTCCTGCGGACGCACAGCCGACAGATACAAGCGACTGGATACCAGTAGACGACAACGCAAAAATGACAATGGCCGACTTTTTAAGTATTAAGGAAGGGATGCGGCTATATGACGTGGTGAAAATAGTAGGCGGCACGGGCGAACTTCTATCGGAAGGATACGGGACAGAGATATACTCTTATGAAGGCGTAGGTGATTTAGGGGCTAACGCAATAATTACATATACGGACGGTAAGGTCGTTTCAAAAGCGCAGTACGGACTTAAATAAAAATACAGGAATCTGTGCATGAGTAGTACCTTCAAAAGTTAGTCTCGACTTTAAATTCATAACATATGCGATCTGTTTGTTTGAAAATCACTTTTACTAGGAGAGGCGATAATGGATCAGAAAATTACCGCATTGATAGCTGCACACCTATATGACGATGCCTTCTACAAAACTACAGGAATTAATCCTATTATTAATTATTCAGAGGTTCTACAAAAACATGGGGAAAAAATTTTAGAATCGTTAAATAAGCATTTACAAGACGGCCTCGTACTGTTTGACAGCTCATTACAACTGATTGAAACTATCTATAAAACCTTCGAGTCAGATGCAAAATCAAACCACGAGAACATAACCTTCCTCGTACTTAGCTCCAAGATATTTTCACTAATGCTAGGTATGAGGAGTGTGTTATTTTCAGGCTCATCCGATTCGTATAAGTGTTTATTACGCCCGCTTTTAGAATCTTTTGATACTTTTTATACTAGCCTTATCAATCCCGATTTTTCAAAAGAATATGGAAATACTACCGAAGTTTATGACAATAACGATTTTTGGTACAGAAAGGGCAAAGGCAATAAGATTAGAAAGTATATCCATCAACTTTACAGAGTATTAGGCGCAGACGATGAGTTTGTAGCGGAATTTGATAACAGACGTGAGTATCAACAGAGATTCCTATCTGAATCACTGCATTCATCGTTTAATGCTGCCTTTTCTACACACTTCACCTTCAATTTAGACGGAGAACTTAAGCATATGTACGGGGATGTTTCTATAGCATACCCTGCACTGCTTCTAGAGACCATAGATGAGATCAGTAATTTTGGCTATATTTTGAATGCTCTATGTCAAGATGATGAGTTGTTAAGTCTTTCGTTTATCCAAAGTTTTAGGGAAAATGTTTTATTTAATTATTACTGTGATAGATTTGCTCTTCTTTACCAAACTTACCGACCACAGCTAGCAGAACTAAAAGAAAATACCAACGCAATTTTTAGAGATATGGCGAATGAACTTAATAATACCTCTTCGTAACTAACAATAAACGAAAAAAAGCGCAGCCCTAACGGAACCCTATCCGCTAAGACTGCACTTTTATTCCCTACGTTTTACTTCGCATCCTCCGCCGGGAACGTTTTATATATCCCGACGCCAATCACCGCATACGTTACGATATCGACGGCCGCCTGGTACACGCCAGCTTCCGGGGCCGCCCCGTACTTAACGAGGAGTTGATACGTCAGGCCCGCCACCGCTGCGATAAATACCGGATTGAGTAAACGTTTCTTCATTATATTACGCTCCCTTCTTTACGAACATGCCGGCGCGATCCAGCAGCGTCACCAACCGGTAGAAATCGTAGCTACCGTCCGCAGTCGTATCGATAAAGCCCGCTTTCTTCGCGTTCTCACACGCGGGCAGAGCCCACGTAGGAATAGCGCCCATCTTCGCGCGGGCTTCGAGCGTTTCAATCCGTTTAGTCTGCGTCTCTACCGTTTCTTGCAGCGCCTTAAATTGCTCCGCGATCTTCGCCTTTTCTTCCGTGGTCATTTCGTCATCTTCTCCTTCGGTTTCTTTGAGCGCCTTAACCCGCGCTAGGGCCGCGTCAAGCTGCGCCTGTGTCGGTCGTTTGCCGGCGCGATAATCTGCGGTCGACAGTCCGAATGTCATTTCGAAGTGCGGCAGGTCCGTAAACGAACGCCAGTCTCCGCCCCAATCCCATCCGAGGCGCTTTGCCTGCGCAACAACTTCGCCCCAGTCCGCCAGTCCGTCGCAGTCTCCGTCGCGCTTCGTGTCCCAACTTACGCCGCCGTCCGGAAGCAGCAGCGCGAAGTCGATCGCAACTCCGAAGTTGTGGTACGAATAGCCGCCGCGCGCATTGGTTACGATCTGGCCGCGCGTTGTCCGCCCCTGCGCATAGAGTGCGTTTTGTTCGTCGATTGTCCGTAGGCCCTGCGTGATTACGATAGGCACTCCGCACGCGTACGCAAAGTCAATCAGCGCCTCGGCTGCCGCCCGGTCAGCGCAAAGAAGCCCGCTCAACTTACTAGCGGACTTGGCGCGTACTTGTTCGAGTGTTAATTTATCGCCCATTTTACGCAGCATCCTTTCCGTTCAAATTCGCTTTGATATCGTGAACATCCAGCGCCAGGCTTTCGTATTGGCCGGCCAGCGCTTCGAACCTGTCCGTCAGACCCTCCGCCAGTTTCATCAAGCGGTCTTCTCGCGCAATCGCCTCCGCGTGCATAAGTTCGCGCTCCGCCTTGGCTTCCGCGCTTATACGCTCTTCCCGCGCCCGTGCTTCGTCCGATATGCGTTGCATCTGCTTCCATAGCGCGACACCGATAACAGCGGCCGCAATCGCAAATATTCCGTTCTTTGTTACTTCGGCCCATACTGCGTCCATTAAGCGGCATCCTCCGTTTCTTGCGGTTTACTCGCCGCTTCAAACTCCGCCAAGGCCCGGCCGATTTCGTCATCGAGCGAGCGCAGAACGGATAGGCGTTGTTCAGCGGATGGTAGGACCGCCAGAACTGCGCTAATGGTCGCGGATAGTTCTGCGGCTGGGCTTGCGGTATCGATCGTACATTCAAGTAGTGCGCGTGCTTTCATTTAATTACGTCCTTTCTTCGTTAGGCTGACGGTATGTTGACCATTGCGATTTGGTCTCCGAATGTGTTGTACATCTTTAAATTACCGGTCGAAGGATCGTAGGATAGGTTAACGCCGGCGCTGTACTGGATTCCGGTCGCGAGGCTGTTAACGTTATCTAACTCTTCGTAAATGGGTTCGAGCATCGGTTCGTTAACCGCGTTACTGCCGTTTATTAAGACATTCGGAGCTCTTAACGATAATGTCTCCGGTCCCCATATATCGAGGTAACCCGGATAAGTCGCCAGTGATCCGATGACCACTCCGCCAGCTACAAAGCGTACGCCCGGCGCTCCCGATATATCCGTCTCGATCTTGACGTAGTTGCTTGCGTCTCGATATGCCGCGAATAAATTATCGGTGTTACTGATCTCAGCGCATGGATAGACACCGCCAGCCGCCGTCCTGATGTGTGCCCCGGTTATTGTACCGCCGCTAATCGTTGACGCTGATATCGACCCGCTAAAGTTACCGTCTACCGCGCTCATGATTCCGCCGCTTGTAACGGTGAACATACCGCTGCCGACGTTAATCGACGAACCGACGATCGCACCGTCCGTAAAGTTTGACGAATTGATATGCGCATAGTTGGCGGTCAGGCTGTTCGCGGTTAGGTTTCCGGCCATGTCCAAGCGGAACGGTGCGCTGTTGAAGTCTGCATGGCCTGCGCTAATTCCGTTCGTGTTGATCTTGACTACGTTATTGTCTGCGCCGATAACCATGCTGACGAAGTTACCGAGTTGGCCGATAACCTGTTCCGCTGCGACTCCGTTAGCCGTAATTGCTGTCCGGGCCGTAGCTCCGCCGTCCGTCGAAATAACGATGCCGTTCGACGTTAATAGTACGAGGTCGTTCGCGTCCGCTGTCGACTGCAGGACGATCCCGCGCGTATCATACTTGACCTCCGTTTTAGACGCGGTCACGTCTATTACCGCCAACCGAGCGAACTCTTCGAACACGTCCGCCCGAATCCGCCCACCGCTGAACACGTTGTCGACCGTCCGTCTACTCGTCTCCAAGTCCGCTAGAATCTGCGTAAAATCTCGCCGCATGACGTTCGCAACGGTAAGCTGCGTATGCTGGTCGGCCGCGTACGGATATTCTGTCATCTCCGTGATTCGCGCTGTAATTCCGGTCAGGCCGAGCGCAGGATCGACGAGCGTAACGGTATCACCGAGGCCCGGCCGCGCTTCGTCCTTATCGATCTTGAATAAATCTGCAGCCGATACGTTGACTTCGAGCGCCGGTACTTCGCGTTCAGCCAAGCGTAAGCGCGCCGCCTCGAGCAGTTTTAGCGGATCGGTAACGTCTTGCTCCGTCAATAAATCGTCATAATACGGAACGCTATCCGATGACCAATCCGCAGCATATTGCGATACAAGATAGTTGACCGCTAGATTGCCTGCGCCGTCGATTGCGCCCGGTATCGCCTCTAAACGCGACCGTTCTTCCGGCGTTAAAATTGACGCAGGCTGTCCGATCCAAGTCCGCGAGTCTTTCATTTCGCAGAATAATCGCGTACACAAAGAAGCGCCGCTGTCCGTAAATGAAGCGGTCAGCAGATTACGTGTAACCTGGACGCGGTAATCCGACGCGGAGTCTCCGATCTTCTTGCGGACATGCAGCGTAAAGTTATCCGGTTCGACTTCCGCTCCGTATAGCGTCAGGACTGCGTTGAGTGATTCGAGACAATTGCCGCCGCCGAACGCCTTGACGTCCGCTAGGTCGAACGTGTCATCGACCGCAATAGAAAAGCGCCCACCCGTTGCGGACTGGATGAGCGCTGTTAATTGCGTGATATGGATACCGTACCCTTCCGCCATGTAGGACGCGTACGGAAACTTGTAATCCGCCAGTTTGAACATAACGTGAGAACACGATATCTGAGCGGTCAGCTTACGGTCCTCACGGTTACGCTGGCGGCTATTGATAACGTAATACTGGCCGCGCTCGTCCTTAACGTGACCTTTGAGCGGTAATTTATCGCGGAAGTCATCGGATGACATCGGGACCGAGAACGTTAAAGTATCGTCTGCGTTAATCCGCCTGGTCCGCGTAATATCGTAAGCGTCGCGTAAGATTCCGATCCGCTGGAAATGGCGGTCGTACGATTGTAGTGTAGCGGCGTTTCCGTTAATGATCGCAATCACCTCCTTTACGGTTAATAGAGATAGCGGTCACGGTGCGTAATCCGCGTTAGAAGTTGGCGCGCTGATTCGTTATCCGTGTACGTTACTTCGTTCATTCCGAGTCCGAGTTCGAAAAAGTCTCCGTCAAGTAAGTGGATCGCGTTGACTCCGTTCAGCTTGATCGTCTGCTTCTTCGTATCAATAACGAGTTTGTCTCCCGGGTCCAAATCGCCCGTAAACGTAAGGGAATCGACGTGCATATAGCGGACTTTCGGAATAAACTCCGTAGCCGTTTCGAAGCCGGCTGCGTGGAGTCGATCGCGGATCATTGACGTCAGCAGTTCCGTAGCAGATTCGAACGTTGCAGCCGCCGGGGTATCACGTGTGGGCGCCCCGTTAAATTCCGTGGCCGATTCGTACAAAATAAAAACCGCAAAGTCTGCGTTGAGACGTGCGGTCGGTTCCGTTGCAGATTCGATTGTAACGTTGAAGAACGTTTGGATTACGTAAGGGCGGCTGAAGGGCGCGCGGTTGAATGCGCCGATGAACGACATGTGTGCGTGCTCCTTTCGTGTGGAATAACGTAAATCTGCGCAGCAGAAAAAGCCCCGCGCGTGAGAGCGAAGGGCTTGCGTGTGGGTGTGCGTGTTGCTGCACAGTAGGGTCCTACCCATTAACAATCTGCCAATCCCGCGCCGCTGTTGTAATGCTGGCCGTTGTTATATTCGCAAGTCTTATAACGACGTTACCATCACTGTAGTAATAGGCGCTGAACACAAGTCCCGCCTCTAACCCCCCAACAGGATGTGCTTGGATCAAGCTATTAATCGTCGTGCCGTTTGCCGTAACAACTTTATCTACACTGCTATGAGCAGGAATGATTGTAGAAGCGATGTTCTGCGTAGCACTGCGTTTTGTGGCGATCGTTTCCCAGCTCGTCCACGCCCCACTGAAATTAGTAACCCTAAATTGGATATCTGTAGACCCTGCTGGGTACCAGTACTGATATTGGAATCCGTTGTCTGCTGAATCAATCCTATCGGTGACGAGTCTCCCGGAGGATGTGGGGAACCCTTGTCCAACTCCTGAAATAACCGTGTGAGTAATGGCTCCTGCGGGATATGCAGAGGCTAAATCACTGGCCGTTCTAGCGTTAATCGTATCTATTGTTGTGAAAACACCCGCCCCGTACTCTTTCCAGTTCTGCCACGCATTTGATACGTTATTCCAGAATCTAACGTATACAGAGTTTTGTCCTAGGGGATACCACTTCTGGTACGAAAAATCATCGTATCTCACATCTCGATAGGTGTACAGTATCCCGGCTGATTGTTTGGGGAACCCGCTATTATCTGCATTCAGAAAGGTGGTCACCGTTACTTTGTCATGATCAAACGAAGATATAGGGCTGCTCGCTGTAAGCCCGGTGTTATACTTTGTTTGAAAGTTTTTATAGATCGCATTGCTGTAAGCCTCTCCGTTAGCCCCGACAGCAAAGTAATCATCAGTCTCTTCGTTCCAAGCTTCGACGACGTTTCCAAATGCCGACATCGCTTCATTTGCGGTAACAACGTCTATCTCTGCGCGTTTTTCGTCAAGGTAATCTATCAACCCGATTAAGTTATCCCATTGTGTTTCACTAACAGAATAAGAATGCAAGCAGAGTACGAACCATCCATTATTGGCAATTGCTGTGTCGACATAGCCTTTGAAATTTGCTAGTGTTAAGTTTTCGTCTTCTCCGAGCGTAATGCGCGTAATTCGCATGGAGTGTAGAGGCGGATAGTTTATACCATATTGTGCGAATCCATATTCGTAGTATTCTTTAGATAACGTCCTTACCAGTCCGTTATTGCTGCCATATGGGTATACAATCCCCTTGACATCCAAACCATTCGAAATCAGTTCCGCCTTCGACTGACTGATTTCCGAAATGATCTGTGCTTCTGACAAGTCCGGCAAATGCGGGTGCGTCTTGCTATGAGACATAATTTCCCAGCCTGCGGCTTGTAGACCGATGATCTGGCTAAAGTTCATGTGATTACTGCTTGTTGCCGCATAGTCAGTGACAATAGCAGCACACCCCGGAAATCCATACGTGTCTAGCAGAGGCTTTAGGTTTGTTAATGTAAACAAATGGCCGTCGTCATCAATAATAGTACATAACGGTCTTTGAATTTTACTGCTGCTAAATACTGCTTGCTTGGTCTTGAAACGAGTCGCCGTTTCCGCCAACTGCGCGCTATGCTCCTCGATATTCCCGCGCATAGCATCCGCATCGTACGACGTAAAATACCGCGCCACCTGCGCTCCCATCGCCCACGCCTTCGCTACCGTCCCGCTAAATCCGCGCGTACATCCCGTTAGGTCATTTCCGGATTTTCCCGTATACAGCACGGTTTCCGCCGTCTCATCTACGCCAATCGTCGCGAGGTTCGGAGCGTCTGGTAGCTTCGACGCATCCAGGACGGTGATTGTCGTCGCGACGTCCGTAATTGCCGCCGCTAGTTCAGTCGCGGGGCTATTCGGTGCCGCCGCGTACATAGGTAATTGCGCCATCTATTCGTCCCCCTCTCGTAATTACTGCGTAAATTTGACCGATACAGCATCGACAGCAAAGCGCGGACGGTCGCCAGTCAGCAACGTACGCGGATTATCCAGCGCCTTCGACCACAGCAGATTACCGCCTGATACCGCCGTACGTAATCCGATGTGCGTTACGAGGCCCCAGTCCGCAGTCGCAACGGGGAATACGATCTCCGCGCTATTACTGACCGTTTGCTTGCCGCTGATAACCGCAGGCACGCCGAACGCGATCGTTTGCCTTGCGTAAGAACCTCCGCTTACTTCCGTTCCTGTATCCGCCTGCGTTGGGTCTGACGTGTAAAGCGCGATATAGACGGTGTCCGGCCCATCAAACGTTACATTGCGCAGAGCAGCGTTAAGTAGTTGAGCGGAAAGCCAATTCGAAATTTGCATCGACATATATTCGTTCTCCTTTTTGGCGCATGAAAAAGACGCTTGGCCGTAATGACCGAGCGCCTGTCTGCACGTTGTTTTATTGATATTCGTATTCGTTCGTTACCGTAAATCCGTTGACCGTGTTCCAGCCGGTATTTGTAACCGTGATAACCGGTTGCGCCCTTACGTCCGCTTCTGATTCGATCTGGACCGCAGTAGGAGACGCGGTTATCATAAACTCCGTTACAACTTCGTCGCCGGTCGGCCACGGGTCGTTCATTCGCAGGCTTACGTCAATCAAGCGGCTGCCCGTCTCGCCTAGCGCCAACGTCCCGGCATAAATCGCGCGATAATACTTTCCGGGCATGTCCGAAAACTCTAGCGTAATCTCGCCGCGCTTGGCGTTAAACGTTCGCGCCAGATACGCCACGGTCCGGTGAAAGTCCGCACCACTTACCGTTATCTCGAACGTAAGATTCAATAGCCGAGCGCTGTACGACCCGCCGAAATCGATAACGCCGTCTGTGCCAGCGATCTTCACGGTATTGTCGTCCATTTCCGGCAGGACGGGCAATTTCCGTTCATAGAGCGCTGCCCCTTGCGTTGATAGCCAAACGCCATTAACCGCAACGTCGTAGTTCATGCGGCCGCCACCTCCGACGTGTTGGTGGAATACCGCGCCAAGGCTTCGTCTAAGATGACGTCGATCCGGTCGAAATCTACGTAGGAAATACGAATTAACGGGATTCCGTGCGCCATGCAGTAAGCGGTTTTAATTGCGTCCCTGCGTTTCGTAGCCAGGTGCTGTCTCTCTGCCCAGTCTGCACCTCTTCCAGCGAAATCCACCGGACGGAAGTGCTGCTCTCCATCGTACTCGATGAGTATATCGTAATCTTTGAGACACACGGAGAAATCGAACGGTAGTGGGTGTTTGTCGCGGCAATCAGCAACCTTGTGCTGCTCGGTGAACGTATATCCTCGATCTACAAGGTATGCCCGGATAGAAAGCTCCCCGCGCGACGAAGCACAGTATGGACAACGATTCCCTCCGAGGAATTCGTGTGGACTTGCTTGGTATTTGCGTCCGCACGTACTGTGCCGAAGTGTTATTTTTGTATGGGCATTTTTATACTCTCCGGAGACCGTGTACTCGTCTACAACTGCCGCGAAGACTTCTTGTTTAAACTGTTCCGTTGTCTTTTTTAAATTTCCTGCGCAAGCGGGGCAACGTCTTCCTGCACGAAAATGCCCCGGAGGAGTTGTGTAATCATAGCCGCAAACATTATGGCGCATCAAGATTGGCGTACGTGCGCCTGCGTATTCGCCCAGTACCGAGTATGCGTCGCCTTCAAGCGCTGCGACTTCCTCCTCGAACTGAGCCGTCGACCTCATCGCGTTTGTGTGGCACCGAGGGCAGCCGTGCCCTCTTAGAAAGCTGTTAGGTGTCGCGTCCCATACTTCTCCGCAGGCGGTATGTCTGTGCGCGGTTTTAGTACCATAGCCGATATACGGACCCACAAGTACATACTCTCCCCCAGTGCTGGTTTCAACATGCCGTGCGTATGCCTCGCTTGTCCACGTCGCCTTTTTTCGAGCCCCCGGCTTGCGCAGACACCCCCTGCACACAGAGGCCCTACCTCCCGATCCTTCTTTTCGCGGACCAAAGTCACTAAGAGGTCTTACTACAGCGCACTTAGTGCACGTCTTTCCGATTAACTCCTTCCCGTCCACAGTCAGTGTCACGGTTTGGACACGATTCCAACCTCCCACCGATCCGCCTCCCTCCTATACATAGTCGCGCCAGGTTACGCGCATTTCGGACAAGAAAAGAGACGCTACTTCTAGCGTCCCTACCCGTGCTCATTAAACATCTTTGATTCCCATCGACTGCAGCCTCGAAGCAGCCCGGACGCGTTCGTCGTAAAACGTCTGAACATCGACCTTATCCGTAAGAACAACCTCGTTAGCCCCCATGTCGATATTATTCGTAATATATGTCGGTGCTGCGGGAGCCTGCGCTGCTAGTTTAGGAACGGAGAGCATGCTGAATAGCACACTCTGTTGTTGCGGCGTTAATATAAGTTCTTGTGCGTGCGCGATGACTGGAACCGCCTGGCCGTACGCACCCTTAACAACGCCGCCGTCCGCGAAGTGCTGCAGCTTACCGGTGTCCTTCGTAACGCTGTACTTCGCGCGTAACTCCGCATTCCGCGCCGATAACCTCGCCATTTCCGCCGTGTTGCCGGCCGCTTTCGCCGCGTTATACGCATCCTTGTTCGCGTTATACTCCGTGATGTCTAGCGCTTCCTGCGCCTCGGCTCGGGCGGCCGTTATTACCGCCATCTTCGCGCTGTATTCCGTTACGAAAGCGTCGAGTCCCGTAAGAATATCCGCATTAGCGCTGGCGGCGGAAGACACGCGGAACGCCGAGATGCCCGCTTCAATCGTTTTGATATCGCCGCTATACGAGTCAAAGGCGGCCATGAGCGCGTCGTACTGCGCTTCGGTATCGGATTTCTCCTTGTCGAACGCGGCCTCTTGCGCATCCTTTTCGTCCTTGAGCGCTTGCTGCTGCGTTTCGAGCGTGCGGTCCGCTAAGTCGCGGTCGTGTTCGAGCTGCATTTGCGCGATCTCTTTAAGCAGCGCGTCGCGTTCATCGATGCCCGGCTGACCGACTGCGGACTGCAATTCGGAGAGGCGTGCGTTTTTCTCCGCAAGCTGCGTCGCATAGTCGGCGTCCGAATTGATCGTTTTGTTAGCATCGCGTAGCTTCTGGATAGCGTTAATGCGCGCGTCGTAATCGTCGAGTGCCGCCTTCTTGCGCTTTTCAATTGCGTCGATGTCCGCTTGCTTCGCCTTATCGATCGCTTTCTTTTCCGCGTCAACGAGGGCGTTAACGACTTCCATACGCTGCTGCGCCAGGTCTTTGCGCGCTTCGTACAGCTCCTTATCGGCCTGTTCGTAATACTCCGTGTTCGCGGCGTATTTGTTTCGAACCCGAGTCCACGCATCGATCTTCATTTGCGCGACTTCCGATTCGGACTTGCCGGCGTCTGTCATGCGGCGTTCCTCTGCATCAATAAACTTCGCAGAAGCATCGTACTGGTCCTGCGCTTCCTTTTCCTGCGCGGCCGCTACGTCCTTACGGGATTGGCGCACTTGTTCGTCCGCTTTCTTGTAATATTCGGAGTCCTTACCGTAGCGGTTACGGAGACGCGTCCAACTTGCGAGCTTTGTTTCTGCGATTTGGAGCTCGGTCTTACCGCTGTCCTCCATACGCTTTTCCTCCGCATCGATCCACGTTGCCGAGAAGTCATAGCGCGATTGGACGCTGTCTTCCTGCAGCTTCTTGATTTGAAGCGTCAGTGTTCGCGCATCGTCAACGGACTCTTTGAGGAATTGTGCGTGTTTCTTCCGCAGTTCTTCATATTTCTTTATCTGCGCATCAGCGGATAAATCGTAAAACTCCGATTGGAACTGTACCGTTTTAAGATCGGCTTCGTACGCGGCCTTACGCGCTTCGGCTGCGAGCTCTTCCGGCGTCTTACCCGTTTTGGGCTTCGTTGTTCTCTGCTTTTTCGGCTTCGATAGGTCAACGCCAGCCCCGGTCGTTCTGCCGGAAAATGCGTCCAAGTTTCCGCTCGTTAGTGCGGACCTCTGCGCTTCC
Source organism: Paenibacillus sabinae T27 (assembly GCF_000612505.1). Lineage (NCBI taxonomy): Bacteria > Bacillati > Bacillota > Bacilli > Caryophanales > Paenibacillaceae > Paenibacillus > Paenibacillus sabinae. The sequence goes on from NZ_CP004078.1 coordinate 4,459,605, forward strand.
AATTCGTTAAGCGCCGATTGTACTTGGTTCTGTTCCGGATATAGCGCGTTGAGTCGTTGCTGCCCGCGAGCGTATACTTTCTCAGACGCGAGCGAGTCCGGATGGGTTAGCGCTGAACTTCCGGATGCGCTAATAACGGCGTTCATCGTTTTTAGCAGCGCTTGATAGTTCGCGATTTGCGCCTCGATAGCGGCTTTCTGCGCTTTCGTCGTACGTTCCATCTGCTCTATGCGTGCCTTTTCGACTTTAAGCGTACCATCGAGTAAGCTGCGTTCGGCATTCGCCTGTGTCTCCGCTAGATTGATATTCGTAATACGGATGTTGCCCTCTTCGTCCATTACCGTGTGTAGTCCGGGGTACTGCTTGATTAACGCAGCGGTAGCGGCTTGTAATTGTTCTTTTTGGCCGGCGTCGAGTTTCTGCGCATTAGAGAGCTTCTTATACGTAGCGATGTTCGATTCAATCGAGGTTAACCGTTCGTTACTCGCGGCTGCTGCCTGCAAATTGGCGCGCTCCTCCTGCAATAACGCCGGAACCGAGTCGTTAATCGCCTTGTTCATCTTCGCAATCCCGCCCGCTGCGTCCTCGCCGCTCGCGTACCCCAAATCGCGCAATCTCTTGTCCGCAGCGTCGAGCTCATCGTTCAGCTTCGAGAGTTCCGCAGCTCCGGCCCGCCAGTCCTTTCCGGTATTTCCGCCTTTCAGGTTCGCAATCCTCCGCTCGATCGCTTCACGGTCGCGTAGTGCCTGCGTAGTTTCTTCGATTCTGCCGCGCAAGTCTTCGAGATCGCCAGTTGTTCGCGTTAACGGCGACTTACTGAGCGCATCGTTCAGAGACGTTTGTGCTGCCGCAAAGTCTTCCGCAGCCTTTTTCGTCTCTGCGTATTTGCCCGCGAGTGCTGCTGCGCCCGCTGCTAACGCGGAAATGGCGATTGAGATTGCGCCGATAATCGGGATGCTTGCGGTAAAAGCCCGCATACCGACTCCCGCAATAGTTGCGGAAGCTGCAACCTCTTTCAATACGGCAACGAGCGAAACCCCAGCCGCTATCAACCCGCCTATAATCGGTCCCGCTGTAGTAAACGCGATGATTGCGCCCTGCATCGGCGTATTCAGATTCGTAAATCCGTTGATTAGGCCCGTAATCTGCTCGACGACCAACCGGACGGCTGGCGCAAACTTATCGCCCACCGTGATACCGGCGGATTCGAGCGCGGACTGCATCTCGTTAGCCGCGCCTTTGAGCGTGTCCATTTGCGTTCCGGCGACTTGTTCGGCCGTACCGCCTGCGTTTTGAAGCGATGCCGTGTACGACTCGAGCGTTGACTGGCCGTTAGAAATCAACGTTAGGAATCCGCTTGCCGCCTCTTGGCCGACGAGCGTTGCGGCGACGTCCGCTTGCTGCGCTTGAGTCAGACGGGAAAAGGCCCCTTGCATCTGACCGATGATCTGTGCGAATGGGAGGACGTTTCCGGCGCTGTCTTGGATTGAAACGCCGAGTTTATCCATGTAAAACGCAGCCTCTTCGGACGGCGACGCGAGTTGCAGAAGGATAGCGCGTAATGACGTGCCCGCTTGCTCACCGCGAATACCGGCGTTGGATAGCGCCTCGACTGCTGCCGACGCTTCTTCGATGGACAGGCCCATATTTGCAGCAACCGGTGCGACGTACTTCATGCTTAGGCCCAGGTCCGAAATGTCTGCGTTAGAGTCGATTGACGCCTTCGCCAGTACGTCAACGACGCGCCCTGTCTCTTCCGTTTCTAAGCGGAACCCGTTCAGGACGCTTGACGCAATGCCAGCCGTTGTCGCAAGGTCCATTTGACCAGCGGCAGCTAACGACAGTACGCCAGGCAGCGCCGTCATAACGTCATTCGTTTTAAATCCCGCCTGTGCTAAGAGGGCCTGCGCATCTGCCGCTTGCGAAGCGCTAAATACCGTTGACGCTCCGAGTTGTATCGCCTGCTCACGTAGCCGCTCGAACTCTGCTCCGGTCGCCTGCGTAATCGCCTTGACCTTCGCCATTGCCTGCTCGAACGACGCCGCTGTCTGAACGGACTTCGTAATAATCGCCGCCATCGCAACGGCAAGTCCGATATAGGCCGCGCCTAACGCTTTGACTTCGTTCGCTGTCCGGTGTGTGGATAGTGCGTTCCGTTCGATCTCCTTCGCGACCTTATCGATTTCCGCTGCGCTTGCGCCAAGCTTACGCATCTCGTCCGTAACGGCTGCGATCTGTTTGCGGAGTAATTCCGGATTCGACCGGCGGAGAGCATCGTTAATTTTCGTAATCTGAGCGGAAGATGCACCGACATCCTTGAGCGCCATATTAAGGCCCATGAACGACGCTTCCGCCTGGTGCGCAGAGTGGCCGAGTTCTGACGCCTTCTTCTTCGCCTGCTCTACGCCGGCTGTGTATTGCGAGATATCAGCGGTTATGACCGCCCTAATGCCGGCGACTTCTGTTGCTGCGGTATCTATCGTAATCACCTCTCCGGGCAAAAATAAAAGCGCCCGTTAAAGGCGCTATATTCCGAGTTTCATTTTCATTTTCATGCGTTCAAATCCCGTCTTATCGAACGCAGGCTTATCCGGCACCTCACCGTATCCGGCCCGCTGTTGCAGAGCCCCCGTATACTTCCGGAAGTCCTCAACGTTCGTTGTTTGCGCCATCACCGCGTTATTCAAGTCCGCTAGCTGCCGCTGCGCGTTAAAGCGGTCGGCTGCGTCAATCACGTCGAGGATGTCCATGACGTAATAGCCGCGCTCAAATTCGATCTGCGTTTTTCCGAGTTTAATTGCCGCATCGATAAAAAACTGTTCCGCTGTTACGCCGCGCCCTGTTCCGCCGCTTCCGCTGCTTTCGGTATTCCCAGGCTCAGGACGCCTTGCACGTTTTTTAGCATTTCGCCAAAGTTGTTCACGCTCGCCACCGCCGTAAGATACGCCAGTATTTCGTCAACGGACGCGTTCTCGTCGATCCATTCCGCGTCAATCCCCGTCAGTACGGATACGATGCGTACGAAATCGCTAAGCGACTGCTCAAGCGCGACGAGTGCGAAGGCTACCCGCTGATCTGCCGGTGCGGAGATTACGCTAATCAACAGTTGCGGCAACGTTTGGATTGCGCCAAAAAGCTCCCGCCACTGTGCGATCACAATCTTGCGCACCTGTACCGTTTTGGGCTGCGCGCTGCCTTCGCCGAAGATTACCGTACCGGGTAACGCAGGTGTCGGAATTACCGCTTTTTCCGTGCGCTTAAATAGCTGCATTCTTATCGCTCCTTATCGTGTAAATAAAGAAGGCGGACCGAAGCCCGCCCGTTAAATTACGGTGTTGCTGTAACCGTCTCGTCACCGAGGATAGCTACGATATCGTCAGCGTCCGGAGTCGACCGGAGCGTAACGTTGGTGATGCGTTCGTTCTCGTTGTTGTACGAATACGACAGGTCCGTTTCCGGATACGCGAGCGGCAACGTTACCCAATAGTTAGCGTCCGTCTTGTGCGCAATCGGCTTGATGATCGCTTTCTTAGCGGAGTCCAGCAGGTTCAGCCCGACGCCAGTCTTAACGATAATCTTCGTATCGGTTCCGTCCGTTACGGCTTCCGCGCCGACCATGATCTTCGGAATCGTGGGGAGATCGTATTCTCCGAACGGAATCGTTACGCTGACGTTCCGTCCTGTGACACGCTTGCCTACGACAGTCTCTCCGGTTTGGTCCGTACGCTGCTCGCGGTACGCCGTTTCGGTCGTCAGGACTACGCCGCCGATCGTAGTTTCGAACGTTACCATGTCTACGCCTGTTCCGAACTCGACGATTGCCGGTCCAAGCTCGATCTTCTCGATATTTTGAGCCAATTTTATTTCCCCCTTTGGAATGTAAAAAGGCCGCCCGTAATCGGACAACCTTGAGTGAATCGTTATTAAATTGTCGTTAACGTAAAATTGAGCGAATACATTGACCGCGCGCTATCGTCTTTGCCGAGATACCACGGCGCACTCTGTTCGGCCACGCATTTAACTACGCGCTGCGTTCCGATAGTAAACTCGGTCTTACCGTGCAGCGCCGCATAAATCGCGTTAGCCTTCGTTTCAGCCGTCGCAGCCAATTTCGCACGCAATACGATCTGAATCGACGGGTAGGATTTCGGCGTCCATTCGCTCGGCGCGTCGCCTCCGTTTATCCGCGTATATGCGCAGTCATCCGGATTGCCTGTCGCGAACTCAAGTCCGACGAAGGTGAATCCGGGAACCAGTACGCGAAGCAGCGCGTTAGTGTCCGCTATGGTGATCGTGGCCGCCACCTCCCCGCTTCATGCCGGCTATAAGCATCCGCCGGTAAAGTTTCGCGTTAACCTTGAGTGGGCGCGATAAGAATTTCGGACGAGTACCGGGCGTTGTTGGACTCTTATACTCGCCCATTTCGTGGACACGGAGCGCGTAGTTATACCGCTCGCCGTTCGTGTCCGTCTCCGTGGCGCTGTAATAAACTTCGCCCGTTACCGTATCGCCATCGACCGTTACTTCCTTCCCGGCCGTTGTCCGCAATGTACTCGACTTTAGCGGAGCCTCATCGCGGCTGACCGCTAGTAAATGGTCGGTAGCGTCGTGCATTCCGGAAATAGCGCCCGCCAGTAATTCCGCTTTAGATGCCGTAAGCTTTTTCTCAAACGCGCTAATGTCAAATTCGATACTGTTCGCCATTACACGCTCACCTCCGTTAAGATCGGCCGACCGCTCAAATCCCGTATCACAGCGATTGCTAATGGATCGTAGGTCGTGGCCGCGCCTAATTCGTTGGTAAACGTGAGGCGGTCGTTAATCGAAATGGCCGCGAGCTTATCGAAAAGGAATGCGCCAACGCTGACGACTTCCTCTCCGTTGCGGTTGCGGACGAGTTTTACGCCCTCGTCAAAGCGGCATTTCAGCGTGTAGTCGGCCCCGTATTGCGGCTCGTTATAGTCCGGGTCGTTACCGGTGAACGGCGAGATAACGGCGGTCTGACGCATCGGTATGAACGCCATTTACATCACTCCCGTCATAAGACTGTCCATTTAACGCCGCGCTTCGAAAGCGTGACGCCGTTCTCTGCGCCTATGAGGTCGAGCGCAGCCTGCGGTACAAATCGCCGTGTACTTCCGCCCGGACCCGTAACCGCGCTGTCCTTAAAGCTGACGGACACCCTTCCGCCGACCGACGTTGAGATAACGCCTTTTTGCGCTATGCCCGTCGTATCGCTATAAACCGCTGCCAGCACGTTCGCAAATTCGTATACAGCCGCGTCCGGTATCGTATATTGCGAGTAGTACCGAGCGAGATCGCGAGATGCGACGTTTACTATTCGTAGTTTTTTCGCCTCGTCTGCGCTAGTCCAGTCGTCAACATCAATACAATTTGTGTTGATATACGTGTTTGCGTCCTCTACCGTAATTGCCATGCGCTACACCTCCGTTTATTTAGCGGAGGTTTTACGCGGTTTAGACGCGGGCTTTTCTTTTACCTCCGCAACTGCTTGCGGCTCCTCCGGTTGCCGTACGACGTCAACAAGCGCGTCGAGCACGGCTATTTCAGCGGGATTATCCGTATGAAAAAGGCCCCCGCTAAATCTGCGGAAGCCTCCGTCTACGTAAAATCCGAGTTCTTTATAGCGCGGTGATTCGTAAGTTGCCATCGTATACCTCCGTTTTATTACGACAGACCTTTCAGACGGCCGTGCGCTTTCTCTTGTTCAAGTTGCAGTGTGTACTCGCCGACGATTTGGCCCGTCTCATAATCCCCCTTCACGCCAAGATAGGTATGCGTGAAGTCACGCGTTACCAGCGGGCGAATGGCAATGCGGTTAGCGTCTACAAGGAAAAGCTCGTCAGGGGAGAGATTTTGGTTAAGGGCAACCTCAAACTGTCCAAAATCAGTTACGACGAAGTCTACGACTTGTCCGCGAGTGTTTTCACCGCGAGTCAAGGTTACTTTGTTCGCATCCGCAGCGGAAAGAGCGACCTTTTGCTTAGCTGGAACCATAATTTTGTAGTTCCCACCGTTCGCAAAACCGCCGGCGTCGTATACTGTCTGTGCCAAGGTATTGATCGCAGAAAGTGTAAGCGCTCCGCCTACGTTGGTAACGTTGGTTGTGATGAATTGGCGTATACCTTTCATTTGACGAACTTGGCCGGATTCGTAAGAAACGCCGTTAATCGCGGCCTTTTCCACCTGCAGCGCAAGCTCAAGCAGTTTCTTCTGTTTCTCGTACTCGTACAGATTGCTAATTCCGTACTGAGCGACGGCTTTTGCGGTTCCGGAAAGCTCAACCGAATCCGTGAAGATTTGCGTAAGGTTGGACTTACGTACGCGCGCTTTGTAACGGGCTGCGCGAGCGTCCGCGCCTTCTACGCCTTCGTCGAACAGGAACTCGACTTTAGCGCCAGACGATACCGCAGCGGCCGTAGTCGAAGCGTATGCCCGCGTAACAGTCAGCGTTTTAGTACCGGGGTCGATTGCGGAAACGTACAGCAGCTCGTCGCCGATCTTGATTACGGAACCGACACGGAAAGGAGTTACGTCCGCTACCACGACGGAAGTAGCGTCAATCAGCGCGGATGCGGTAGTTACCGTTTCGTCCGGAAACATTTCATCTTCGAACCAAATATGCTCTACCGCTGTAACTGGATCAGCAAAACCAAGCATGTTCAGCAACGGAGTTTGATGCGGATTGAGTAGCAGAAGTTCATCTACCACTGATTCCTTTTTTCCGACCATAGATGCGTCATAAATTTTAGCCATTGTTTGTATTTCCCCCTGTTAATAAGTGCTGCGGAATTTCCGCGCAATAAAATAAGCCGCCAAATGCCCGCGACTTTATTTCCGTTATTTAATTGCTTACTTGTTCAGTTCGTCCTTGAGCGCCGAGTACGCCATTCGGTCTTCAATCCGTCCGGTCTTCCGCGCCTTTTCTGCGGCTTCCTTGAGCAATTGCTCCTTCGTTTTGTCTTGCGGATCAGCGCCGCCGCTAGGCTTGCCGATCTCCTTCGGTTTCGTCTCCGCCACCAGGTACGGATTAGCCTCAATCAACGCCTTTACCGCGTCCTCTACTCCTTGCGGATTCCCTTCGTCATCGACCGTTACTTCGCTCAAGTCCGCCAGTTTCAGCGCAGCGGCCAAGCGGTCAGCAGGCACGTTAGCGTCGCGGGCCAGCGCCTTAAACTCCGCGTTAACCAGGCGCTGATTCGCTGCGGTAAGTGCGGCGTTACCGCGTTCTTCCGCTTCCTGCGCCTTTTTCAGCGCTTCTGCTTTTTCCGCTTCCAAGCGTTCGGTAGCGGACATTTCCGCTTTCTGGCGCTCGGCTTCGGACTTTTCAAATTCGGACAACTTCGCTTTGATATCGTCGTAATCTGCGAATTTCTCCGTTTTCTTACGTTCACGCGCGATTCGGTCCGCTACAATACGGTCGAGTTCGTCCTGCGTAAACGTCTTTGGCGGGTCTTGCGGATCGGCTGGCGGATTATGGTCCGGGTCGGGATCGCCCTCCGCAAACAGTTGCAGATTAAGCGGATATCTATAGCGTTCGTTATCGTTTTTCATAGCGTTTCTCCTTCCGCGTTTAAGCGCCGCGTAGCGCATAGTATCCGTAAAGTTTAGTGTCGTTCACGTCTGGACGGGAGCCTAGCGCTCCTATTAAGCTGCGATAAGTTCCGGAGTGGCTGCGCATTCCGGGATCGTGCGACGGATGCGTTCAAACTTAGCTACCATGCCAGCGTGACCTGCTGCGTTCAGTTCCTCGTAATAATCACTCACGGGGACTAACGTCAGGTTGTCAATTCCATGCTTAATATCCGGGCCACGAAGATACACAACCGTCAAGTCTGTACAGTACGGCGTGTATTTTTTCACCGTGTCGCAGTTAAATATCGACCAAGACGACAATTTTGCGTCTACTATCTGTCTCGTTGCAGCACCGTAAAAGTCAGGAACGATTCCGGCAAATCCACGGTAGTGATACTGGAAGTCAGGTCTAATTAATGTGAATGCCTCCGCCAGCAGACTTTCAAATTCGTGGCCCATTGCGGAAGTTCGCAAGTGATCCTCCGCGTGAAGTGGGTATTCCTCCCCTATTTCGGATAGAGCTGCTGCATAACTGCCGAAGTGTCTTGTCGCTACCTTTACAGCGCTTGGAAAAACGGAATGAACGCTCATGACGTTCAAAGGCATTCCCTTACTCCGGCAGTCTTTAAGAACACGAAGCAAGTCCTCCGCTGACCACTCGTATACCTCCGGCCTGATTTTTGTTACGTCGAGACCTAACTCCTCGCAGATCGCGTCATACGTTCCAAAAATCTTTCTAATGGCATGGTCCAGCCCGCGATTCTTGTCCCTGAGTTGGCTTACCGTGGTAACGGATTCGTCTCCGTACATTTGTAAGAACTCTCGAATAACCTTGCCTCGATCCCACCAGGTAAACCCGAGGTTCTCCTCATAAGGAAGGCCGCACGCTTCCGTGGCGGCCTTGAAGGAGCCGAAATACTTGATTGCAGCGCTCAGAAGTGCGGGGCATTCTTTTTCCATGTCCGCCCGCTTAACGCTTTTACCTTCTTCCTGCCGAGCCTGTATCTCCATTGCTATGCGGTCCTTAGACCAAACAGTGAAACCGATAACCTCCTCGTAGTCATACCCGAGGCGCTCAACGAAGGACTGGTAACTACCAAACTTTCTGCGTATTTGGACTAGAAGGTCGTTACGTTTGGCTTTCATATTTTTGGGCGTGATTGATTCCCCGGATAGTACGAAAAGACTAAATTCTCGTAATACCATTTGAGCGTCCCATCTCTTCTTCAAGCCTACGAACCTCCTTCGGATCTCTTATTGGGCTTAAAGTGTGCCGGCAGCACGGGTGAAAAAGCTCGCGTCGTGGTATGTCTCCGACGTACGGATAGGAACCCGGTGCGTCAGGAGTTAGTTTGACGATTGTTCCTTCATACTTAGAGCATGCATCCTTAGCGCCATGCCTTGATACCACTGCATAATAAGCGCCGCGAGAAACGGCCTCGTTCGTTGTAGCTTCGCGGTGTGTCTGCGACATTTTTGTCCGTGTCAGCATCTGAACATAATTTTCAGGCGACCACCGACGCGAGGCGCTATCCACAATCCCGGTATCAATCGCGCTACCTAACGTTTTCCTCATCCGCTGCAGCATGTCGGCGTTTAGGGTGCGTTGGCCGTTAACGCCTTTCGTCAGATTAGCGCGCAAGGATTCAGCGGTTGCCTGGCGTACGGCCTGCTTAACGCGGCGGTCTACGTTTTGGGTAACGGCCAAGATGTCCGCTTGTGTATCCGCAACGGCTGCCGCTACAAACTCGCGATTGATCCGATTAAACTTCGCAATCTTCTCCGCTTCCTCTACCGTTTCCACTGCGCCGAGGTCTACGATAGCGCGGATAACTCCGTCGGTTGCCGCTTTTGGTACGTGTTTCTCGACCCATGCCGCCGACTCAGTGTTAAGCCCACGCAAAATAGCCGCAACCTCGGCGAGTGCGGCCTTCGCATTAGCGCGGGAGATTCCCGTTAAATCTAAGCGCGATAACTCGCCGGCTATCGCTAAGAGTGCGTCCTTAAACGCTTTAACGAGCAGGTTAACGTCGTAATCGTAGTCCGGATCGGGAATAGGCGCGGCCACTACGCAGCCCCTCCGGTTGTTCCTCCGCCCACATCGTTAAATACCGAAGCGTCGACCGTTCCCATTGTCCGCTCTTCGTCCGCGTCAATACGCGTTATCATTTCGGACGCCATCGCTTCATCAACGCCGTCAAGCGTTTTGATTGCATCGAGTACGGATTGCGTCGGCTTGCCGCCCGTACGGATGTTCGCAACTTCGGCCGCTTCTTTTTCATCGATCGGGATGCCATCGCGCCAGTTGATACGCGGATAAATAGGCTCGTACGGCTCGAATCCGTCAACGCCTTTATTCGCGAAGTTTTCGAGCTGCATCGCGGTCCAGATGGCGTCACGGAGAGCGCGGTCAACGTGCGCCCGGATACGGTTGACTTTCGCCAGGATCGGCATGAAGCGGGCTTTAATAGCGCCGCTGTCCGTGTGTGACGTGCCGGTTCCGCCCTTATCGTTGGCGAGCGTCGTGCCGAATAGCCATTGCGGGGTTTCCGACATTTGGTAGACGAGGCCGAGGAGTATATCGAGTTCGCGGAAAGCGGCGTCTAGTTGCCCGTCCCACGTCATGTACCCGGGAGTCACGTCGTCCTTTTCGAGCGGCAGGTAGCGTCCGCCGAAGCGCGTAGTATCCCCGCCGTCGTCAACGTCCGGTCCGTACGATGTAGGGTCGCTGTGCTTCCAGAGGATGTAGTCGATCTGAGCCAAGCGCTCGTTAATCGCGCTCAATACGCTTTCCAGCTTCTCTACTCCGTTAATTCCTTCCCAACGGTCATCAACGGACTTGTACGGAATATGCCGGATAAGCAACTCGGGCGTTCCTGTCTCAACTACGTCGACCTCGCGGCCGGTTGCGACCTGCTCGCCGATCGTATACGTTGAAATCGGCACGCCCCATTCGGTATCGACGTGACCCTCCGAAAGCTTATAGCGCTCGTAAATGATATAGCCCGGAATGTACCGCTCGACTACGAGATAAGGTACATACGATTCGGCCTTACCGTAAATCCACCGCACAACTTTTCCGCCGGGCTCTTCGACCCAATCGATCCAGGCAACGTTAATCGCGCGGAATTTCTTACGGGAGCCTACGGACAACTCCGGAAACACGATGTTCGCCGGGACCGCTTCGATAATCGGTTCAGGACGCGATTCAGGCGCGGTCAGGCCGAGTTCCTCCGCAATGGCTTCCGTCTCGCTGGTGTCCGCCCGCGCTGCGTAATACGCTTTTATAAACGAGTCGCCGCGATAGCCGCCGCCGATGACGAGTTCGTGCGTCATTTGCGTCAGGTCGTTCTCCTCAACGATCGAGTCGAGGCGTTCCTGTTCACGTGAGCCCGGTCCTTTGCCGCTCTCGTACGTCGGGGGCTCACCGGTTAGCAAGTCCGCCGGCTTCGTCAGCAAAATGTCCATCAAATTCACCGCGATGAATAACGTTTTGAGCTGCGCAGCGTGCGGCGTATCCTTGAGCAGCGACGACGCCCGTTCGTATATTTCCGGATGCCGGCCGTCAAATATCGTTCGTCCGCGCTTATAGCGGGCCAGGCGCGGAATATGTGAAGGCGGAGGGTAGATACCGCCCGTTTCGAATAACTTCGCCAAATCTGCGTTCCTCCTTCGCTATGTGTTAGGCCCATGCGGGCTTATTGCGGACTCTCCGTCTCGCCTTGGCTACGTTCTCGACAGAAAGCTGCAGAGCATCACAGGAATCCACATAATCACCGTGCGGATATTGCGCGAGTTGATCGATAAGCATCGTATGTCCGGCGTTGAGGATTAGCGTTTTGTTATGAAAAAGAGGCTCTAACGATTCAATCCGCTCCTCCTTCGAGGATTTATAGGATTTGATATCGTTGAGCCTCGTTCTGTAAATGCCTTCGGTCCTCATGCGCTCCTGTAGTTGCCGGTAAAATTCGTGCTGCGCGTTTATCGTTTCTACCGAGAATACCGCGTGCTTAAACTCGCGCATCTTCTCGATGATTAAGTCGATATATTTATGCGGCTGCTCTTTCGACGCGTATTCGTCCAAGACAAAAATATGTCCGGTCTTTTCGTGACGGCCGACCGTAATCACCGCGTTGTAACAGGACCGCGCGTTCTTCCCTTGCGCAATATCCCACGCACCTGATACCGTTAAGTCTTCGACCGGTATGCGTAGGTCTTCGTACCGGATATATCGGTGTCCACCTTCGTATTCAAACCGATAGTAGCCGTACGTGTCCGGGAAGAAGAATTGCTCGTCTTCGCTGAACGCCAGGTTTCGAAATTCGCTATTATAAGCGCGCGTACCCATGTTAACCTTTTCGTGCATGAGCGCACGATAGGTCCAGCGCCAAGGCCACGCCAGTTCGACGCCAGCTTCGAGCGCTTCCCTGTTCTCCGCGTAGAATGTGTCGGCCTCCGCCATGTCTTCGCAGCGTGCGTATATTTCGCAATACTGCTCCCAAAGTTGCGGATTTTCCGGCTCCGATACGACCGCACCGTGAAATGACGATTCAAAGTCGCGGCGCTTGAGAACGTGATTAAGCAGGCCGGTCGCGCTAACCATCGTTCCGACGAGTATAATTGCGGTCGCTTTCGTTCCGATCGGAACCACTACGGAGTTGAACCAGTGAATCAACTTCTCGCGCGCTTCCTTCGTGCTTTCGTTATTTTGCGAGGATGGATCGTCGACGATAACGAGGTCTGGACGGTAGGAGCCGTGACGCTTACCGCGTAGTTGTTTGCCAGAAGATGACGCCTCAACGAGCGTACCGGATAACGTAATGAACGCCTCTTCGTTGTCCTTCTCGTTTTGATTATTGCGCTCGTGGAGGAGCGGCCCAAAGTCAGCGCGCAGTTTTTCGTTAAATTTAAGCTGCTTGTTTATCCAGCCAATCAGCTTTTTCGATAGCGTGTCCGTTTCCGATATGACAAGTATGTATCGCCGCTTTCGGTAAGCGGCCTGATGCAGCGGAAACGAGTTCGAGAACATGCCGGACTTAGAATGACCCCGCGCCGCCGCGATTGCTAAACGCGCATTACGCTCAACGTGATCGACGTGATTACATAGCGCAAAGAACTCCGCGTGTATCGGTGCTATTTCATCGAGCGAATCGTGGGGCGTTCCGTCCTCCCCGTTGCGTACGATGTTGTCCTCGTTATCCGGGTTTCCGGAGTCCGATAGGTACTCGTACGTAAAGTAAGCGACGTCATCCTCTGCGCGGTCAATCCGTTTCAACCGCTTTAATTCCGCGATATCCGCCCGCAATGACTCTTCGTGATACGTTGTTGCGCGACCGGTCCGTACGAGTTCGCGCAGTTTCTTAGCGCGTTCCGATACGAGTTTGATGCGTTCGGCACGCGCCAGTTTATCGAGCCACTCATCGTTTACCCATGCGATGCGAACGCACCTCCTTCGTTAATTTTCCGGTGTCTCTCCGAGCAATTCGTCAAGCTCGTCAAGTTCAGCCGCCAGTTCCTCGTTTGACCGAGCGCTACCGGCCTCTTTCGTTTCGACTGCGACCTGCTGCGTAATAAGGCCGAATCTGCGGAAGAAAAGGTCAATCGCCTTGATCGACGGTTGCTGTCCGTCAATAGCGCGCATGAGTTGGCGGTATACTTTCGCGCGATCCGCCGCTAAAAAGTCATCCGCTAGATAGTTGACGTAATCGATAAAGGCACGTTTCTGCGTCCGCCATTGGTGCAGCGTCTTGCGGGATACGCCGATTTCAGCCGCGATCTCATCGAATGTTAAGCGGTCTTCTTCGGCGGAAAATTCGCGCTCTACACACAGTAGCGCGGCCTTGATTTGGCGGCCATCTAAGCGCGATTCGAGAGCGGCCTTTTTCTTATCGGACATACTGCGTTCCTCCTTCGTTGATTTTTAACGTGAAATTAGCGCCTTGCGTACGTGGGAGTACGAATAGTCCCAGAACGTACGAAACGCGCTAATTTGACGTGGATTTACGGCAGAAATGCGGAGCGTGAGCGGTGGGGCTCCGTTGCTGCCCGAGTTAAAAATTTTGTGCGCAAATTCTGAACGGCAGTCGGGGCGTTATCACTGTACCGCTTGGGGGCGTCACCGTACTAAAGCAGGCGTTTATAACGTTCCAAAAACGAGCGTATATGCAACGAAAATAAACACGCCCAATAAGCGTGCCATCGCGTACTATAATCGTTTCAATACCCGTATCAATATATACGTTGCATTCCCATACGTGTTTATGATACGATACATTTACGGAGGCGATACATAGTGAAGATCGGATATGCTCGGGTATCAACCGCTGACCAATCGTTAGATATGCAAATAGATGCGTTGACCGCTGCCGGATGTGAACGCGTCTATACGGAGAAAGCTTCAGGCTCAAAGGATGATCGCGTAGAACTAGCGCGTGTAATGGACTTACTGCGAGCCGGCGACATGATTGTCGTATATAAACTCGACCGACTAGCGCGCTCAACCGTTAAGCTAATATCAACGCTAGATGAGATACAAAGGCGCGGTGCCGAGTTCGTCAGCCTCAACGATAATATCGATACATCTACCGCTGTAGGACGCGCGTTCTTCGGTATGCTCGCTGTATTCGCCGAGTTCGAGCGCAACGTAATCGTTGAACGTACTCGCGCCGGCCTAGCCGCCAGTAGAGCACGCGGCCGTAACGGTGGACGCCCGAAGACGGACCGCAAGAAGGTAGCGCAAGCCGTTAAGCTGTACGATACTCAAGCGCACACAGTAACGGAGATAACGGAAATGACCGGCGTGACAAAGGCTACGTTATATAGAGCGTTGAAGGAGCGTCAATAAGGCGCTCTTTTCTATGACCCCGTGAGTTTTCGTAGGGCGTCCGGCCGGAGCCGCCAGCAGTCGTTAGCTACTTACTCGTTACCGAACGGAACCCCTACGCTCTCCCCGCTTAGTCGCGTTCCTTCTAATAATGCGCAAGTATAAACGCTATACTTATTGACTACGTTACACTGACGCTTTCTATCGCTGTGTATTAGCGTTCATGTACGTGACTCTAACGTTTATACTTCCGCGCTATTAAAGCGCCGCTCTCACGCTCAGGCAAAGCGTAAGAACGACGTATATTAACGCTTTAAATCCATCCGCCTTTGTAACGACTAAACACGTACACAAGCGCCCAATATAACGCAGGCAGTACGCATATAAACGCTAGATTAAAGTAATCTACGCGCTCCTTGTACCGCAGTCTAAAGCGTAAGTCTGCGTATAATCCCGCTGCAGCTAACGCAGCGTGAACGATACATAACGCTACCCATACGTAGTACATTACGCGTTCCTCCGTTTCTTTATCTGCGCTATTCTTTGTCTTTGCCTACATGAGATACTTCCTTGAATAATCCTCATGTATATTGCTAACAAAGGTTTCCTCTTAACTTCCTTGGATTCGGGCTTTGCCCTCATCCCCTCAGTCACTTACATTCCTTCGGAATATCTTTTATGCGCACTAAATTACTATTACTTACCGGCCGCTAGGAATGAAGGAGCGTAAGCGACTGAATGACGACGCGTAATGTTTTGTTTGTTCTTACATGTTCGTTATTATTACGTTAGTTCTTATTACCGTCACTCTCCGGTGATTTAGGTAATTCACTCTACAGTGCATTAGGTAAATCACTCTCCGGTGAATGACCGTATAGAACGTCTAAATTGGCGCGAATCTCCTCGTCAGTCAGAGCGCTATAATACTGCGGATAATACAGCTTGTCGCGCTTGTTCGACGTATAGTCCATCGCAGACTTAACGAGCCCGACCGCTTCCAGCACGTCACACAACGGTTTAATCCGGTTACGCCCGATCCCTGTCTCGTCAGCAATACGCTGTACGGACGGGAACGCGCTCATGTACCGGTCATTGTCCGGCTGTCCGTTAACCATCGCTAGCAGGTACGTATACAGCGCCGCCATGTGAACGTTGCCTTTATCGTACTCGCGCGCGATCGGTATTAACCGGCGGAACAGGTCGTGCGGGACCGGAGCGTAATGCCCACGGTCCAGACACGTTGATTTTTTATGCGCGGCTTCTTCGGCCAACGCGCGGAATTGTTTACTCATACTCCACACTCCACGTAAATTTATCCGTTACTTATTTGCGTCATATTCGTCAAGCGTTCGTCTAACCGCGTCGTCCTTTGCGAACAGCCAGAAGCGTCCGCCAGTCTTCTCGTTTAGCCCTACGCAGATATATCGGTGTCCGGCCGCTCGTAGAAAGTGGAACATAGCGGGCGAATAGCAGTAAAGATAAGCGTTTCCCATACGTAAGCCCTCCCTTAGTTAAACTCGACAACAACGCTGCTCATTTCGGAATCAAGCGTCTGCTCAAAGTCGTAGTTAAAATCGTCAGCGTCGGCATACTCCTCGAACGTCTGGAACGAATCTTTCCCCTCTTCGCACAGCAAAAATTCGTTTCCTTTAGCGTCAATCACCTTGATAGCATATTTCATCTTCGCACTCTCCTCTCAAATATTCGTAAGGGCAACCGGAGTCTACCCGCGTCGTTCGTAAGCCTCACAAGTTCGGGCGCAAAGCCCAAACGGGTTGTGCCCGGATTTTACCGGGCCTCGCCTATATAGCTTTGAGATTGCATAAAATGCAACCTCATCCGTTCCCTACAACGCAAAAAAGACGCCGTCTCCCGGAAGGAGCCTAGCGTCATCACAGCGAATATTTAACGTAATACAACCGCAGAAAGGACGGTTTTATCGAACTATTTGCGGCAGCCCTAGCGCAAGCCCGCGTCACTGTGCGCGAGAAGGACGGGCGTAACGAAGCCCCGGAGCGTAGCGGAGTGATTGAGAAGTATACGCCAAATTGCGTTAAAGTGGCCGGCACGTACTATATGCGCAGCGAGTACGAATTTAAAACGATGTAAAGGAATCTTTTTAAGACGTTCGAACTGTGGAAACGCGCCTTCCCTAACGCAATCCCATACGAATATAAAGGGCTTAAACGATAAACTCCGTAAACACCGGACTACGCAGCATCCCCGCTTTTGTCCAATTACGTATCTTAACACGCGCCCGTATGCGCGGCTCCAAGCGCACAAACTCACGGTCCTCGCCGGTAATTAGCGGCTTCACAACGCCATAGAACGCCCGCTTATGCGTAGGCGTCGCGCCAAACTCGATTATGCCGGCGGGCCGTAACTTTCCGCGATCGTCCGCAACTGACGCCAGCCATCCGAAATCACCCTTACGGTAGCCCGTTATGAATACGTCGGCGTACGTCCAGTTAATGACCTTTTGCCACGCGGAGTGCCGGCGGCTGACATATACGCTGTCCTTCCGCTTGGCGACCACGCCTTCCATGTTGCGCGCCTGCATCTGTGCAAACAGCGCCTCGCCCGCTCCCTCAACGTATGGGATCACGCCGAAATTAGCGCTAGGCAACGATAGCCTAGCGAGTATGGCCTTCCGTTCCAGAAGCGGTAAGTTACGCACGTCTTCGCCTTTATAGCGCAGAATATCGAATACAACGAACGTGACCGGCAATTCCTTCGTGAGCTGCCGTATCTTATCCGCCCGTTTCGCCTGGAAACGCGACATTACGGATTCGAAGTCAACCGCGCCGGTCAGCGGATCTACGCACGCGATTTCACCGTCAAGTAGTACATCATACGGGAATAGTGTGCCGGTAGAGCCGTTTATTTCCGGATATTGGCGTGTACATTCGTTGTTATGGCGTGTATATAGGCGCACGTTGCCGGTATCTTGCGAGTATATTAAGCGGTGTCCGTCAATCTTCGGCTCGAAAATATAGCGCGAGTCTGAGAACGGGGCGACCGCTGTTTCGAGTAACATCGGGGATATGAACATAAAACCGCCTCCACTCCGATTATAGCGCGTTGGTGCACCGGGGAGAGACGGTAAGTTATGGGACTTCGATCACTCCGGTCTTAAATGCCACGCCTCCACATACGCAAGCCGCCCGCTCTCGTCCGCTATCACCGTTACCTTACGTCCACCCTTCGCGCTGATCCGATACCCTACGCCATCCTCACGCTTTCCTGCGCTAATCTCCCGTAGTAAGTCCGCAGCCGTCGGCGTCCACTCCCGGTTAGTCAGGCGCATTCTTCCGAATTACATAGTAGGGGTATCCGCGAATCCGCAGAGACCCCTCGTTTTAACAGGCTACTTCTTGCTCTCTTCTGCGCACACTAGTAGTGCCTCCGCAATGTTGGACAACAGGTCAGCCGGCACGACTACGCCATCAGTTCGCCCGTCCCTAGATGCTAGGTAGGCCAAGAACTCATCCCCTAACCCTTTATCGTGAATGAAACCGACGATACACTCCCCAAGCACGAAATAGTCATCCTGCGCAGCATACGCTTGTGCCACCGCTGCCTCACGCGCTTCGTGTTCCTGAATGGTCATCGTCTCTGTAATCGTTTTGTTCATTAAAAATCGCTCCTTTAGGTTTGTTATCTATGTTAACGGCTCTCGCCGGCAGATGTTATTCAGCGCTAACCGAGCTACGCCGCGCGGCGGCTTTCCAACCGCTCAAATATCGCGTCATGGCTAAGCCCCAGCTTGTCTATTGCGTGGGCAATCGCTCCCTCCGTAAAGATCGCGCCTTTGGTTCTGCGTAGGGCGATCGCAGTATCGGTCGTATCCGCGAGTGCTTCTTTCTGTACGAGGATTCCCTGACGACGTTGGAAGTACAGCGAATCACTGTAGAAATACTGCAGGTATTCGCGCAGTTTACCCTCGCTCGCAAATTGCCGTAAGGCCGCTGCATCGCGGGTGTCGACGCCCAGCAACGCTAAGAACTGGCGGAATTTCGGTAGTTCGCGCGAGAAACGACGCATTAGTGATATACCGGCCGCCGCCTCCGCCTGTTCGCTGAGCGGCGTGCCTGCGATAAAGTCGCATTGAATGCTCTCTACGAGGGCAGCGTCACGTATTCCGAGGTAAAGGTCGTTATCCGTTTTACGCCGGGCCTTCACTTTGGCTGTAAGCGTTCGGAAATTTCTTAACGCGTGCCCCGTGACGGCTTCCGCTCTTTTGTTAGCGGTAACTGTCGTGAGTTTATGTCCACGCCCTTCGCTCGTTCCGTAGAGCTGCGTATACAGATTAGCTGAAAATACCGGTGCGAATCGCGTATGCTCCCCTCTGTCAAAGAGACCGTGTTTAACGAAGTGATCAGATACGTAAGGGGAGTTTAGCACCAAATCGGAAGCCGTAGACTCTGCTACTAAGGCGAAGCTCGTCTTAGTTTTGTCCTCGACTCTCTTTTCAAAATCCCTAAAGATTCCCTCAGCCATTCTCTCGTTCTTCATTTTGTTTTCTCCCTTCGGTTATGGTTTTTGTAATTGCGGCGGTACCTTCGTCTGAACACGTACCCTCTACCAAATACGCCAGTTGCTCGTACAGAGCGCGCACAGTCTCGTCGTTATCAAACTTGCTCACGATTAGCGAACAGCCGAGCATTATGCGTTTAATACGTGTGACGTATTGTTCCGTAGTCTCATCGTCGACGCCGTCGTAGAATGCCTCGAAACTTACGCACATGCCCCGGGCAAACGCCAGTACGTCGTTGTCCAGGTGGTATCGAACGAGGTTGCTCGGGCTGAGCGGTGACTCGCCGGGAATAGGCTGCAGCGTGCCTAGCGCTTCTATTTCCCGTCCAATCTTTCCGAGCTTCTCGTGCTCGGGCGACCTCGGGGCTTTGGGAGGGGGCTTTGGTTCGTCAGCCGGTTGCTCCGACTGCTTCCGTTTGCGTAACTCCGTCTCCGCGCGATTGATCGTGATTTCTCCGGACTTGATGCGCTCCGCCAAATCGGGAGCCTCGCGTAATACCGCCTGCGCCTTGTAGACGTTTCGCGCCGAGGTGCCTGACAACTGCGCAATGTGCTCCGCCACCTCGCTCGTACGCTCGTCGCTATCTCCCGAACTTCCCCGCAATACTGCAGACAAGTCGGTCCGCTCCCCTTGGCGGTTTCTTGCCTCTTCCCTGAGTCTTTGGAGAAGTTCCCCAAATTCAAGATTAATCATTACCTTCTGCCCGGTAAGTAACGACCTCCTCTCTGTGGCTGACTGACGCATCCGATCTAACGCATTGTCTTCCGTTATGTCCCACGTAATCACGGGAAGCGTGGGCAGTTCGTTTTCTTTCGCGGCGCGCAGACGGTGCCTTCCGTCAAAAACGCGCCCGTCCGGCAACGCGAATACCGGGTCTGTGACTGCGCCACGGCTTCGTACACTTTCGTTGAAATCCGCCCATTCCTCCGGAGACATTTCCGGGATGCGCCAGGCTTCCGGATGTTCAACAAGTGATGACGGCGGTACATAGTGAATCTCGGTCGGCCGTTCTAGTACGTCAAGCAACTGGTAATCCTCCTTTTTGTTTAATGATCTATGTTAACGGGATGCAGAACAGCGCATTTCCCGATTATTAACCTTTGGATATTACTCGCGTTCTCGTTCTGCTTCGTCACTTCGTTCCTCATCGTCCGCTTACGCGTCCGAACTATTTTACGCGCTCAAAATGTATTAGGTATTGTCGGCCGCTAGGAATGAAGGAGCGTTAGCGACTGAATGACGACGCGTAATGTTTTGTTTCTCTCTTACACCTTTCTCTTTTACAACCTTTCTATCTTTACAGTCCGTCTAGGACATACTAAGCTTCGTATGTCCTGCGCATACTACGGTAAGTCCGTCCTGGACATACTACCGTGCTAGGCCGCCTTCTTCCGGTAGACTCCGAAGTCCGGCGTAACAATCGCGCCGTCCTCGTCGACAATGTATCCGTCATCCGTTATTCGCGGACAGTACGACGGAAAATACCATTTGAAGCGCCGCAGCCTTTCGTAATGCGTAGCCGTCCGGATAATCCCGTTAGTTTCAAGCACGTCCGCGAGAAACTTAATCCGGTTGCGATCGATACGTAGCGTACTCGTCAGCATGTCGTACGCGATGAAGCACGCCCCAAAACGGTCATTTACCGTTCCATCAGCCCGAAGGTAGTTTCCGTCGATATACGACTGCAACGTGAAGTAGAACGCGTATAGGTCGCGTATTTCAGGCTTACGGCGTGCGTCTGCATATACGTCGTCGTAAACTTCTCGGATGATGCGCGGGAATACCTTTCGGACGAGTTCGCGGTTATAGACTTCAAATCCGCCGGGTCCGTCGAGCAGCGTTTGTTTATCGTTAGGAAGCGGCCCTCGTCCGTTCATGTGTGTCAACTCCTTTCATGTTGTAACACCATTTTCACCTTTAGAGATGATTGTCACGTCGATCGTCTCCCTTATCGTTTCAAATTTTATAGTCAAGCGGAATCCCACACGTCTACCTACTTCAACGACGTCCGATAGCGTTTCGCACACTTACCGCAGAACTTTTTTCGTTCTACCCTTCCTTATTGGTAATCAGATCGGCTCCCCGCACCATTTGCGGAAACTTTATCCGTATAATTAGATACGGACGCTAATTTCGTACTTAGGTACGTTGTTATTACGATAATTATGTCTATTCTGTGTACAACACGTCCGGCGATCAGTGTTTGTTTGCCGTTTGGTAGCGGTGTGCGTTTGTTCATGCGTGCGTCAGCGCCTTTCGCTTTGTTGTACACTTATATATCCGCCACTCGGACGCTGTTTCGCACACTTTACCGCAAAAATCTTGAAAAGATTGAAACCAATCGAACACTCGTTCCGTATTTAACGGTATAACACAAAGCGGACGACCACGTTGCCATGTCGAAGTCGTCCGCCTCTATCAATAACGCGGCTGTGCCTGAACGGGCCCTAGAAACCCGCAGCCGCAGGAGTAAGCGTAATTGGGTCCGGCCAATAGTTGGCGCTAAAGGCCGGAGTGTTACGTTGTTTGCCGAAGTGTTTGCGTAAATCGGCGGTGTGAATCGGTCCGCGAGGCTTATCCTCCGGCGGCAACCGGAAGTCGCGGACATGGGTCTGCTGAAAGTTAAGCACACCGTCAATCGTTGGCGCGCCTTCGGGTCGACGTCGACCCCGAGTTTAATCGAGGGAATACGGTTTAGCTTACGAGTTGTACGGACTCAATCGCGGCGTAAGCGGATGGGACCGGTATTTCCGCCGGCATGTCGTAGCACGGCGCAAGCGTAAAGGCGAGCATATCGAGCGCGGAGAGATTACGCAGGCGTGCAGCCAGCGTATCCAGTGGTTCGCGCGTCTGCAAAATGAGGCCAGCGCCTACAATACGGTAGAGGCCAGCAGTCGCAGTCGGCTCAACAACGGCAATTTCGGCATTACCGTCTTGTACACGGTAGAGTCCGGCTAGTTGTCCGTTGAACTCGGAGACAATGATACCCGTAAAGAAATCGTTGTCCTCCGGATTGCTGCCGCTTACCCATTGGAACGTTTTAGGCTGGAATGGCGCAGTCATTGGCGGCGACCTCCATTTCTGCGGTTGGCACCGCGAACCCAACGTCATAAACCTGCGCTGTGCTCAAGGCTGGCGTAACGCCAACGTCAGCAAAACCGGTAATGCCAACCGTTTTAGCGAGGGCTGCGCGGCTTACAACGATATTCTGTTTTGTTCCGGATAGATGGGCGAAATATAGTGAGCGATCGGCGGCATCAGCGGGGAACACACGGAAATACTTAACGCTGCCGGCCGGTAGGCCAAGGCCGAGTTCGAGGAGTTGCGAAGCGGTTACGGTGGTGAAACCAGTTGTGGCGCACATGTCTACGTCAGGCAGAGCGCCGAAGAAGAAGTCCGCGGGGATTGCGATTTGTTCGTGGGCGTAGCGTACGATGAAGTGACGATCAAGACGAGGTTGACGGTAAAATGAAATCCCAAACGTTCGTTCCAAGATGACCTCCTAGCGTTTTGAGCCCGTCGGCTATAATATGATTTGCGGTAAGTCCGCGACCGGAAGCGCTAGCCCCGGTTTCGTCCGCTCCGCTGCGGACTCATCAGGCGGTGTCAATCTGCGTGAAAGCGGTCGCTAGACGGCTTCATATCTGCAGCCCCAGTTCCAGAAGCGGCGCGTCAATCAGGTCGCGTAAAATGAAATCCAGCGCAGTCATCCCGCTCCACCGTTCAATCAGCGGCAATATAACGTCGGCGGCCGAGCCCTCTACGTCCTCCGCGATAATCAAGCTGGCATCCGCGTCACCTCCGACGTATGTATCCGGATCAGTATCGCTCTGGCGTACTTCTAGCGCCCATAGCAACCGGTCGGACACGAACATCGCGCGGTCCTCTCCGATAAGGTACGCGGGCAGCGTTTCGGTCAGCGGCTCCTCTTCGTCGTTGTAAACGTAGGTCAGCGTTATGGGCTTTATGCTCATTGCGCGACCTTCTGACTCCGTCTGTTCTCCGCCAGTACAGTATCGAGCGCGGCCAGTACGGTCTTAACGTTACTCACCTTCGCAAATGGCGAATGGTCCGCGTTGACAACTGCCGTAATCACTCCGAGCGCGGCTGCGCGGCAGTCTGGCGTTGCTTTACGAATCGATTCGAGCGCGAAATCAAGTTCGAGTTTCATGCGTTTTACCTCCGTTATTAAAGGAATAATTCACGGACAAATACGGCGGACAACGTTGCTGACGCCTTGAGGACTAACCATAACGCGGACTTGAGTGCGGAGCGGCGGTTACGTATGGCTACGCGGGAATAGGCACGGCTAGGTGACGGGGAGACTTCGACAGCAGTCAGAATTGAGATAAGATTAGGCATTGCGGAATCCTCCTTTATAATGGTGAAACCTTATGGTACAATCGGCGTATAACTATTTGACAAGATATCATGTAAACTAGATTACTTGTTAACTTGATATCATCTTAACGCCTATTCGTAATGTTGTCAACTAGTTTACGCTAATTTATTGGAGGAATTTCTGTGATTAGATTTTCGTTGGATAAGCTGATGAAGGCGCGGGGATTAGAACAGAAGGATATTGTGGAGATCACCGAGATTAATCGGAACACGGTCAAGGCGCTCGCAAACAACGCGAACAATCGTATTGACTTTCCGACGCTTGACAAACTATGCCGCAAGTTGAAAGTTAAGCCCGGCGATTTGATCGAATACATAGAAGACGAAGAGGACCGCGCCGATTAACGGACGGTCTTTTTGCGTAGAATCACTGTGAAATCAGCGACTATACTCCTCACCCTTCTGCTAATACTCCGGAAGGCTGTACGCGGCTAATTCAACGGAAAATCAACGGTAATATAACGACGAAAAGCGCCTGACTCTCGTTAAATTGTTAATACATATCCGAAACTATTTCGACACTACCAATTGTATTTTTATAGAAATAAAATGTTGTATAATAGAAGTAATAGCAGTGAATCCAATATTATAGGAGCGCAGAAAATGCATAAGAAAAGATTCGTTGATCCTTTTTTCCCAAATAGGCCTGTTGACGATCCCGATAGATTTTCTGGAAGAGAAATCCAAGTCGATGAAGTCGCCGATTCACTTTTTCAGATTGCGAACAGCAACCCAAAACACACCATTATCACAGGCGATCGGGGAATGGGAAAAAGTTCACTCCTATTACAGACGCGGATGCTTGCGACAGGTGACAACCGCCTCGTTAATAAGCTTGATATCGATATTGGTTATGATGCTTTTAATTACATTATCGCGTGGCACGACGCTAACTATGATCAAACACCTGAGCATATCGTATCTGGACTACTGAGAGACCTCGAAGGAAATATTTCAAAGCTATTCGGTAAGTTCAATCTTGAACTTGATTTATATGGTCTCAAAGTAGGATCATCTGTTCAGAAGGAAAAGACTGTGGCAGACCTAGTCAATGACTTTTGCGACATTATAAAGAAAAGCTATAAGGCAGTAATAGACGGCAAAAAACAGGGGATAATACTTTTCATTGATGAACTGGATAGGGTACGCCCAGACTCTGGGATAGCGACATTCTTTAAGCTTGCTACTGAGAAACTTAGTAGGGAAGGAATAAAAAAGGTTGGGTTCTTTTGTGCAGGGATTACGGGAGCTATCCAAAAACTCGAGGTAGACCACGGATCTGTTTTTAGAACGTTTAGAGACGTTCCAATCCCAAGACTAACTAAATCTGAAACCTCTGATATTCTTTCCACAGGGTTCTGCGGTGTTGGATTTACATTTGACAGGATTGTGCTCGATGCTGTATTTGAACTCTCATCGGGGTTTCCAGAACCGGTTCACATTCTTGGGAGCGAAATGCTGTCTGAAGCTAGTTCGAAGCAAATCACCATAGAGACTTTTAATAAGGCTAAAAAACGAGTTGTAACTGACGTGAAAAAGAATAAACTAAAATCTCTGCTCGAAAAGGCAGGCTATGGTAAATATCAAAAAATACTTGAAGCGATGGCAAAGTATGAAGGGCCTTATGTTCCATTAGATTTCATATCTCGACACATAGGCTACGATCAAAAACAATTTAGCACAAATATATCTAATTTGATCGAAAGAGAAACGATTACTCGTGTTGACAAAGGCGTTTACGCATTTGTTGACCCACTTCTTAAAGAATACATCAGAAATTTTGGGATTATTAATATTAAAGACAATGTCGATAACGACGAGCAGTAGAGCGCGTTATAACCGTCAACGTATACGCCCCTTAAACGAAGAAAAAGCCGGTCGGCTCCTCGCGGGGCTTTCCGGCTATTTTCGTTATTGCTTACGTTTGGTCTTGCGGGGCTTTTTGAGCGGACTCAGGACGTCATTTAACGGTGAAAACGCGTTATGCTGCGCCTTCAATGCCCGGTCAGACGGCGTTGTATAGCGCATCGTCGATCGCGGGTCCGTATGGCCCAATATCGCGGCCAAATGGCGAAGTGAACCGCCCTTCTCCATGAATATTGTCGCGGATGTATGGCGGAACAGGTGCAAAAACACGTTGGCGTCAATGCCGGCCTTTTTCGCGTGCTGTTTGATTCGGTCGCGCAGCCGGTCATCCCGCAAAGGCTCGCCGTAGTTGGACAAAAATAGATAATCCGATTCAAAGTCCGCGTTCTCTTTGATAAGCTCTTTTAGCAATCGCAGCGTGTAGTCGGAAACCGGGACCGACCGCCCCCTCCGCGTCTTAACGATCTCCGCGTCAAAGTGAACCATCCCGATCTTGAAGTCGATACTCGACTCGCGGAGCGACAATAACTCTCCAACGCGCGCGAACGAATCAATAAGGACGTGCATCGCAGTATAGTCCCGAAAGCCGGCATAAGTCCGCTTATCTGGCGCATCAAGTAATCGCTGCATCTCATCTACGGTGAGTATCCGTATCTTCTTTTCAGGCTCCGGAACTTTCCCGATTCTCGCGGCCGGATTATAGTCGATAACGCCCTCCTCATGCAGAAAGCGGAACATCGCTTTAATCGCCTTCATCTTCGTGTTGACGGTGACTGGAGACAGCCCCAGCGTCATATTCTCTTCCGACTTGTGTGGGTGGCCTTCCCACTTCCGTTGTCCGTGCAGCATCCAGTTCATGTACGCCCGCAACGCGTTCGGCGTTACGGCCGTAAATGTCCGCTCAATTCCTACACTATCCATATAATTGCAGAAGTAACGGTAATATTCCGTATAAGATTCAATAGTACGCTTAGACCGACCTTCGGAAGCTTTGGCATTAATAAAAATTGCAAATAAATCGTCTAGCTGCTTATCCGCTCCCTTCGTGTCCCGATTAAATTTGTAACGTTTACCTATTCGTCTGTCCACGTTGTCTCCTCCCTTACATACCAACGTTGATTGTACGGGAGATAAAGGGATTACGCAAAAATAGCGCCCGATCCGCGAAGGACCGAGCGCTATTGTTATAGTTTTGTGCTGCTATTTACGTTAATTAAAGATCGAACTGACTGGTGAAAATTTATCGTGTTGCTTTGAGATATCGGTCTGGAACATCTCTGTGTAGAGTTGGGCCATATGTAGCGATTTATGACCCATGATCCGCATTAGGCTTACTACGTCTCCAGAATTGAGTACGTAATTTCGCGCGAATGTATAACGTAACGTATGACACGACACGCGGACGCCCTTGATCCCCGCCAATTTTCCATAATCCGATATCTCCTCCTGTACGGTCCGGCGTTTTAGCGGCTGCCCGTCTACGTTTAAGAAGAATACGTCATTTTCGGAATCACCGCGCAGTTCCAGGTACTCTCGTAAATGAACGGACAGCACGTCACTAAACGGAATTAAACGCTCTCGGCGCCATTTTCCGAAGACCTGGATTACGCGCTCCTGCCAAAATACATCGTTTACGCGGAAAGTCAGCGCTTCTTCTAGGCGCATACCCGTATCCAACAACAGCAGTATGAAAACGTAATTACGGTAGCCTGCGGGCGTTGATCGGTTTGGGGCCTCAAGGAGAGCCATAACTTGCTCGCGGCTCAACGTACGCAATATCCGTTTCTCCTCGACGAGCTTATCGATTGCCTCCATTGGATTCTCTGATAGGTACCCTGAACTCAATAAGAAATTAAAGAATGCGCGCAAACTTCGGATATACTTATTGATTGTTGGTGCGCTGTTCCCCTCGTCATGCCTCGTTTGTATAAACTCTTGGATGTCTTCTAGGATTACGTCATTAACTTTTCCAATATCATTCTCATCCATAAAAGCGTTAAACTTTGCTAGAGCTTGCTCATAGGATGCTACCGTGTTTCCGGTCAGGTTTTTGAGTTTGCGTGATCTAATAAACATATTGGTAGCGGACTGCATGTCTAGCTTTTCTTTCGCTCCCCGCGTTTCAAGTATCATTTTTCTTTTTTCTTTGTAATCCATTCTTGTAACACTTCCTTAATATCAGTTTCGTCTGCCAATTTGACCGCTATCGCCCGACCGTATACGAAAATGATACGCGTTTCGCCCGGCATTAACGCGGTCAGTTCGCGTAATATAACGTTCAATACCGCCCCTCCCTTCGCGCCTTTCTAAGCTCCCGCACCTTTTCCAGATTCAGTAGCTTAAACGTTCGGTTACGGTAACTCATTAGACGGGACCGCCGCATATAATTAGCGTCATAATTACGGTCAGCACGGAGTCGGCCGCCGTACTGTTCAAGTTTTCCGGTATAGTAGCAAAGGCGGTCTGTTAGACGCTTACCATTTCGACTTTTCATACTTAGTACATCCGCTCAAGCGGACTGAATTTCCGATGCTCGTCACGCACCTCATTACTAAATAGGTTCACGTACGTACGCACCTGGTCTAACGTAGCATGGCCGAGCACAGCCTGCAGCGCGAACACATCAGCGCCGTTCTGAACACTCATTTTAGCGAACGTATGGCGCAGGGTATGTGGTGAGCACCGGACTCCTTTAATGCCCGCTCTACGCCCGTAGAACGCGACTTGTTCCTGCACCTGTCGTACGGTCAGCGGAGTGTTATCGATCGTGACGAAAAGGTTGTCGTGCTCAAGCGTTCCGCGTAGATTTAGATACCTCGCAAGTTCTTTACGCATGGTCGCCTGAAACGGTACGAGGCGCTGCTTATAGCCCTTTCCGTCGATCTTGATTACGCCGTCACGCCAGTTAATATCGGTCGTCTTGATTTCGGTAAGCTCGCGGACGCGGACGCCGGTTTCCGCAAATAGCATAATCATCGTACGGTCCCGAACGCCGACGAACGTCTTCTGGTCCGGCTGCGCGATTAATAGGCGAAGCTGGTCCGGGGTAAACGTAGCGACGACGGTCTTCTTCTGCTTAATTAGCGTCATCTTGCGCATAGGGCTCTGCGTTAAATAACCCTCCCGTACGAGGAAGTTGAACAACGCACGGGCGGCCCGGAGTACGCAATTAATAGACGTTTCTTTCTGGCCGTCGTCCATCAAATAGAGGATTACGTTTTCTTTTACGGTCTTCTCCGTTATCTTGCTTGGATCGGTGGGCATACGTTGCTTGTCGAGGATACGCCGGAACTTACCGAGTTCCTGTCGGTAGAATCCGAGTGTATGCGGGCTAATATTCCGGATTTTACCGTCGCGCAAAAATAAATCCATAGCGCTATCGAAGTCGTCGACGGCATAAACCGGTTGGGCTTGCGGAGTAACATCTTCGAAGGTGAGCGTGTTCTTTCTACGTGCCATTTTTCGTTCTCCAATCGTTCGCGTATTCGTTGAGGGACACGCCGGAGGAAACGTTGGATACGATTTAAGTCGTGCGCGGTGGGCCGATTTACCGCGCTATTCTATTGCGTATTACTAAACGTAAAAACGCTGACCGAAGCGCTATAAATCAGCGTTCAATCAGCGTTTAAATCACCGTTAATCTAACGGATTTTTGATGCCGGTGAGAGGACTCGAACCTCCACGGTTTCCCTCACGATTTTGAGTCGCGCGCGTCTGCCAGTTCCGCCACACCGGCGTAAATCATGGAAATGATCTCATTTCCTCTTAATAAAGCAATGGAGGCGCCACCCAGATTCGAACTGGGGGTAGAGCTTTTGCAGAGCTGTGCCTTACCACTTGGCTATGGCGCCGTATGAAGATGGAGCGGACGACGGGAATCGAACCCGCGACCCTCGCCTTGGCAAGGCGATGCTCTACCGCTGAGCCACGTCCGCGAAATGGCTGGGGATATAGGATTCGAACCTATGCATGACGGAGTCAAAGTCCGTTGCCTTACCGCTTGGCTAATCCCCAATGCATTCCATTTAATAATATGGGGCGATCGATGGGACTTGAACCCACGAATGCCGGAGCCACAATCCGGTGCGTTAACCCCTTCGCCACGACCGCCATAGGATATGGAATGCTGAAATATATTGGCAGGGGCAGCAGGAATTGAACCCACACTAACGGTTTTGGAGACCGCTGTTCTACCTTTAAACTATGCCCCTAAACTGGTGGAGGATGATGGATTCGAACCACCGAACTCGTAAGAGAACAGATTTACAGTCTGCTGCGTTTGGCCACTTCGCTAATCCTCCAGGAAAATGGTGCCGGCGAGAGGACTTGAACCCCCAACCTACTGATTACAAGTCAGTTGCTCTACCAATTGAGCTACACCGGCTTATTCAATTGTTAAATTCATGGTGGCTCGGGACGGAATCGAACCGCCGACACGAGGATTTTCAGTCCTCTGCTCTACCGACTGAGCTACCGAGCCAAACCCATATTGAAAATAAATGGCGGAACCGACGGGATTCGAACCCGCGATCTCCTGCGTGACAGGCAGGCATGTTAGGCCTCTACACCACGGTTCCACGAGGCACTTCTTACTAAGAAGATTTGGTTGCGGGGGCAGGATTTGAACCTGCGACCTTCGGGTTATGAGCCCGACGAGCTACCGGGCTGCTCCACCCCGCGTCAGTAATAAAAGTATTGAATTATGGTGGAGGCTGAGGGGATCGAACCCCCGACCCTCTGCTTGTAAGGCAGATGCTCTCCCAGCTGAGCTAAGCCTCCGTAAAAGAACAATTGTTATCTTACCAAAGATCATAACTGAAAAGCAAGTTTGTTCCGACGAACCACTCGGGATTCTCATCCCAGATAAAGAAGAATTTGGTGACCCGTAGGGGATACGCCTCGCAAGCGAGTCGACTGCGATGTATTCCTAACGATGTCAATGCTCCGACGAACCACTTGGGATTCTCATCCCCGGCTAAGAAGAAAATGGTGACCCGTAGGGGATTCGAACCCCTGTTACCTCCGTGAAAGGGAGGTGTCTTAACCCCTTGACCAACGGGCCATACCTTAAAAAATAGTGGCGGAGAGAGAGGGATTCGAACCCTCGAGACGCTTTTGGCGCCTACACGATTTCCAATCGTGCTCCTTCGGCCAACTCGGACACCTCTCCATA